>CAMNNQ010000166.1 GCA_946545645.1 uncultured Clostridia bacterium | reverse complement strand
TCAAGGAGAATTTGGGTAATATGACGGAAAGCTGGCAAGCAGATGATGTGCAGAGGCGTTAGCCGCGGGTCGTGCGGTGTTGCCATAATAAGCGTTGACATAACGGACATAGGGGGCTCCGTTCTCGGATGTAGCCAGCGCGATGATGCTGTCTCTTCCGAAGCGCTCGGCCATTATTTTTTCAGCTTCCGGGCTCATCCTGCTCATAGTGTTATGCCTCCTCATATTTTAGCCTTTATTAAAATTTTATTACATTTTTGCGGATCTTGCAATAAGTTTTGTGCTGAATGCAGCTCTCTCTGACCGATTTTTGCGGATATTTCCGCCTATGCGCTTGACATCCCCGCCCGGCCGTGTTATCATCACTATCGGAGGGATAGCTGTGATTGTTGATTACATCCATGAGCCGACAGATCTTCAGTGCGGGCAGGCTGTGCTGGCTATGCTGCTGGGGACGACCCCGGAGAAGATCTGCGATATGCTGGGGAACTGCCGCGAGACCGATCTCACTGAAATGAAAGATACTCTTAGAGCTGCCGGATTCAAGGTCAGCGACAGGCGAGTGCCGGTAAGGGATAAGAGCGAACTGCCGGAGCTCTGCTTTCTCAGCCTGGAGACTCCCAGATGCTGGCACTGGTCGCTTTACTGCGAGGGCGTTTTCTATGACCCGGAGCACGGTGTCATGACTGATTTCCCTGCTTCTGCCAGAAGATACTTCTGGGAGCTGGAAGAGCCTGTATGATCGTTGAAAAAAAGCCGTATATCCACGCGGATATACGGCTTTTATGATATTCTTTATTCTGCCCCGGAGGCTGCATCGGCATCGGGCTTTGAGTCGTCCTGCTTGCTGTCGGCAGGCTTTTTGCTTTCGTCAGCCTTGCTGCTGTCGTCTTTCTTGCTCTCGACAGCCTTGTTGCTGTCGTCTTTCTTGCTCTCGTCAGCCTTGCCGCTGTCGTCTTTCTTGCTCTCTTCGGCAGTCTTCTGCTCTTCGGCCTTCTTCTTGTCCTCTTCTGCGATAAGTGCGGCGGCTGCCTTGAGGTCGGGGAGCTCGTCACGGGTCACCGTCAGATTATTGGAGTAGAAGAGCTTGATATCCTCTTCTTTGTTGTATTCGGGATTAAAGGAGACGTCTTCGTTCAGAAGATAGCTGCCGCCCCACTGCCCGATATAGCTCCAGTAGCCCTTGCTGTCAGCAATGGACTGTATTGAAGGCGTAGTTCCGCACTCGCTCATAGCGACGGGCTTGACAGCGCTTATCTTTTGCAGGAACACCAGCCTTTCGGGATGTGCGGAGAGATTTCCCTTGTCGTAGATATCAACTGAAACGATATCACAGAGCTTGTCTCCCACATACCATCCGGCGTTCTGTGCAGACCATACCCAGATAAGGTTGTTCAGCTTGTGGTAATTGGTCTGTCTCTGATAGAGCAGGTTCCAGAGCCACTTATAGGAGGCAGCGTCGTGTCCCCACCAGAAATAGCCGTTGGAGGCTTCGTGCAGCGGGCGCCAGATCACAGCTATGCCGCTGTCCTGAAGGACCCTGAGCTTTTCGGAGATCTTGTCTATATCCCCGACAATAGCGTAGCATTCGTCAGAGATCTTTTTGTCGTCGTGGAGCTTTTTCAGCTCATCGGGAGAGAGCTCTGCGATCTTTTCTTTTGTAACGGCCTTGGAGAGATCGAAATCGGTCTGGTCGGAGTAATAGCTCTTGCCGCCGATAGGGTCGATCCAATGCCACATATAGCTGACGATACCGCCTTCCTCCGCCCATTTCTGAGCATAGGGAATCTCGTTCTCGCCCATTATCATATCCTGGGTGAAGGGCATAAGGTCGCCGAAGCGTATGGCGGCGTTGCGCCCTGTGAGCTCATATATCTTGCGGGTCTCGGTAAGAGTGCCGACGGTGTCGTGCTGCCCGGTGAGGACCTGTTTGCCGTAATTGTCGCAGAGATAGGCGTAGAGGGCTCTGGCATTGGCATCGGCGTTGGCATTTACCAGCGTCCCTTTGATCGGAGAGAGCTTCAGGTCTCTGATCTCTGTGCTGGCCTTCGCTGCGGCATAGTCTACATCGACGCTGCCGGAGCTCCCGGTTATGGCGAGATTGACCTTGCCCTTTTCGAGATATATGTTCGAGAAGGTGACAAGGGCGAACTTATCGTCCTCGGGGACAGTTATATCTCCGATATGGACAGCATTTGCTGCCAGCGAGCAGACGCTTTTCTTTGAAGCCGCTACCGCGACTGAGAGATCGTAATACTGGCTCTCGGGGGCTTCAAAGCTCAGCTCTATGCCGCTGTCCTTGTCCAGCGAAGCGACATAGCCCTTTCCGGAGAATGCCTCTCTTTCGTCCTTGACTTCCGCCTTGCCGGAGAGGGTGCCGTCCTCGGCCTCAAAGGTCTGATCGAACTCGGCAAAGGGGAGAGCCGCAGGAGTTATGACAGCTTCCTCAGGCTTTTCGGGCTCTTCCGGGGCTGCTTCGGTAGCTGCCGGAGCAGTAGTCTGTTTCGGAGCCTCGGTGACGGTCTCTGTCGGCTTCGGATTGTTCTCATTCTCTTGTATCTTCGTTCCGCAGCCGGTCAGAAGGATCGCTGCTGCCGCAGCAAGCGCTGAGGCTCTGAGAGATCTGGTCTTAGTCATCAAATACCACCTTAACATACTGAATCTGGATTTACCGGCGGGGGGGAAAGGGTGTAGCTCTTTCCGGCTTCCGCCTCAAAGGTCAGGGCGCCGCCGCTGTACGAGCCGACGCTCTCTCCGCCGCAAAGGATCCTGCTGCCTTCTTCGCAGACGACAGTGCAGCTCCGGCTGACAGAGGGGTTTATCACAGCCTTTGTGAGCTTTCCTTCCGACCATTCCGCGTCAACCGAAAATCCGCCTCTGGCTCTGAGCCCTTTGAATGAGCCCTCGCTCCATTCTTCGGGGAGGGCGGGCAGCAGCTCCAGCTCTTCGCTGTGAGATTGCAGCAGAGCCTCAGCTATTCCAGCGGAGCCGCCGAAATTGCCGTCGATCTGGAAGGGCGGGTGCATATCGAAGAGATTGCGGGCTGTGGAGCTCGAAAGCAGCGCTCTGATGTTTTCGGAGAGCTTCTTGCTGTCTCCGAGGCGTGCCCAATGGTTTATTATCCACGCTCTCGACCAGCCGGTGTGACCTCCGCCGTGGCTGAGCCTGCGCTCTAGGGTCGCTCTTGCGGCTTCTGCCAGCTTTGGAGTCTTCCTGCGGGAGATGATATCGGCAGGATAGAGGGCGAAGAGCTGAGAGATATGCCTGTGCCCGGGCTCGGCTTCGTCGTAGTCCTCAGCCCATTCCATTATCTGCCCGTATTTGCCGATCTGCGGCTTCGGGAGCCTTTCCCGCAGAGCACAGAGGCGTTCAGCGTAGTCGCTGCGCTCTCCGAGGATCCCGGAAGCCCGGATGACTGCCGAGAAAAGCTCATATATGATCTGACTGTCCATAGAAGGCCCTATGCAGACCGAGCCTCTTGCGCCGCTTGCGGTTATGTATGTATTCTCGGGGGAGACAGAAGGGGAGGTAACAAGCCTGCCGCGGTTGTCTTCTGTGAGAAAATCGACAAAGAACCGGGCTGCCTCGCAGAGAGTATCGAATTTCTCCGCAAGGAAGGACTTATCCTGTGTGAAAAGATAATGCTCCCAGATATGCAGGCAGAGCCATGCTGCGCCCATAGGCCACTGTGTCCCGGGCATCCAGAGATCCTGGGGAGCTGTGTCCCCCCAGATATCGGTATTATGGTGGCAGACAAATCCGCCGCAGCCGTACATTATCTCGGCTGTTTCCCTGCCGCTCGGCCTCATCCTCTCGATATGGTCGAAGAGGGGAGTATGCAGCTCCGGGAGACCCATTATCTCAGCGCCCCAGTAGTTCATCTCGGTGTTTATGTTGATCGTGAACTTGCAGCCCCAGGCAGGCCACATATCCTTGTTCCAGATCCCCTGGAGATTGGTGGGGAGCGTCCCCGGGCGGCTGGCTGCGATGAGCAGATAGCGTCCGAAGTTGAAATATAGCTCTATCAGCTTATTATCCTGCCCGCCGGAAGCAAATTCGGAGAGACGCCGGTCGGTAGGCAGGGCAGAAGCTCCGCCGCTGTTGTCGGGAAGATCTATCCGGCAGCGTTCATAGAGGGCGGTGTAGTCGTCAAGATGGGTCCTGAGGAGGGCATCCCAACCCTTTGCCAGAGCCGCCTCCGCTTCGGAGACAGCTTGTGCCGCCGGGTCGCTGTATCTGAATGAGGTCTGCGCTGTCAGGACTATGAGCAGCTCGTCGCAGCCCCGGGCTTCGAGAAAATTGCCGCAGGGGCTGACTTCTCCGCCTTTTGCAGCGGCTCTGAGGCAGGCTGCAAAGGCGATACCGTCGCTGCCGCCCTCGGCGCCGGAAAAGAGTATGCCGTTATCCCTGGGGGAATTGCTGTCGAAGTAATCGTCTCTGCCGTCCAATGTCATCCTGACATTAACGGCTCCCGGTTCAGAGGCTGTGATCCGGATAACAAGCGCCTTATCGGGCTCAGAGGCGAAGGCTTCGCGCCTGTAAACTATCCCTCCTGCGGTATATTCGGTGGCACAGAGGCCTGTTCTCAGGTCGAGAGATCTTTCCCGGAACTCGCACTCTTTGTTCCCGGTGTCGTATATATTGAGATCGCAGAGAGGCATATAGTGCCGCTGATTTATGGGAGTCCCGCAGAAGGCATCGCGGACGATCTCCTCGGCCTCGGCTATCTTTTCCTCTTTCAGCAGCCTGCGGACATTCTCCAGCTCTGCGCGTGCCGAGCGGTTATTGCGCTCTCTCGGCCCGCCGGACCAGAGCGAGTCTTCATTAAGGCAGATACGCTCAGAAAGCGGCTGGGAGAACACCATCGCGCCGATGCGCCCGTTGCCCAGGGGAAGAGCGTCGTTCCAATCCTCAGCGGGGAAGGTGTACCAAAGCACCGATGAAAAATCTTTATCCATAGCGTTCGCCTCCATTCGTTCAAAAGCTATACAGGGTAATTATACCACAGCTTCCCGGAAAAATCAAGAGGGCAGCAGAGGCTCTTCCGGGCACGAAAAAGCGGGAGAGCAGCCGCTCTCCCGCCGTGATGATCCTGCAACGGTCACTTCTTTGTGCTGTAATACATTACGACAGGTGTACCTATCGGAACGTTCTCGTAAACATACTTCGCAGCCGCCCAGGGCATATTGATGCAGCCGTGAGAGCCGTTCCACTGGTAGATAGTGCCGCCGAAGGCATATCTCCATGCCGAGTCATGCATACCGATACCGCAGATAGAGACGTTGTTCCAGTAATCGCAGGTGGTATCCCAGCTATCGCCGTCGGAGTTGCTGGCCTTCATACGGTAGTTTGTCTGTTTGTCCCAGAGCTTGTAGACTCCGCAGAGGGTCGTTCTTGCGAGGGATGTGGTCTGGCCGGATACGATATCGCACTCATAGGTCTTCTTGCCCTTGACATAATACCAGAAATGCTGTGCGGAAAGGTCTATCTCGCAGTAGGTAGTGCCGATATCGTCCGTTGCGCTTCTTGCTTCGGGGACTCCGGTGTAGGTAAAGCCGTACTGCTCGTAATAAACGGGCTTGACTCCCTCGTGGCTCTCTCCGCTCTTTATCATGTTGATGAGCTCCTTGGTGGTCTTGTCCTTGTCTATCCACCAGCCGTAGACGGCATCGTCGCTCCTGTCAACGATTATATCACCCTGGAGGGTGGCGTGGAATTTTCTCGGCTTATCGTAGGTGTCGTATTTCTTGGCAAGGACATTCTCGACATAGTCCCTGCATTTTTTCTCATCGACAGTGACCACCAGCTTGTCCTCGTCGAAGGAAATGAGATTGGAGAGCGCATCTCCGGCGAGAGTCTCGGTAGTGTAATCGAAATCGTAGACTATCTTCTGGGTAAAGGTATCGTTGAGCTTCTGGCATTTCTGCTCCAGCTCTGAACCGACGACAGCGGGCTCGGTATAGCATCCGGAATCGGCAGCCTTTACATAATACTGCCCCTGCTCAAACTTGGCGACGAGGTAATCCTCAAGGGTCTTGTAGTCCATATCGTCGCCGTAAACGGCCTCGACCACCTTGAAGGTATTGTCCTCATTCTTGACTATCTCGGCGTCTTTGGTCTTTGTGCTGCCCCAATCGGCTGCTCTAAGCGCCGCGATGAGCTTTTCCTTGTCGAAGGTCGCGGTATCGGTGAAGCTGTAATCCGCTCTGCCGGCGTAGCCCATGAACCAGGCTCCGTGGCTCTGCTTCTCGAAGATCTCCTTGACCTTTTCTTCGGTGTTATAGGTGTAGCCTGCTGAGGAAATGGGGATATTTACCTCTTCGCCGTTGCGGCGGACTATGGTGAACATACCTGTCTCCTCGGGGCGGCGGAGCTTTTCCGTAGCCTCTGTCAGGGTCAGCCCGCTGACATCGATATCGTTGATGTAGGTGTTCGGCAGGAACCTGCCGTCATATTTTGACTTCCCGACGAAATAAAGCACGAGCAGGCCGATGATGAACGCTCCGAGAATTATGAGCGGGATCAGAACCGGGAGTATGCTGCGCTTTTTCTTCCTTCTTCTGTGTTTTGCTTGTGTTGCCGCCATTATCTTATCTCCTCTGTCCGGGCATGATGTTATGTCTCTAACAGTACAAAAAAACTCTCTTTTTGTACTTCTAATCAATTATAGCACATAGATCTGCCAATTGCAATAGGAAAAAGAGAAAAAAGTTCGGCGGTTGAGGCGACTTTATTGTATATTTTTAGACCGTTTTAGCCGCTTTGACGTAAGATACCAGATAAAGAGAGCCGCAGATAAGGGTCATATCCTCCGGATGCTCTGCTTGCAGGCGGCTGATGAGCTGCTCCGGGGGCTCTTCTGACAGGACAGCCCTGCTGCCGGAGCTCTCCGCCAGCTTTGCCAGCTCCTGGGCGGGGATATCCCTGTCTGAGAACCCGCTGATGGGGTAGAATTCAGTTATCAGCGGGGAAAGGAGCCGTATAGCTTCGGCGGCATCCTTATCGGTGTGCATACCGATGACAGCGCGGATCTTCCGCTCTCCTAGGCTTTTCAGGAACCTGGTCAGGGCGGCGATGCCGTCCGGGTTGTGAGAGCCGTCGAGTATGGTGAGAGGGCTGCGGGAGAGTATCTCGACCCTGCCGGGCAGTGAGGCTGCCGCGATGCCCCGCAGAGTGTGCTCATAGCTTACCGGGAGCGTTTTGCTGAGGCAGGCAAGTGTTTCAATAACTGTCAGCGCGTTCATGACCTGATGCTCTCCGGGCATGGAGGTCTCATAGGAGCGGCCCTTGTAGGTGAACTCGCTGCCTGTGATATCCGAGCGGGAGACGGAGCACTGTGCTTTCTCCGGGACTGTCAGCAGAGAGCCTTTTTCTTTCGCTGTCTCCCGGAATATTCGCAGGACGCTCTCTCCGGCGCCCGCCGAGAGGACACAGGGGCAGCCGGGCTTGATTATCCCGGCCTTCTGTTCGGCGATCTTCTCGATGGTATCCCCGAGTACGGCGGTGTGATCCAGGCCGATGGAGCCGATGACTGAGCAGAGGGGCGCTTCGATGACATTTGTGCTGTCCAGCAGACCTCCCAGCCCTGCTTCAAGGACCACAACATCGCATTTCTGCCGTTTGAACCAGACAAAAGCCGCCGCCTGAGTGACCTCGAACTGTGTCAGGCTGTTTCTCAGCGGATGGGCTTCCAGCGTGTCTTTAAGCTCGGACATCAGGCTGTCGAGAGCTTTTTTGGGTATGTTGCGCCCGTTCAGCCTTATCCTGTCGTAAAATGTCAGGATATACGGCGAAGTGAAGAGGCCTGTCCTGTAGCCTGCCGCTGTCAGGGCTTCCGAGAGCATCTGCGCTATCGAGCCCTTGCCGTTGGTCCCGGCGATATGTATGAATCTCAGGGCATCCTGCGGCCTGCCGAGAGCTTCCAGCAGGGAAGATATCCTTGAAAGGTCTGTGACCCTAGGGCCCAGCCTGGAGAACCCGGATATGTATTTTACTCCGTCCATTATTCATCCCTCCGAAGGGTGTTTTCAGGCAGCCGGAGGGGCATATCCCCCGCCTGCGAGGTTTATCGGCTAAAGGATATTATAACAGCCTTTGCAGCGAAATTCAAGAGGGGAGAGAAGATACCGCAAATATCCGCGGTTTGTCGCAACATTCGGGGTAATATGTGAATAATTTTAACAAGATAGCCCTTGACAATCAGATCAAAAAGTGAGATAATATGATAAAGTGTGCGGTAATGCAAAAAAAGCCTTCGGAGGTGTAGGAAAATGGCAACAAGAGTCGGCATGGTCTCGCTGGGCTGCGCCAAGAATCAGGTAGATGCTGAAAGGATGCTCTTCATGCTCAGGCAGGAGGGCTTTGAGATCGTTGCAGATGCGGCTCTGGCAGATGTTGTCATCGTAAACACCTGCGGGTTCATCGAATCCGCCAAGCAGGAGGCTATCGACACGATCCTTGAATTCTGTACTCTGAAGCAGGAGGGCAGGATCAAGGCTGTCATCTGCACGGGCTGCCTCGCAGAGCGCTACCGCTCCGAGGTGCTCAAGGAGATCCCCGAGCTGGACGCTGTCGTCGGGATCGGATGCAACAGCGAGATCTGCGATGTGATCAGAGATATATATGCCGGCGAGCCCGCTTCTGTGCGCACCGCCGAGAAGGAGGCTCTCGATATCGAGGGCGGAAGGATCCTCTCGACACAGCCTTTTACAGCATACCTGAAGATCGCCGAAGGCTGCGACAACTGCTGCACCTTCTGCGCGATACCCTCTATCCGCGGGCGCTTCCGGAGCAGGAATATCGAAGATGTCGTCGCTGAGGCAAGATGGCTCGCCTCTGTCGGAGTAACGGAGATCGTCGTCATAGCTCAGGATACTACCCGCTACGGCGAGGACAACTACGGCGAGAAAAAGCTCCCGGAGCTGCTGCGCCAGCTTTGCAGGATAGACGGCATAAAATGGATCAGAACACTTTACTGCTATCCCGAGAGGATCACCGATGAGCTGCTCGACACCATCGCCTCCGAGGAGAAGCTGGTCAAGTATCTTGATATACCCATGCAGCATTGCTGCAAGGATATCCTCCGGCGCATGAACCGCGAGGGAGACAGAGAGAGCCTTGAGGCTCTGATAAAAAAGATAAGAGAAAAAATACCCGGAGTCATTCTCAGGACTACTGTCATGACAGGGTTCCCCGGTGAGACAGAGGAACAGTTCTCGGAGCTCTGCGAGTTCATCAAGGAGATGAAGTTCGAGAGGCTGGGATGCTTCGCATACTCCGCCGAGGAAGGGACTCCCGCTGCCGACTTTGAAGACCAGGTGCCGATAAAGGTCAAGGAAAAGAGAAGCGAGATAATCATGGAGGAGCAGATGTTCATCTCCGACCGCTTCAACGAATCTATGATCGGCAAGACACTGGAGGTCGTTACCGAAGGCTTCGACAGATATGCCGAATGCTGGTACGGCCGCAGCTCTATGGATGCTCCGGAGATCGACGGAAAGGTATTTTTTACAAGCGACAGAAAGCTCCGGGAGGGCGAATATGTCAATGTCACTGTCGATGATATAATGGACTACGATCTGATCGGAACAAGAGTCTGATCGGAAGCCCCTTGTGAAAGGAACACATAAAATGAATCTACCAAATAAGCTCACGGTACTCAGAGTCATAATGATACCGGTATTTCTCGTGTTCATCCTGCTCTATGAGATCCCGCATCACATGGTCTGGGCGCTGGTCGTATACTGCCTTGCCTCTGCTACGGATTTCCTTGACGGAAAGCTGGCAAGGATGAACAATCAGGTCACTACCTTCGGCAAGTTTCTTGATCCGCTGGCAGATAAGCTGCTGGTCATGACTGCGCTGATCTGCTTTTGCTTCGAGAGACTTATCGACCCGATCGCGGTCATAATCATTCTTTCAAGAGAATTCATGGTCACCGGTCTGAGGCTGGTGTGTGCGGGAGAAGGCGTCGTAGTCGCGGCGGGTATTTCGGGAAAGCTGAAAACAGCCTTCACGATGCTGGCACAGATAGCGATAATGGTGCTACAGATCTTTTATCCCGCTCAGAAGGGAAGCCCGGACCTGAACTGGAAATCGACTATCTTCCTGATAAACGAGGCTCTGATCTGGGTCGCTGTTATCCTGACACTGGTATCCGGTTTCGTTTATCTGAAAGCATACTGGAAATATATAGATTCGAGCAAATAACGGTCTAAAACGGCACCGCATACAAAAGGGGGAATTTGTATGGGCATGAGTTTACAGATCAGGGAGAGCTTGCAGGAGCTCCTCTTTACTGACAAATACGATACGGCGGACGCCGAACTGCTGATCGAGCGGAGGTTTGAAAAGAAAAAGCCTTTTGCGCTCAATCCCTGGCTGGAAAATCCGCTGTTCAAGGAGATCTCAAAGCTGATGAAGGTCAAGCTTGACCATGTCGCGCTGAGAGACGAATACTTTTCTGCAAGAGAGGGAGACGGGTATATCCTGATCTTCCCATTCAAGGACACAGAATATTTTATGGCGCTTGATCTGCACAGAGACAGGCTGGAGAAGACCGATGCCGTAACTCTGGCGGTTTATTGCGATGCGAGAAAGTTCGTCAAGCTCAAAGAGCTCTTTGAGCTGCTGCAGAAGAATTCCGATCAGGAAGTCAAAATGCCGCTCACAGACGCTCCGCTGATAAAGGCTGTCCTTGAATCAGACAGGAAATATGTCTATTATAAGGGCGATAGGATCCCTGTCGCCGGGAAGGATGTCATGGAAAGGATCAAACCCGACCCGGAACTCAGGCAGGAGGAACCGATCGATCCCATGCTTTATTGAAAACAACGCCTCCCGATGCCGTCAGGCTGCGGCTGGGAGGCTCTTTGATGGAAGGAGAATAACGGATGAAGCTGTATAATTCCCTCAGCCATAAGGTGGAGGATTTCATACCGAATGTCGCCGGAAAGGTGTCTATGTATACCTGCGGGCCGACAGTTTACCATTTTGCCCATATCGGCAACCTCAGAAGCTATATCATGGAGGATGTGCTGGAAAAGTATCTCCGCTATGAGGGGCTGGATGTAAAGAGGGTTATGAACATCACCGATGTCGGGCACCTCACCTCCGACGGAGATACCGGCGACGATAAGATGCTCAAGGGCGCAAAGCGTGAGCATAAAACAGTAATGGAGATCGCAGATTTCTATACAAAGGCTTTCTTCGCCGACTGCGCCAAGCTGAAGATCAAGACTCCGGATGTCGTCGAGCCTGCGACCCACTGCATAGATGAGTTCATCAAAGTCATCTCTTCGCTGATCGAAAAAGGCTATGCCTACGAAGCCGGCGGGAATATCTACTTCGATACCTCCAGGCTGGATAAATACTATGTGTTCGGAGACCTCAGCGAGGAAGATCTTGAAGTCGGTGTCCGCGAGGGAGTCGAGGAGGACGGCAACAAGCGAAATAAGGCAGATTTCGTCCTCTGGTTCACAAAATCCAAGTTCGACGATCAGGAGCTGAAATGGGAATCCCCCTGGGGGCTGGGTTATCCGGGCTGGCATATAGAGTGCAGCTGCATTTCCATGAAGCACCTCGGAGAGCAGCTGGATCTCCATTGCGGCGGCATCGACAATCAGTTCCCGCACCACACTAACGAGATCGCACAGTCAGAGGCCTATATCGGACATAAGTGGTGCAACTACTGGTTCCATGTCCATCACCTGAACACCGCCTCCGGAAAGATGTCAAAATCCAAGGGCGAGTTCCTTACCGTCTCGCTGCTGGAGGAGAAGGGCTATGACCCGCTGGTGTACCGCTTCTTCTGCCTTCAGTCCCACTACCGCAAGTCGCTGGTGTTCAGTTGGGAAAATCTCGATAACGCAAAGCAGGCCTATCAGAAGCTGGCTTCGAGAGTCGCGGCGCTCATAAAGGCAGCGCCTTCGCAGCCTGTGGCTCCCTCCGAAGAGGCTAAGGCCGCTGAGATCGCGGCAGCCTTCAACGAGGCTATGGGAAGCGATCTCAACACAGCGCAGGCTATGACCGTCCTCTATGATCTGCTCAAGGCAGACATAGGAGCTTCCCGCAAACTGGAGCTGCTGGAAAAGTTCGACAGTGTCCTCTCCCTCGGGCTCATCGAGGCCGCAGGAAAGCTGACAGAAGAAAGCTCCGGCGGAGATGTCCCAGAAGAGGTGCTGGAGCTGGTGCGTCAGCGCAAGGAAGCCCGCGCCGCCAAGGATTTTGCCCTCGCCGATCAGCTCCGCGATAAGATCTCCGAGCTGGGATATGCTGTCCGCGAGACACGAGAGGGAACAGAGATAACCAAGAAATGATTTACAGGAGACTCAAATGAACAGAAACAACAGTATGGGAGATCCCTTCCGCCGCAATAAGATGCAGTCCTACTTCAAGTTCTCACTTATCGCCTTCGCAGCCGTGATGTTCGTCGGGATAGCGATCTATTTCTTCGGGCAGAAGCAGGAGAACGTCGATTACTCCAAAGCGGATTTTATCCAGTTCAGGACCCCGGAGGACAGTGCGACGGTAGTCGTGTTCGAGACGACAGAAGGGACTATCAAGGCTGTCCTCTACGAGAAGGAAGCCCCTAAATATGCAGAGTATTTCAAGGACCTGGTAAAGGACGGCTATTTCGACGATACCTATGTCTGCTCCATTTTCCATTATAAGGACAGGGAAGGCTCCTCCGGTTTTATAATGGGGAGCAAGACCACCGACGGAGTTTCAAATAAGGAATCCAATACCAAGACAGTCAATATCGAGCTCTCTTCCAATCTGCTGCCGACAAAAGGCGCTCTGGGCTCCTATGTCAAGGACGGCGGCTGGTTCACAAAAGCCAAGGCCGGCTCTGTGATAACTGTCTTCGGAGACAGTGTCGATATGAATGAGCTGAAGGATACCAAGGTCGATGATGTCAACGGACTGTACAGTGTCCGCGACCTCTTTGCAAAATACGGTGGAGTCTTCGCCGGGATAAAGTATACTCTCTTCGGGCAGATCTACGACGGCTGGGATGCCTTCGACAAGATCAACGCCACCAGGATCATCGGAGAGGATAAGGAAGACGACGACAAGGACAAGAGCTATCAGCCCGAGCGCGAGATCAAGATAATCAAAGCCTATCTCTCGACCTACGGCGAGCAGAAGCAGAACGGCTTTAATATCCCCCAGAGATCGGACTATGACCCTGACCTGTTCAAGAACAGCGACAGCACAAGCTCCTCAGAGAATAAATAGACCGTAAATGCACAACGGATATAGCTATGATTCGTTGTGCATTGTAATATGCGGGGAGGAAGACGGATATGGGCAAGGTATATGATTATATCGCAGATATTTTCATGCCGAACCGCTGCCCCTGCTGCGGCAGGTTCATCAAATGGGATGAGCTGGTCTGCGGGAGCTGTGAGAATGAGCTCAAGCCCTGCGAGGGCTCATCATCGAAAGCGCTGGAGAGCTGCTCGGCAGTCGTCTGCGTGTTCAGGTACGAGGGCCCGGCAAAGCAGGGGATATATTCCCTCAAGGACGGCTGCGGCGCCAATTTCGCCAGGTACGGCGCTGCAAAGCTGGCTGAGCTGCTTCGCGGATGCGGGGCGGAGCTTATGACCTGTGTCCCTATGGCGAAGCGGAAGAAGGCCGAGAGAGGCTACGATCAGGCGGAGCTGACAGCCCGTTATCTTGCCGAAAAGCTGGGGCTGCCCTGCGATTTCTCGCTGCTGAAGCGCAGATCTACCAGCCTGGAGCAGCACGACCTCAGCGCCGCAGAGCGGGCGGAATTCGCAAAGACCCTTTACAGCGCTGTCCCGAAGCATAGGGATATAAGCGGCAGGAAGCTGCTGCTCATCGACGATGTCTGCACGACGGGAGCGACTCTGTCCTCCTGCGCGGGATGTCTTCTGGAAATGGGCGCGGAGGAAGTCATCGGTGCAGCCATCTGCCGGACAGTATATGACCCCGGGAAAAAGGAGGAACAAACATGAAGGAAAGCAAACTGACACCTGTTATCTCATGGTGCATACTTCTGTATTTTATCATACTCTTTGCAGAAAGAGTGCAGAGCATGGCCAGGATCGTTTACGGCCCGGAAGGAAGGGGGCTGCTGTATACAGGCTTTGACACCCTTGTCGATCTGATCACCTGCATATCTCTGTTCCTGACGCTGGTCATGCTGGTCTTTTTCAACCGCAGCTTCTTCAGATCACTGTTTTCCGCATCTGCTGCCCCGGATTACCGTATGCTTTCGGTAACGGCGGGAGTCGCTCTGATGGGCGGGATGGTACACAGCGAGAATACCATCGCTCCGCTGCAATTCGTCGCCTACGGAGCGCTCATCCTTGGAATGGCCCTGCGCACGGTGCAGACAGCTCCCAAAGCCGGGAACAAGTTTAACCTCTGGTATTCTCTTGCTTATCTGACGGTCTTTTCCATGTCTATCCCGGTAGTGTACCGATCGCACATTGAGAATGCGACCCTCTTCCATATCCTCGAAGCGGTAACTGCGGCTGTGCTTGTGGTCTGCTTCACATATATGCTGATGCGCGTTCTTGAGGGAAGGGCGGAAAACCTGCTGTTCTTTGCGCCCGTAATACTTATGGCTGTGCTGGACGCTGCAGTTATCGGTATACGCTGGAAGGAAGAGGTCAACAGCTTTGCTCTGATCTTTGCTGTTGCAGCCGCTGTGATGTTCGTTATCGGCAAGGTGCTGTTTGCTGTGCTCGGCGGGAAGAGCCGGTAAAAAGCGTAAGTATAATACCTGCTTAAAAAATCAAAGCCGTATATCCTCCGGGGATATACGGCTTTTTCGTGCTATTGGATCTCAATGCCGATAACGGTAACTTTGCCTTCCGACACCCTGAATTTCACATCCAGCCCGGCGTAGCGCATACTGTAAACGCGCTGCGGATCGTGCTGATAAGAGGGGACAGGATCGTCTGCGAGACATTCCAGCAGGGTCTGTCTTTTCTCTTCCGGGATGAGAGCGGCCAGCTCCTCCGGCAGCTCGACTCTGAGGCTGTGCTCTGTAAAAGCATCGGCATATCCGCCGGCTGCATCGGGGCGGCTGTCGGCGTAAGGGAGATAGGGCTTGATGTCTATGATCGGTGTCCCGTCCAGAAGGTCGCAGCCGGAGACCTCAAGGACTGTGCCCTCGGAGTCTGTCCGGACTATACGCTCCAGCTTTACGCAGGAGAGGCCCAGCGGGTTCGGGCGGAAGGGAGATCTGCTGGCGAAAACGCCTATCCTCTGATTGCCTCCGAGCCGGGGCGGCCTTACTGTAGGAGACCATTCCTTTCTGTGGCTCTCGGAGAAATCGAAGATGAGCCAGAGGTGGGAAAAGCCCTCCAGACCTCTGAGAGCGTCAGGGTCGCGGTATTTCGGGAGAAAAACTATCCTGCCCGCTGCTGAGGGCGCTCTTCCGCTTTGACGGGGGATGCCGAATTTTTCGTTAAAATCCGTCCTGATGACGGCTATCGGTGAAACGGTGAATCCTTCCATAGATCAGAGCACAGTCATGCTGGCATCTTTGAGCTGACAGTAGAGGATAGACTGCTCTGTATAGGTATTGAATATCCCCTCAATGACGATATCGGTATTCTCTGTCGGATAATCCTCCGGATATTTATGATCTCCCAGCAGGACAAACTCCATACCCTGCTGGCAGCAGGCGGCGGCATCCTTTATGAACACTGCGAAATAGTCCTTGGTATTGGCGTTGTCTGTCGTGTGGCGGAAGACACCCCTGACCTTTACCCGCTTGCCAAGATAATCCTCCGGGATATTGACCATATTGAAGACCTGAGCATAGAGAAGGTTGGGAGTCAGGTCTGTAAGGTCATAATCCACATCACCGTTGGAGAGGTCAAGCTCCTTGACGTTGACTCCGGTCACTGTGGCGGCAGTAGCTGTTGAGGCGCTGTCCCAATACTCTTGAGCCTGCTTTTCGGCCTCGGCAGCGACTTTCTTATCGGTATCGTTAAGAGTCACCTCGGCTGCATTCTGACTGACCAGCTGGTCGATCTTGGATGTGTTCCCGCAGCCTGCCAGCAGCAGCGCTGTCAGAGCTGCCAGAGCTGTTATTTTTCTCATTTCAAGCCCTCCTTAAGATCTTTGAAAGGATACAGAACAGGAAAAATACTGCCATATCTGCCATAACTATCGTTGAACCGACAGGAGTAGAGAAGAGTATCGAGGCGATAAGCCCGGAGCCTGCGCAGATTACCGAGATCACAGCAGAGCAGATTATAACTGCGCGGAAGCTCTTGAAGAGCCGCATAGCCGACAGCGCCGGGAAGATGATGAGCGCCGAGATCAGCAGCGAGCCCACCAGATTCATGGCCAGGACGATTATCAGCGCGGTTATGACAGCTATCAGCAGGT
Organism: uncultured Clostridia bacterium; assembly: GCA_946545645.1. Classification (GTDB taxonomy): domain Bacteria; phylum Bacillota; class Clostridia; order Oscillospirales; family Ruminococcaceae; genus FB2012. Next base: position 16,829 of record CAMNNQ010000166.1, on the reverse strand, counting down.
TATAGGAATTGGCGCGGACGCCTGTTGCCTTGGCGAAGTTCTCGTCGAAGGTGACGGCGAAGATCTTGTTATAGAACAGCAGGAAGATCACGATGACTATACCCGAGAGTATCGCGCTCATCCAGACCTCGCCCTCGGTAAGGGTAAGGATAGATGTTGAGCCGAAGAGCGTGCTGCATACGTCTCCCGCAACATTGGCCGAGGCGGAGAACATATTTATCAGCATATAGCCGAAGGCGAGGGCGCCGACAGAGATCATCGCTATGGCGGCATCGCCCTTGATCTTGGTATTCTGCCCGGTCTTCAGGAGCAGGATCGCGGCGATCAGTGTGACAGGCAGGATTATCACCATGCTGTTGGTCTTGTTTATAACATCGGTTATCCATTTGGCGACGGCGTTATCGCTGGCTGCCGCCGATCTCAGCGAGACCGAAACGACAGTCGCAACGGACATGGCGCCGAAAGCGACATGAGAGAGCCCGTCTCCGATAAAGGAAAAGCGTTTGAGCACCAGCGATACTCCCAGCAGCGAAGAGCAGAGCGCGATCAGCAGCCCGACTATCAGCGCATATCTTACAAAGGGATAGCTGAAATACATGGCCAGCTTATCAAACATTCCGCTCACCTCTCTTTACATAACGGTGTATCGTCTGCTGGACGCCCAAGGTCAGAAGGCCTGCGCCTGCGGCGATAGCAGCTTTCTGTTTGGCGGAGAGGCCGCTCTCTTCCGGGGCTTCGTCTTCTTCGTCTGTCTCCGGGATGCTGCCGGGGTCCTCAGAAATGATATAGCTGCGGCCCAGCCTGCTTCTGAGGTATTTCTCTTTTGTTCCGAAGAATAGCTGCCGGCCGCTGCCGATATGGAGTATATGGCTGGCATAGTTTACAGCGCTGACATCGTGGGAGACCATTATTATAGTTACCCCGCTTCTGTTCAGCGAGGCGATGAGTTCGTAAAGATCCTGCTGAGCTTTTGGGTCAAGCCCGGTGACAGGTTCGTCGAGAAGGAGTATCTTTTCTGTCGCGCAGAGGGCTCTTGCCAGCAGGACTCTTTGCTGCTGGCCGCCGGAGAGCTCCCGGTAGCAGCGCCCGGCCAGATCTTTTATCCCGAGGCGCTCGATATTCCTTTCAGCGAGAGCCTTCTGCTCTTTGCTGTAAAAGGGGCGCAGGCCGCATCCTGCAAGGCAGCCGGACCGGACGATCTCCCTGACCGAGGCAGGGAAATCTCTTTGGACGACTGTCTGCTGCGGGAGATAGCCCAGGCCGCTCTTCGCGATCTCAGGGTCTCTCTTTATCTCTCCCGACATAACGTGCAGCAGCCCCAGCAGGGCGCGGATAAGTGTGCTCTTACCCGAGCCGTTCTCGCCGAGAATGCAGAGATAATCGCCCTCACATATAGTGAAGTCGATATCCTCTGCGACTATATTGCCCTCGTATCCGAGAGTCACGTTTGTGCATCTGATCTGCTCTGACATTTAAGATACCTCCGCTCGGCGGTCAGCCAAGAATGGTCTTTAAGGTCTCGTAATTGCGCTGCATTATCGATAGATAGGTCTCGCCTCCGGCGATCTTTTCCTGCGAGACGGACTGAGCCGAGTCGAGAACAGCGGTCTTGCGGTCTGTGTTTTTGCTGCTGTCTATTATAGCTTTTGCGATCTTGCCGTCGGAATTCTCGATTATGCAGACAGTGTCGATATTAAGCTCGTCCAGCTTTCCTGCCAGAAATGTTATTGTGTTGAAGCTGGCTTCTGTCTCTGCGGAGCAGCCGACGAATGCGGCGTAATAGTCCAGGCCGTAATCATCGGTGAAATAGCGGAAGGGGAAGCGGTCGCCGAAGACAAGGGTCTTGTTTTTTGCTCCCGAGACAAGAGCGGATATATCCGAATCCAGCTTTCCGAGCTTTTCCGTATATGCGGCCAGATTTTTCTTGTAGGTCTCCGAATTGGCGGAGTCAAGGGCGCAGAGGGCGTCTGCAACAGACTGGCAGAAGAGCTTGGCGTTCCGCAGGGAGAGCCAGATGTGCTCGTCGTATTCCGGCTCCTCATGTTCGTGCTCTTCCTCGTGCTCATGTTCCTCTTCATGTTCATGTTCATGCTCGCCGTCCATGCCCTCCTTGACTTCCTCTTCTTTTGCAGAGGAGCCGAGGATATCCATGAGATTAATGATCTTCATATCGTTGTTGGTCTTTTCCTTGAGGGCATTTTCGACCCATTTATCCGACTCTCCGCCGACATACACGAACATATCGCAGGATGCGATCTTCATTATATCCTCGGCGGTAGGCTGGAAGCTGTGCAGGTCTGTCCCCTTATCGAGAAGATAGGTTATATCGGCATCCGAAGCCTTGTCTCCGAGGATCTCTCTTACCCAATCGTATTCCGGGAAGATAGTGCAGACTATATTGAGTTTATCAGGGTCGTTTACAGACGAAGACGACCCGCAGCCTGCCGCGCCCAGCGCGATACCGGCGCAGCAGAAAAGGGCTAATGCTTTTTTTATTCCGAACATATTAAAGTTTTACCTCCTGAATTGCAGATGAAGATTGTTTATTACGGTCTGAGGCTCCGGGTCAATTCAGGAGCATAGTTTTCAGAGCCAGCAAAGAGCTGCACCTTTCGGAGCGCCTTGTTTTCCGGGCTTCTGTTCTGCGAACGCAGATAATGACCGCCGCTGCTGCGGCCGATGCAACTGCCGCTGCGGCGCCTGTAAGAAGGCTGATACATTCAGACAGCCTGAGACATATCTCGCAGCCCTCGCCTGAGCAATCATGCTCCGAGTGCTCTGCTACGGCGGCTGCCGAGAGGAAAACAGAAAAAAGGAATATCGCTGCAAAGAGCACAGCAGTATATTTTAAGGCCTTGCTCATACGGCAGCTTCTCCTTTCATCATTGCTTATCGTTATCTCTGCATTTTTTGCAGACACCTGTCAGTACTATTCGCTTATCGAGGATAAAATCTTCATTTTTGAGTATCTCCTCGGCGATGCTGTCGCTGCTCTCGTGGTGCATGTGCAGGAGCTCACCGCAGACGCTGCATTTTAAATGCAGATGCCCTTTGCACTCTTCTCCGGCAGCCAACTGATAGCGGAACTCCCTGCTGCATCCGCTGACGGTGCGCTTGACCTTGCCTTCCTCAACGAGCTGTTTGATGAGCCGGTAGGCGGTGCTTTCCGAGGGGGGCTTGGGGTAGGATGGGTCGCTCTTCATAGCCTCCAGCATTCCGGAGACAGTATATGCGTTATTGCTGTTCTCGCTCAGGAACCGCAGCAGCTGCTCGTTCTGCGAGGTATTATACTTTGACATCCCGCACCCTCCGTTATTAGATTTGACAGTAACTCTCAATTTGCTATTATAGCACACGGGAGAGGGGATGTCAAGAGTTTTTTTGACATAAGGATATACCTTCCGGGAGATCGTATCGAATATGAGCTCAGCGACATCCTGAAATACATCCCTTCAGACGAATAACAGCCCTCTCCGTACGGAAAGGGCTGGTTTATTATTGCTGTTTCTGTTCTGCCCGCAGCCTTCTGTGCTCGGCTTTTTCGACATACATTATCTCGTCGGCGGCCTTGATAAGATCCTCAAAGGAGGGGATACCCTCTCCTTCCGGCGAACGGTAGACGCCGACAGAGGCAGTTATCGGATAGGGTTTTCTTGATGTACGGTTCACAGAGCGGAGCCTTGCGGCGATCTCCTGCTTGATATCGTCAAGAGGCTGTGTCGAGGAGAGGAAGGCGGCCATTTCGTCGCCGCCCATTCTTATGCAGACAGAGTTTGGCGGACAGGAATTCTTCAGCGCCGAGGCGGTGGCTTTTATTGCGTAGTCGCCCTCGTTGTGGCCGTAGCCGTCGTTGATGCTTTTAAGGCCGTCGAGATCCACCATAATAACAGTTATCGGGCGATCCTGCTGGGCGAGCTTGTCGATCAGGGTGTTATAGGCATTCTGGCTGCCGCCTCTGGTATACAGGCCTGTGAGCTGGTCGTATTCCGAGAGGAGCTGCACCTGTCTTGTTATATACTGCTGATAGCGCAGGTTCCGGTAGCCGCCGATGGAGTTGTTGAGGGCGTTGACTACCTGCGGGATCTTTTCGTAATTGCAGATATCGTAGCTCTGGAAGGAGAATGTGGTATATCCGAGAGGCACATTCAGGAAATTGAGAGCGGTCAGGATGATAGGGTAGCCGCTGTCGAGAGCGACTTCCAATCCGGGCATAACTGCTGAAGCGTCGATCTCATAGGGGACATAGGGCTTGGAAGCGTCGGAATCGTAGAAGACGCAGAGCTCCTCGCCGAAATTTCCGGAATAGTCGTTTTCCAGCGGATTTATCGTTTCGTTTATTACTTCCTTTCGGAGCATACAGCGCATATTGTAGATTATGGGGCTGCTGAGCTCGTTAGCGGCAGTTTTGAGGTTCTTTCCGGCAAGTATGCGGACACCGATCTCATAGAGGGCTTTTTCCTCGTCCTTATAGCGGGAAAAGCGGTTTTCAAGATCGGAGAGGTGGTTGGATACGCTGATGATACCTGAGCTCTTGCAGCCGCAGCTCTCGGAGATGACAAGCCTGGACTTTATTTCGTAATGGGCTTCCTTGAGCAGATCTTCCTTATTTAGAGAGAGCAGGCCGGAGATCTTTCTGGTAATATCTCCGTAGCAGCAGATACTGGAGGTTATCCTCGGAGTCGAGAAATTGATCTCCATAATGCCGTCGAAGCCGGTGACACATATCTCGTCGGGGACTTTTATCCCGGCGTTGCTTAGAGTATTGCAGACCTCGATAGCCATAGTATCGTTGGCGCAGATTATAGCCTGGGGGAGCTCATCGCTGCGTGCCAGAAGCTCCTTGACAGCGGCAACTGTCGGGTCACGCCAGAAGTCGCCGTAGCTGAGCATCGTGCTGCGGTCGAACTCGATATGGTTCTCTTCAAGGACTTTGGCAAAGACTTCTATCCTCTCTTCAGAGAAGGTATTGCCCCGAGTTCCGGCCATGAAATGCAGCCTTCGCAGGCCGTGATATTCGACAACATGGCGGACTACATCCTCAAAGCCGCTTTTATAATCAAAGTCGATATTGATGACATCGCTGTAATTGCCGCCGATGGAGATAACAGGTGTATCAAAGATCATTGCCTTGTCGATAAGGTCGTAAACGATCTGCTTGTTTTTCAGCATATTGTCGGCAAAGATCAGCGCATCGATCTTGCGCATATCGATAAGATCGAATACTGAGGATTCGCCCTTTTCGCTGGCGGAATCCCAGTAAAGGTCTGAGCAGGTGTGGTAAACGAGGAGCCGCCAGCCTTTTTCCGTGATATTCTTGTTCAGCTCGGTAACCAGCTCGTGAGTCGAGTCGTCATAGATCCTGGAAACGCAAAGCGCAGCGATCTTATATTTACCTATCATTCGGCAGCCCCCCTTTTTGTCGGAATAAAAAGAATATTGTCCTGTATTATAATATTATACCATATTTGAAGAGCTCCGTCAATAGCCATATACAGCGGTTCAAAGCTCGTGGATAACAGAATACAGGGCTTCTGCCGTCTCTCTCCCGACCCCGGCCGCCGTCATCAGCTCTTCGACTGTCGCCTCGCGGAGCTTATCCTTGGTCTTGAATTCTGTCATCAGCTTTACTGCTTTTTTCTCGCCAATCCCTTTGACCTTGGTAAGCTCAAGCTGATAGGAGCTCTTGCGGTGTTTCTTTGCCTGATAGGTTATAGCAAACCGGTGTACCTCATCCTGTATCCGTGTGACGAGATCAAAGGCGGCGCGGCTCTTGGTCAGGCTGATCTCTCCGCCGCCTGTGGCGACAGCCCGGGTGCGGTGCTTGGAGTCCTTTACCAGACCGTAGATAGGGACATCTATCCCCATAGCTCTTACCAGCGGGGTTATGACATTTACATGGCCCTGCCCGCCGTCAAGGAAGATCAGGTCGGGGAGGGTAGAGAAGCCCTCGTCTGTCTTTTCAAAGTAATTGCGGAAACGCCTTTGGAGGACCTCGGACATACAGGCGTAGTCATCCTGTTCGGAGACAGTCTTTATTGAGAAATGCTTATAGAATTTGCGGCAGGGCCGGCCGTTCTCATAGACGACCATTCCGGCCACCATATCGGAGGAGGCCAGGTTGGATATATCGTAGCATTCAATGAAGCGGGGAGGCTTCGGGAGCCCCAGAGCTTTTGAGAGCTCTTCGAGGGCGACTATCTCGCGGCCGGTTCGCCCGACCTTTATGGAGAGATATTCCGAAGCATTGTTCTTTGCCAGAGTAGTCAGCCGGAGAAGATGCCCCCGCTGAGGGGTAGAGATATGGACAGCGTGCCCGCTCTTTTCCCTGAGCCATTGTTCCAGCAGGGGAGCGTTCTCAATATCCTCGTCGAGAAGTATCTCCCCGGGGATATTCTCTCTTACGGAGTAATAGCCGGTTATAAAGCTCTCCCGCATCTCGCTGGTATCGCCCTTGTCTCCGAGGAAGAAGTCCGCCTTGTCGAAGAGCCGGCCTCCCCGGTACATTATCACGCTGGCGCAGGCCTTTTCGCTGTTCTGCGAGACAGCAATGATATCGGAATCCTTGATGGAAGAGTCGATGATCTTCTGAGCATCGGCGGCTTTTTTGATAGCGGCTATGCGGTCCCGCAGGCGTGCGGCAAGCTCGAAGTTCAGCTCCTCGGCGGCGGCATTCATCTGCTCGGTGAGCCTCTCCACCGACTGCTGGGAGCCCCCTCTGATATAATCCACCGCCTGCTTCACTATCTCGCAGTATTCCTCCTGTGAGATCCTGCCTGTGCAGACACCCATACATTTTTTTATATGGTGGTTCAGGCAGGGGCGGCCTTTGTTGATATCCTGGGGGAATTTTCTGTGGCAGGTCGGGAGCTGAAAGACGGTGTTCGCCTCCTCGACAGCCTGCTTCACGGCGAAGGAGCTGACATAGGGGCCGATATACTGTGAGTCGTCATCCTCTTTCTGGAGGACAGCCTGCAAACGGGGAAAGGGCTCGTCAGTCACTCGGATGTAGCTGTAGCCCTTGTCGTCCTTCAGCAGGATATTGTATTTGGGAGTGTACTGTTTTATCAGCGAGCATTCCAGCACCAGGGCTTCAAACTCCGAATCGGTGACGACAAAATCGTAGTCGTTTACATGGGATACCATTTTCCAGACCTTGGGGAGATGATCCTGCCAGGGGCGGAAATAGGAACTGACACGGTTCCTGAGATTTTTGGCTTTGCCGATATAGATGATTTTCCCGGAGCTGTCCTTCATGATATAGCAGCCCGGCGAGGTAGTGAGCTTAGAGGTCTTGTCCCGCAGATATGGCAGCCGCGGGTTTTCTTTTTCGGTAATGGTCATTCTATCGCCTCCGCAGGGGGATTTTCAAGGATATTATAGCATATCGCAGCGGGATTTTCAAGTATAACAAAGCAGCCCTTTCCGACAGGAGAGGGCTGCTATTCATTTCCGGGTATATATTTCAAAATATCGGATATCTCACATTCAAGGTAATCACATATCCGGGCGAGCACCGGCAGGTCGATCCGGGCAACTTGGTTGCGGCAGTAGGAGTTGAGCTGAGCAGGGCTGAGATTACAGTTCTTTATCAGCTTGTACTTGCTTATCCCGCGTTTAAGGCGGTATTCTTCAAGTGTCAGCACAACTTTACCGTTTTGCATAGCTTCACCTTCTCCTTGTTGTGATACATCTCATCTCTGTGCGGCTTGTCGGAGTGAGTATAAACACGCTGTATGGTTTCCCTCTCAGTATTATAATATAAAACTCAAAATAATCAAAGTTAAAAGATACTTAATATATTTTATAATACATTAAAGATATTGACATTACTTGATCTTTACGGTATAATAGATTAAAGATGTTTAATCTATAATTGCATATTACAAAAAAGTGAAAGGGAGATGTCTATGCAGTACAAATATCAGAGTTTCATAATAGAGAAGATCGGGAAAAAATACTATATTTCACCGGAATGGCTCAGACTTAACGACGAGATATGTGCCGAAACAAGAACATTCTGGGGAGCAAAAAAATGGATACGCAAACATGGGACCAAATGGCTGGAGGAGCATTGGTCTGATCACTATTATAACGGAGCATACACCAAAAACAACAGATTATAACCGAAATTATTTGATAAACAGAGTAAACAATCTATTAACTCTCTTGCACCCATTTCCTAAATATGCTATAATAAATCAGCGCCGCAGACCGCAGCGCTGATGTTTTTTTGATCATTCGGCGGAAAATGCTCTCCCCCGCGTCAGCGGGGGAGAGGGCTTTTCCGCACTTCACCGAGCCGCCGCAGGCGGCGAGGCTACAGAAAGGTCTGACAGTATGGAAAATCAGCACATCCTCATCCTCGATTTCGGCGGGCAGTACAATCAGCTCATCGCAAGGCGTGTCCGCGAATGTCAAGTCTACTGCGAGGTCAAGCCCTACAATATGGTCACTCTCGACGATATACGCGCCGACGCACCCGCGGGCATAATCTTTACCGGAGGCCCCAATTCGGTCTACGGAGAGGGCGCTCCCAGTGTTCCGAGGGAGATATTCGAGCTGGGGATACCCGTTCTCGGTATATGCTACGGCTCACAGCTCATGGCTCACGTCCTGGGCGGAAAGGTGCAGACCTGCACGACCTCTGAATACGGCAAGACTGAAACGATTTATGACAAGAGCTGCGTGCTCTTCGGAGAAGTTCCGGAGAAGGCTGTCTCCTGGATGAGCCACACTGACTACATCGCACAGATCCCCGAGGGCTTCAGAACTGTTGCGCATACCGCCAACTGCCCCACCGCCGCAATGGCCAACGAGGAAAAGAAGCTCTATGCTGTGCAGTTCCACCCAGAGGTCAACCATACAGAGCACGGCCTCTCGATGCTGGACAGCTTCCTGAAAAATGTCTGCGGCTGCAAGGGCGAGTGGACTATGGGCAACTATGCCGAGACAGCTATCAGGGATATCCGCGAAAAAGTCGGGAATGGCAAGGTGCTGCTGGCACTATCCGGCGGAGTTGACAGCTCGGTACTGGCGGCACTGCTCTCAAAGGCAGTCGGCAGGCAGCTCACCTGCATTTTCGTCGATCACGGATTTATGCGTAAAAACGAGGGCGACGAAGTCGAGGAAGCCTTCAGAGACTGGGATATAAATTTCGTCCGTGTCAACGCTAAGGAGCAGTTTATGAGCAGGCTCAGGGGAGTATCCGACCCGGAGCAGAAGCGCAAGATCATAGGCGAGGAATTCATCCGCGTATTCGAGGCCGAGGCCAAAAAGATAGGAAAGGTAGATTTTCTCGCTCAGGGGACTATATACCCGGATGTAATCGAATCCGGCTCCGGCGATGCGGCTGTCATCAAGAGCCACCACAATGTCGGAGGCTTGCCCGACCATGTTGATTTCAAGGAGATCATCGAGCCGCTGAGGATGCTTTTCAAGGATGAGACCAGAAAGCTGGGAATGGAGCTGGGCTTAAGCGATAAGCTGGTCTGGAGGCAGCCTTTCCCCGGCCCCGGGCTTGCTATACGCATTATGGGAGAGATCAGCGACGAGAAGCTGGATATCCTGAAGGATGCCGACCTGATCTTCCGTGAGGAGATAGCCAAGGCAGGTCTCGACAGACAGATAAACCAGTATTTTGCCGTCCTGACCAACAACCGCACCGTGGGCGTTATGGGCGATTTCCGTACCTATGATTACACACTTGCTCTCAGGGCAGTAGAGACCGCCGATTTTATGACCGCTGCTCTTTGCCGCATTCCCTACGATGTACTTGAGATCGTATCCCGCCGCATAGTGAATGAAGTCAAGCATATCAACCGCGTAGTCTACGACATCACAACAAAGCCGCCGGCAACGATCGAATGGGAATAATAAACGCCCCGAAAATAGGGCGTAAACAAGCCGAATGCCATTATCAAATCGTTATCATGGCAACGTTTTGGCAACATTTCTCATTATCGTGCCAGTTATAAATATTCTGTCTGAAAAGATAAGAGCTATCTGATTCGTTTTTGAATCGGATAGCTCTTTTTGTTATACTATAAGTTTTTTATTCATATATCCTTCGGAACACATTCGATGATACCAACCAAATGAATCAATGCTCATTATGGAACTTTACCTCGCTTTGGAGGACGATTACCGCAGATTGCAGGAGCGTCTGTACCGAATGTTCGGAACGGAGACAACGCCCGATCTTTTCTTTTCAGTTGCTTCCAAGTCGCTGAATACTCCAAATCTGACAGTGCCTGATTCATACTGCGCCATACGAATATCGGCAGACCTTTCGTCAAAGCCGACAGCCATACCGAGCTGTTTCTGCGGCTGTGCCGGATTATGCTTTTTCAATGCCGGGCATGAATACGACGTTCATTATCTTCCATTTCCAGCCGACTTTGCCGATATAGCAGCTATACTGGACTGTCTCGGACTTCTTGGTGCCGGAATACTCGACTTCGCAGTAAACTATATATGCCTCGCTTACGCTTGGGGTGGATTTGTAGGCTTTCTGGAATCCCGCGAGGCCTTCTTTTATCTCATCCTCTGTGAGTTTCTCTTCTTTGCCCTGTGTCATTTTTATCGTGAAGCCCTCGCCGTATTCTGCGCGGAGCGGCTCCTTGAATTTAACCATGTAGTCCTTTTTGCTGAGATCCATTTCGTCCCGCTCATCGACATAGACTGCCTTGACCTCGCTTACGAGTGTATCGGTGAATTTGTCGAAATCTTCGCTGTCCAGTGCAGCGAAATACTGGTCTATGACATCCTCACGGTTGTTAGTGAAGAGCATACCCCGGCTTACCAGCACCCAGATGATGAGCCCGAAAGTCACGATCAGTACGGCGATCAGTACGTTGCGTCTGGCGTGCGGATCGACCTTTCTGGTCATCTCGGCCTTTTTCTTGTCTTTGCCTGCGAGGCTTATCTCCTCTTGGGTCATAAAGCGGACAGGCTTTTTCGGGATAGATTTCTTATACTTTTCCAGCGTTTTGGAGCCGGCGTTCTGTTTGCCGTAGCCGCATTTCTCGCAGCTCTCGCCTTTGTAATAATTCCCGCAGGACGGGCAGATCTTAGTCATATCATCATACCTTTCGGGTTCAGGACAAAACGGATCGAAGGAGCTTTTCCTGCTCCGGAGCCGGCGGAGCGAAAAAGACCTGTTATTATTTTACTACATCCTGCCGCCCTTGTCAACAGACTTTTTGCGGATGTTATCATGAGCTTTGCCTTAAATGTCAGGGTGTCTGCAAAAGGGAGGCAGGCGTTGGGATTGCCTGCGGACATCAGAAACGGGAAAGCCGCATATCCCTCTGCCGGAAGGCGGAGCGGATATGCGGCTCATCATTTTTCAGCAAGATTCGTATCTTCTTTTTATCAGAGGCAGCGAAACGACTGTAACTGCGGCCGCTATCCCTAACATACCCAGCTCAGTAAGCAGTGAATCGGTCTTGAAGGAGCTGAGAGCACCTCTGATGCGATCTGTAAGTATCGAATTCCCGTAGTATTCCCTGAGATCGACCAGCTTGCGGATAGTTTCGGCTGTGCTCTGGGAAGTCGTCCAGTCTATTATGCCTACCGCAGCGGTAAGGGCAAGAATGACAAGAGCATATCTTATCAGCCATTTGCCGAAGCTGGGCGGAAGATCGACACAGCCCCTGCCTGCTCTCGTTACAGAGATCAGCGCAGCCGGGATGCTCAGGACAGAGGGCAGCAGCGTTGTAACTGCCGTCGAAACGAACAGCGGCTTTAAGGTAAGCTCGGTGACGCATTTCGTTGTGATCTCGTCAAAGACGGTATAGGCAAGTATCACTCCGGCGACTGTCCCGATCAGTATCGACCAGATAAGGAATTCTTTTATATAGCTTTTAGTAAACCCCGTCATTTTTATTCTCCCCGTTAATAAGAAGCAGCGGATCAGAACTTTATCTTTTCTTCTATATAAGCCTTGATATCGGCGATCTTGATCCTCTCCTGCTGCATTGTGTCTCTGTCTCTTACTGTAACGCAGCCGTCGTTCTCCGATTCAAAATCGTAGGTTATGCAGAGCGGAGTACCGATCTCATCCTGTCTTCTGTATCTCTTTCCGATAGAGCCTGTCTCGTCGTAGTCAACAGAGAAGCTCTTGCAGAGGTCTGCGAAAAGCGCCTCAGCGGGCTCGGAGAGCTTTTTGGAGAGGGGCAGGACACAGGCCTTGAAGGGAGCGAGTGCAGGGTGGAAGCGCATTACTGTTCTGATATCGGGCTTCTCGGGAGTTCCCAGATCTTCCTCGTCGTAGGCTTCGGTGATGACAGTAAGGAAAAGTCTCTCGACACCCAGCGAGGGCTCGATAACATAGGGGATATATCTTTCGTTGGTCTCGGGGTCGAAGTAATCGAGGCTCTTGCCCGAGGTGTTGATATGCTGAGTAAGGTCGTAGTCTGTTCTGTCGGCAACGCCCCAGAGCTCGCCCCAGCCGAAGGGGAAGAGATACTCAAAGTCTGTGGTGGCCTTGGAGTAGAAGCAGAGCTCCTCCTTGGAGTGGTCTCTCAGTCGGAGGTTCTCCTCCTTGATGCCGAGGGAGAGCAGGAAATTCTTGCAGTAGCTTCTCCAGTATTCAAACCACTCAAGGTCTGTGCCGGGCTTGCAGAAGAACTCCAGCTCCATCTGCTCGAATTCGCGGACACGGAAGATGAAGTTTCCGGGAGTGATCTCATTTCTGAAGCTCTTGCCGACCTGTGCAACACCGAAGGGGACTTTCTTTCTTGTAGTTCTCTGGATATTGGCGAAGTTTACAAAGATGCCCTGGGCGGTCTCGGGGCGGAGATAGAGCTCTGCCTTGGAGTCTTCGGTAACGCCCTGGAAGGTCTTGAACATCAGGTTGAACTGGCGGATATCGGTAAAGTTATGCTTGCCGCAGTTGGGGCAGGGGATATTCTTTTCCTTGATGTAATCGGTCATCTGCTGATTTGTCCAGCCGGCGACATTGGTGCCGTCAAAATCCTCGATGAGGTTGTCGGCTCTGTGTCTGGTCTTGCAGTCCTTGCAGTCCATAAGAGGGTCGGAGAAGCCGCCGAGATGCCCGGAAGCGACCCAGGTCTGGGGGTTCATAAGGATAGCGGAATCGAGGCCGACATTATACTTGTTCTCGCGGACGAATTTCTGCCTCCATGCGTCCTTGATATTGTTTTTGAGCTCGACGCCGAGAGGGCCGTAATCCCAGGTGTTTGCGAGGCCGCCGTAGATCTCGCTGCCGGGGTAAACGAAGCCTCTGCCCTTGCAGAGCGCTACGAGCTTGTCCATTGTTTTTTCGGTGTTCTTCATAGATCATTCTCCTTACGGTGTATTGTTTATATACTATTATATTGTATTACAAATCAGGTCAAATGTCAAGAGCCGCTTTGCCCCCTTAAAAGCGGCTGCCGGAGGGAATTTTAGTTAATATGTATATAAATCCGTTGAGTGTTTGGTAAATAATCTTAAAAAATTAAAAAGCCTCTTGCAAAATGAAAAAATATGTGTATAATATATTGTGTATAACTGTGCTTCGGAGGTGTGTTTATGACAGCAGGCGAACAGATAGCTTCGGGCAAAGCTTTCCTCGGGATCGAGTTCGGTTCGACACGAGTAAAGGCAGTCCTTACCGATGCTGCCTCCCGCCCGATAGCAGGAGGAGCCTATGACTGGGAAAACTCATATAAGGAAGGTATCTGGTATTATCCGATAGAGCAGATCACCGCCGCTTTGCAAGGGTGCTATAAGTCTCTCTGCGAGGATGTCAGGGAAAAATACGGCGTCGTCCCGACAGCATTTGCCGCAATGGGCATCTCGGGAATGATGCACGGATATATGCCGTTTGATGAGAACGGCGCTCTGCTGGTCCCATTCAGGACATGGCGCAATACCATTACCGCTGCGGCTGCTGAAAAGCTCTCCGCAGAGCTGGGCTTCAATATCCCCCAGAGGTGGAGCATAGCGCATCTCTATCAGGCTGTGCTCAACAAAGAGCCCCATGTCTCTCAGGTAAGAAAGATCACTACCCTTGCTGGGTATATCCATTATATGCTGACCGGCAGAGACGAAGTCGGTGTCGGAGAGGCTTCCGGTATATTCCCGGTGGCCGGATGCGGGTATAATAAGGATTATCTGGCCAGAACCGATGCTCTGCTGGCAAAGGCCGGCTTTGAGCGCAGCCTCAATGAGGTCCTCCCCGCTGTCAGGGCAGCCGGAGACAAAGGCGCGTTCCTGACCGAGTCCGGTGCAAGATTTATCGACCCGTCCGGCACGCTGAGAGCCGGGACCCCCGTGTGCCCTCCCGAGGGCGACGCCGGGACAGGTATGACCGCGACCAATTCTGTCCGTAAGGGGACAGGCAATATCTCCGCCGGGACCTCCATTTTCTCAATGCTGGTGCTTGAAAAGCCTCTGACCGGGATGTATCCGGAGATAGATGTCGTTACGACCCCGGACGGCGCGGATGTGGCTATGGTACATTGCAACAACTGCTGCTCCGAACTGGATGCGTGGGTAAGGATGTTCGGCGAGTTCGCTGAGCTGACAGGCAAGCCCATGGATAAGTCTGAGCTCTATGCGGCCCTCTACCGCAACGCTCTGAACGCTCCCGCCGACTGCGCAGGTGTCACCGCCTGCAACTTCCTCTCCGGAGAGCCGGTAGCCGGAGTCTCCGAAGGCAGACCAATGTATATGAGAGAGCCGGATTCAAGACCGAGCCTTGCTGCTTTCTTCCGGGCCGAGCTCTATGCCTCCTTCGCAGCTCTCAAGCTGGGCAACGATATCCTCTTCAAACAGGAAAATGTCAGCGCCACACACTTCAACGGACACGGCGGCCTCTTCAAGGTCGAAGGCGTTGCTTCGCAGCTCATGGCCGACGCTCTCGGCGTCCCGGTCAAAGTTATGACCACTGCGGGCGAGGGCGGCGCCTGGGGAATGGCTCTGCTGGCAAGATTTATGCAGGACAGCGGCGGCAGATCTCTTGCGGATTGGCTGGATGCCGAGGTCTTTGCGGATGCAAAGGCGGCTTCTTCGCTGCCGGATAAAGCCGGGAGCGAGGGCTTTGACCGCTATATGGAAAGATATAATACAGCGCTTGCTATGGAGCGCTGCGCAGATAAGGAGTAAACAGCTATGCTTGAGGAACTGAAAAAGAAGGTCTGCGATGCAAATCTGCTTCTGCCGAAATACGGCCTTGTGACTTTTACCTGGGGCAATGTCTCGGCTGTTGACCGCTCAAGCGGTATGATGGTCATCAAGCCCTCCGGAGTCGAATACGACGGGATGAAGCCCGAGGATATGGTGGTAGTCAGCCTGAAAACAGGTGAGGTCAGAGAAGGTAAATACCGCCCCTCCAGCGATACTCCGACCCATCTGGAGCTCTACCGTAAATTTGAAGGGCTGGGGGGCATCTGCCATACCCACAGCCGCTGGGCTGTTTCATTCGCACAGGCGGGCAGGGGAGTCATCCCTATGGGGACGACCCACGCAGATTATTTCTACGGCGAGATACCCTGCACAAGACTTATGACTCCGGAAGAGATCGCCGGCGAATACGAAAAGGAAACAGCGACAGTCATCATCGAAGCCTTCAAGGGAGTTGATCCGATGACCATTCCGGCAGTTCTCGTTCACAGCCACGGCCCATTTACCTGGGGCAAGGATGCCTTTGAGGCTGTCCATAATGCGGTCGTTCTTGAAGAAGCGGCCTTCATGAATTTCCATGCGCTGATGCTGGAGCCGAAAACAGGCTTTATGCAGCAGGAGCTTCTCGACCGCCACTATCTCAGAAAGCACGGCGCCAACGCCTATTACGGCCAGCCAAAGGAGGAATGAACTATGATATACAAGAATCCCATAGTCAAGGGCTTTTACCCTGACCCGAGCGTATGCTTTGCCAACGGCAAATACTATATGGTTTGCAGCTCTTACCAGTATTTCCCGGCGCTGCCGCTCCTGGAGAGCGAAGATCTCATCAACTGGTCGCAGATCGGTTATGTACTGACCCGCTCCTCACAGGTCGATCTCGATAAGATCGTCAGCTCCGGCGGTATCTTCGCCCCGACTATCCGCTATAACAACGGGCGCTTCTATGTCGCCGCTACCGACGGCACAAGCAGACGCAACTTTTATGTCTGGACAGACGATATAAACGGCGAATGGTCAGACCCGATCTTCGTCGAGCAGGGCGGAGTCGATCCCTCGCTCTATTTCGAGAAGACCCGCTGCTATCTTATGACCAACGGCGAGGATGCAGCAGGCGTCGGCGGAGTAGTGCAGTGCGAGATAGATATCGCTACCGGCAAGAGGCTCTCCGAGAGCAAGTGTATCTGGCAGGGCTCCGGCGGAAGGTTCCTTGAGAGCCCCCGACTCTTCAAGATTGGCAAATGGTATTACCTCATGGCTGCCGAGGGCGGAACAGAATACGGCCACATGATAACCTGCGCACGCTCGCGCTCCCTCTGGGGCAGATATTCCCGCAACCCCAATAACCCTGTTCTTTCAAACCGCAATAAGGCTCCCTATATCATCCAGGGCATAGGCCACGGCGATCTTATCCCAGATCAGGCAGGCAACTGGTATATCCTGAGCCTCGGCTTCAGACAGATGCAGCTCTGGATGCCCTTCCATAATCTGGGGGGAGAGGTCTTCCTGACACCTGTAAAGTTCGGCGAGGACGGATGGTTCACCGCAGGCATCGACGGTACTACCGAAGAGAATTTCGAGATCGAAGGGGATTTCACCCAGAGATCTCTGCGCCGCTATACCTTTGCAAACTCCAAATGGAACGTTGACTGGAGCTTTATGCGTAACCCCGACATGAGCAGATATGAGCTCAGCGA
>CAMNNQ010000165.1 GCA_946545645.1 uncultured Clostridia bacterium | reverse complement strand
CGAATTTAGGCAATCTGACGAAAATCTGTGCCTCAACGCCAGTTGAGGTTGCGCATACTTATGCACAGGGGTCGTGCGGTGTTGCCTTAAGATCTTAACCTGTATCCTGCCGGGACAGCAGGCTGTGCTTTGGCGATTTTTAGCTTTAGCGCATTACAAAGCCGCCTGTAAAAGCGGGGCAGATCGCTTGCGGCTTAGAGATTTTTACAATTTTAAGCTGTAAATATTATATCCTGCCGCGAGATAAGATGATATAATAAAGATATACTGCATCACTGCGCTATTTTTCCTGCTTCTTGTGGCTGCGGAACTGATTCGGGGTCATCCCCCGGAACTTTTTGAAGCTGCGGATAAAATGGCTCTGATCGGAGAATCCGGTCTGGTGGCTGATAAAGCTCAGATCGAGATCGGTGAAGAGCAGATATTCCTCCGCCTTGAAGAGCCGCATCCGCTCGATGTATTCCTTGCAGCTCATACCGTACTGCCGGCGGAACTTGGCGGCGAAGCCGGAGTAGCTGAGATGGCATTTCGCAGCGATGTCCGAGACCCTGATGCCCTCTCCGAGGCGGCTGTCGATGTATTCGGCTATGTTCTCGATACCGTAGAGCCCCTCCGGGTTTATGGGGCAGTTGTCGATATTCAGCCCCGAGTCTATCCAGATGCGGACTATCCCCATGATAAGGCGGTATATCTGCGAGCGGAGCATTATGTCTCTGCCGTAAAGATAGCTCGCGGTCTCTGCGAGACAGTCGGAGAATATCTCCCGGCAGCGGAGAGCTTCCGCTTCCTCGGCGGTGAAATGGATGCGCATCCCGCTGCTGCGGGCGTATTGAAGTATGCTCGACACCGAGGGCGCATAGGAATTGGTGTTCGGGAATTTGACAGGGTCGAATTTCAGCCCCGCAAAGAGCGGCAGGCCGCTGTCAGCCGAGCGTATCGAATGGACAGCCGAGGGGTAGAGGATAATAAGCTCCCCCTCCGAGACATGGCTCGCCGTGTCGTCGCAGGAGATCTCCGCCGAGCCGGAGAGGATATAGAGAAATTCCGCAAAATAATGCCAGTGCGGCTTGACCGGGAATTCATGCCCGGAAGAGTCGAACATAAACGTCTCAATAGGCGCGTTCAGACTGTCCTGCTTCTCAAACAGGCTGTTCATACAGATCACCTCTGAGATCAATATTTCCATCATAGTATAACATATTGTCCGCTGAAAGTAAAGATACCGGGCGCGGAAGACATTTCCTGCACAGCTTTTCCGCGAATCGGGCCGTCCGCACCAGGACAACACATTGTTCGCTGAAAGTAAAGATACCGGGCGCGAAAGACATTTCCTGCATCGCTTTTCCGCGAATCGGGCCGTCCGCACCAGGACAACACATTATTCGCTGAAAGTAAAGATACCGGGCATGAAAGTCATTTCCTGCACGGCTTTTCCGCGAATCGGGCCGTCCGCACCAGGACAACACATTGTTCGCTGAAAGTAAAGATACCGGGCGCGAAAGACATTTCCTGCACGGCTTTTCCGCGAATCGGGCCGTCCGCACCAGGACAGCATATTGTCCGCTGAAAGTAAAGATACAGTGCAAAACCTTTTTACAGCAGAAAGGATGATAGCCTTGAACAGAAAATATTTCGAGCGTGAAGCCGCTCATATCAAGACCACTCCCTTCGGGATATTCGTCGATCAGGCGGGGTATCTCCCCAAAAGCAGAAAGATCGCCGTCCTGCCCTTCGAGGCGGAGAGCTTCGAGCTGGCGGATGAGTCCGGCAGCGTGAGATACACGGGAAAGACCTCGTATTTCGGTAAGGACGAAGCTTCCGGCGACGATATCCGGCTGGCAGACTTTTCCGGGTTCAGAGAGCCGGGGAAATACCGGGTCAGAGCCGAAGGACAGCTCTCGGCGCAGTTCGGTATCAGCGAAAGCGTCTACGACAGTGTCCTGAGAGATACGATGAGAGCCTTTTATTATCTGCGCTGCGGCTGCGCCCTTGAAGAAAAATACGCCCTGCAGTACGTTCACCCTGCCTGCCATACCTCAGAGGCTGTCCTCTGGGACGACCACAGCGTCAGGCTCGAAGTAACAGGCGGCTGGCACGATGCCGGAGATTACGGCAGGTATGTCACTGCGGGAGCCTGCGCCGTCGGGCATCTGCTCTATGCCTACAAGCTCTTCCCGAAGGCTTTTGAAAAGCTCTCGCTGAACATCCCCGAAACCGGCCTCCCGGATCTTCTGGCCGAGGTGAAATACGAGCTGGACTGGATGCTCAAAATGCAGCGGGAGGACGGCGGAGTCTACCATAAGGTCACTACCGCCCAGCACGCACCCTTTGTAATGCCAGAGGAGGACAAGGCTCAGCTCTTTGTTTTCAAGGTCACGACTATGGCGACCGCCGACATGGCAGCAGCAGCAGCTCTGGCTTCCGGGATATACCGTCCCTTCGACGCGGCCTTCGCAGATAAGCTGGCGGAAGCCTCAGAAAGAGCCCTCGGCTGGCTGGAGGCAAACCCGGAGTTCATCGGCTTCGAGAACCCTCCCGGCTGCAACACCGGCCCCTACGGCCAGAGAGATGCAAATTCCAATATCTTCTGGGCTTACGCCGAGGCTTATTCCCTGACAGGAGATGAGCGCCGGCATAAGGCTATGCTGGAGATGAAGGACAAGGGCTTTCCCCTTACCGGCCTGGGCTACGGCGAGCTGGGCGGGCTGGGAACGCTCTGCTATCTGCTCTGCGAAAGGGATAAGGACGAAGAGACTGCCTCCGCTTTCAGGCAGGCCTTTGCCGACAGAGCCGCCCGGCTCAGGAGCATGGCCGATAGCTGCGGCTACGGTGTCGCTATGGAGCCTTACGAATATTGCTGGGGCAGCAATATGAATACCATGAAAAACGGTATGGTGCTGGCTATCGACGATCTTCTTTCCGGCAGCAGCAGGAACCGCTCCTATGCAGAAGGGCAGCTCCATTATCTTCTCGGAGAGAATGCCCTCGGGATAAGCTATGTCACCGGGACAGGCGAGTTCCGCTGCAATTATCCCCATCTCCGCCCCGCCTTTGCGGACGGTATAGAGGAATGTATGCCCGGTATGGTCTCCGGCGGACCGAACAGAAGGCCCGGCGACCCCTTCGCCTATGAGGTCATCCGGGAGGGGACTCCCCCGATGCGCTGCTACGCCGACGATACCTCCAGCTATTCTCTCAACGAGATAACCATCTACTGGAACTCCCCGACAGTGTTCCTGCTGGGGTATATCATCGGAGAATGACAGAAAGAACAGATAACGATATTTGAGACCTTGGACAGGAAATGATGAAATGACAGGAACGATAGATTTTACAAACGGAAAGACCACAGGGCAGGTGCTCAGGTTTTTCTTCCCGCTGCTGATGACCAATCTCCTCCAGCAGCTATATAACTTTGCCGACACCGCGATCGTCGGCAAGGGCCTCGGAGACGATTCGCTGGCGGCAGTGGGGAATATGTCCTCCCTCTGCTTCCTTATCATCGGCTTTTCCATGGGGCTCTCCAACGGCTTCTCCATACTCATCGCCCACAGCTTCGGCGAGAAGGATATGCCCAAGCTCCGCCGCACCCTCGCCTCGGCCATAACTCTGGCGGCGATAATAACCGCTGTGCTGACCCTTTTCAGCACAGTCTTTCTCAGAACGATACTTGAGCTTCTCAACACTTCCCCGGATATCATCGAAGAGAGCCTGAGCTACGGCTATATCATCTTCGGCGGGCTCTGCGCGACGATACTCTACAATATGGGCTCCGGTATCCTCCGCTCTCTCGGAGACAGCAAGACTCCCCTCAAAGCGATAATCATCTCCTCGGTCCTCAACATCGGGATGAATTCGCTGTTTATATTCGTTATGGATTTCGGAGTCAGAGGAGCTGCCGCCGCGACGATAATCTCGCAGCTCGCTTCGGGAGCTATCTGCCTTAACAAGCTGCGCAGGCTGGAATTCCTGAGGCTTGGGAAAGAGGATTTCCGCTCGGATAAGGCGATGTACGGCCGGCTCATGAGAAACGGTGTCCCTATGGCGCTGATGAATTCCATAACTGCTATCGGATGTATGGTAGTCCAGTATTTCGTAAACGGGCTGGGAGTTGCTTTCACTTCGGCATATTCGGCTTGCAGCAAATACCTCAATATGTTCATGCAGCCCGCTGCCACCGCCGGCATAACCATGTCGGCCTATACCAGCCAGAACTACGGTGCCAAGCGCTTTGACCGCATCAGAGACGGACTGCGGGTCTGCATCTCCATAGCGCTGGTATCCTATGTCCTTCTCGGGAGCGTAATGATATTCTTCCCGAAGCAGCTTGCCGGGCTGCTGCTGAACGGCGATGAACAGATCGGCTATGCTGCGCAGTTCCTGCCTATGTGCGGAAGGATGATCTTTGCCGTCGATCTGCTGTTCGTCATCCGCAACGGAGTTCAGGGAATGGGCTTCCCCTTTATCCCGATGCTTTCCGGTATAGCCGAGATGCTGCTGCG
>CAMNNQ010000164.1 GCA_946545645.1 uncultured Clostridia bacterium | reverse complement strand
ATCATGACGGATAAGCCGGTCGTCAAGCAGGCTTGACACGGCAGATGATGTGCAGAGGCGTTAGCCGCGGGTCGTGCGGTGTTGCCTATACTGTACTCTGAAAGTAATACCCCGGTACAGGCGGACAGGGTGCATATCCGGCGGACTTTTTATCCCGGTACGCTGGTGCTGCTGTAAATGACAGTTCGTTTCAATGCACAAATTTGTCATTTGCAGCTGTGCAGTTCAAAATCGGGATATATTTTTTATATGGTCATCCCGCTGATAGACCACACATATCCCGGCAAACAGAATACTTTTGTTCTTGCTGTGTTTTCTCCTGCCTTCGGCGGGGGAAAACACAGCGCTGGTCTGATTGCCGTGATCCCCTGAATAAGCTGTTTGAAAATGGTGTGTCAAAGGAATAACCATTTTTTATAAAAAAGAGACTCTTATGCAACCAAGGCGGTGCTGCGGGGGTATTACTTATGAAAACTGAAAAATAAACGGAGGAAAAGAAAATGCCATACACTTATGAACAGCTTCTGATGCTGAGCGGTCTGAGCAAGGGCCAGCCCTTTGAATTCAACGGAGAGACCGTGACCCCTACGGAGGAGGAAACTGAGCTTTCCAAGGGCTTTTTTGACGAGCTGATGGTCATCAGCAATACTATCGGCAAGGTGATCGAGACCGGAAGACTGCCTCAGGGCCCTTCGGAAAAGCTCACCAAGCTGAAGGACTACATAGCTATGGTGATGTCTGTCGGCACAGCTAATGATACTCATCCAACGAACGAACAGCTCCGGGGAATATTTGACGGCATCGAGGGGCTGGACAATGTGCTTGCAGAGCGCATCCCCACAGTCGGAGAAGATGAGAAGGAAAAGTACGGCAGTGAGGTGTCGGTCTATTCCCTGATGTCAGAGAAGGAGCCGGAGCTCAGCGCTGCTGTGGACGGTATGTACGGCAGAAACTTCGACCGCGATGTTAACATCTCGGCGCTGGCCGAAAAAGACCTGGCGAAGAGCGAGTCGGAAAAGCTGGCCCGGGAAGCCAAGCGAAGATCCAATGAGCTGGAATATGTGAACAGGGCGATGCTCGATACGGCTGATATCCGTGACAGAGAGTCGCTGCTCATATCCGTCTACGGGTCTGAGGGCAAGTTGAACGCTGCAAACAAATACGGTCTGCTGCAGACATCCGGTAAACCAGACCAGCCGGTGGGCTCCTTCGATCAGAAGGCTGCCGATGAATACAACAGCATCATTCTGCCGATACCCAACGGTCTGAACGATAAGGTGGTGGCGCTGGCAGCTCTGGGTGAGGCTGTCGATCCCAAGCGTTTCAAGGGGACTATGGATTCGTCCTCAGTGGGAGCCACATATACCCAGGCGGAGCACTCGCAGGTAATGCTCAGTGAGAACGTGTTTAATGAACACGGTGAGGCGCGTCTTGTGGGATACAGTGATGTGATCATTCAGTCCAGACGGGCTATGAAGGATGTAATGGATGAATATCAAAAGGGAAATACCGAGCCTTTCATCCAGAACTTGCTGAGGATCAAGGATATGATGTTCAGCAGAGACGTAGCTAAGCTGTTCGACACTGCTGCTTCGGCAGAGAAGGTCGCTACCGAAGCGGTAGTTATGATCGACGAAATGGCACAGAGCAATCTGCTTGGCATCGGTGACAGGATGACTGAGGAGGAGAAGGTATTCTTCCATTCTGCTGCTGAGCAGATCAGGGCCAACGACAGATTCAACATGGAGGGCCCGAGATTTGTAATGACGGATGATCCGGAGGAGCAGCGCCGTCTTGCGGACGAGATCATTCTGGACAACGCTGTAAGGAGAGTCAACGGTTACTTTAATAAATACATCGAGAAAAAGGCAGAAAAGGAATACTATGCGATAAATGCGAAGTTCGGCATTGACGATTCCAAGGCCGGTCCTGACGATGTGAAGACCGGAGACCTGGACAGCCTCCGCGATCCGAATGTGGGCGTTTATGCTCATATTGGGATGATAGAGGACATGAAGAAAAAGGAGATCGATCCTATGAGGGTCGCTCTCGGCAGGCACGGAAAAGAGTACTTCAAGGAGCTGTATATGGATGCTCTGAGAAATACTCCGCTTTACAAACAGCTGATAGAGGCAAAGACGCCAGACGAGCGTGCAGCGGCGGTAGGCAAGTGCAGCAGCTTTGATCTCAGGACCGTAAAGGAGGTAGAATTCCCGGAGCAGGATATCACCGGCTTTACTGTTGATCCCGAGCCCTACAGAAAGCGTGTGGAGACTCTGGAGCAGAACCTTCCGGACGCTATCGAAAGAGCTAAGTTCATGAAGGAGCAGATAAAGAAAAGGGATAAGATCGACAGTGCGATAGACCATGCCGAGGAAGGGATGTCCACGGCAAGATCCTTCTATCAGATCGGACACAAGGACTCGGCCGAGTTCACTAATATGAAGACCATGATCGGCAAATTCAAGGAGGTCATGTCGAAGGCCAGGGAACCGTATCTGGAGGATGAGGTATCCCGCAAGGCACTGCTGGAGGCATACAAGGCCTGCTCTGCATATCAGAACGCCGTAAGGGAAAAGGCCGGAGTTGATGTCAACGATACCGGGTGGAAGCCCAAGTCTCCCATGGGCGAAGAAAGGTACAAGGCTGCCGGCAGGATCATCAGGCTTGCGAAGAAATACATAATGGATGACATCATCAAGGAGGCCCAGCTGGCTGAGGAGACTGAGATCGAAGCAGTCAAGGGCGGATCTATCGAGCGTGCGAACAAGGAGCTTGTTCAGATGGCTGTTGACAATTCCTCCGACAGGCAGCTGGGCGAAAGCACCATCGATGCTCACTGCGCCGAGATCATAGCGTTGAGGATGTATGCCAAGGGGCTGAAAGAGGCAGGGATGAAGGAGCCTAAATTTGAGGACCTGCAGGGCATCATCGGAGATTACAGCGACAGGATCATGGAGCGGGAGGATTTCCAGTATATGATGGCGCACAATTCTTACGATGAGCTGTACAAGCTGGCAACTACCGACGGCGGAAAGATGCTGCTGCCGAAGCTGGCAGAGGCAAGAAAGCAGATGTCGAAGGAAGAACAGCAGGTACAGCAGGAACCGGAGGTTCAGCGCCAGCGTTCAAAGAGCGTGGACCTTACGAACAAAAAGCCTGTGCTCTGAGCTGTACATCAGAGAATAGCCGGCAGCTTTGAGCGCAGCTTCAGCTCATTTTTCTCAACAGACTTCTTCCAGACAAAGGTATATCTGTTGGCATTGGCTTCAAGTTTTGTGCCGTCGATAAAAATATTTTCACCGCTGATCTCGCCCATGTTCAGCAGGTACTTGACGACATCGTAAAACACCCTCTCAATCTGCACTCCCATTTTCCTGCGAAAGCGTGAGATCGTGCAATGATCGGGTTTAGGGAAGCCGTCGAGCAGCCACCAGAAGTAAATATCGCGTTTGCAAAGCTGTTCGATCTTCCTTGATGAAAACGCACCGTTCATGTAGCCGAATATGAGAATTTTCATCATGATATCCTCCGGGATATTGCCCGTCCACTTGCTCTGGACGGTGTAATCCTTGGTGAAATAGATCTCGTCGATGACGTCGTTAAGCAATCTGACCTGAGAGTTTTCCTCGATATAAACATCGAAATTCATATTCATCCGCACTTCACAAATCCTAATTTTTGTGGTTCAATCCTTTCGTTGGTTTAAGGCAACACCGCACGACCCGCGGCTAACGCCTCTGCACATCATCTGCCGTGTCAAGCCTGCTTGACGACCGGCTTATCCGTCATGA
>CAMNNQ010000163.1 GCA_946545645.1 uncultured Clostridia bacterium | reverse complement strand
CGCAAGTCAAGGAGAATTTGGGTAATATGACGGAAAGCTGGCAAGCAGATGATGTGTAGAGGCGTTAGCCGCGGGTCGTGCGGTGTTGCCCTATGCGCAGGAAATAAGAAAGACGGCATATCATCTCCGCCGGAAGGCAGGGGGATATGCCGTTTTTTTACTTATCCGCAGGATGCTGCCCGCTTTTGCATCCTTACAGCTTATCGCGCAGGAAATCAGCCGCGCATTTTTCGGACTCGGCAGGGTAGCGGAAGCCGCTTTTTTCCGCAACGGATGCCGCCAGCCTTGCGAAGAGCCTGTGGGTCGCTTTAAGGGCTTTTTTGCAGTCCTCGGTGTCGTAATGGGCGAAGCAGTGGGAAAGCTCCCGGGTAATGCTCCTGTCTGCCCAGCGGTCGAGGAAGCGGCCGTTGTGCCAGATATCATCAGTTCCGTTCAGAAGCTGATACTGCTCGATAATAAAGAGCAGAGACAGCTTGAGATAAGTATCTATACACATCTTCGCAGCCCAGAGCTCTCCCCGCAGCAGCTTTTTTGCAGACCAGATATTATGGAAAAAGAAGTCGTTTACGGTATTCCGGAAGAACCCTTCGTTGAGCGCCGGGTGGGTGATCTCCGGCTTCACAAATTCCCCGGCTAGTGCAGCATAG
Organism: uncultured Clostridia bacterium; assembly: GCA_946545645.1. Classification (GTDB taxonomy): domain Bacteria; phylum Bacillota; class Clostridia; order Oscillospirales; family Ruminococcaceae; genus FB2012. The sequence goes on along the minus strand of CAMNNQ010000163.1, from coordinate 2,909 downwards.
CCGTTTTTGTCGCAAAGGAACAGATACCCGCGGTTCATTACCGACCCGACGGTCCCGTCTCTGAGGGCTGTCTCAAACTGAGCGGGAGTCAGGATGATGATATCAACATCCCGGTCGCTGTCATATATGCAGCGCCTTTCGTACCCGCCGCCAAGAGTCGGCTCAATAAATGAGAGGGTCATATTGCCCAGCAACGCGGGGTATTCTCCGCTGAACCACTTTTCCGGGGCTTCGGTGACTAGGATGATATCGAGATCTGAATATTCATCGGCGGGAGGGTCGGCTCTGACGCTGGAGCCTATGGCAGCGACGGCTTTGATGTCGGCATCTTCCTGTGCAAAACCGCAGAGCTTTTCTCTGATCCCGGCATAGGCTTTCTGAGCCTGGGATGCTTTCTCTCTTTCGATATGAGTTTCCAGATCTGCAAGTCTTGTCGGTATCGGGATATGGCTATCCTTTTCTGTAAGCTCCATAGCCAGAGCGCAGGCGGTGTCGATAGAGATGCCGTTGCCGACAGAGACGAACACAGGCTTTACATCTATGTGAGTCCTTAGAGCTCTGCCGCAGACCTCGCCGTCAATGATTATATCCGTAAAGCTGCCTGGGGAGTTCTCAGGCTCGGTGTAATCCGTCTTTTTGTCGATGCGGAAATAGGTCTTGGCTATGCCGACAGTGGGCTTGCCGAGATGAAAGGAAGCGTGGGTGGCGATACCCATGCGTCTCGGATGCAGATAGCCGTTGCCGTCAAAAACGAAGAGGTCGGGGCTGCTCTCAAGAAGTGCGGCGGTCTTAATGACCAGCGGAAGCTCTCTGAAAGCCAGAAATCCCGCCATATAGGGGACATCTATCTTTCCGCTGAAATGCTTTTTCTCCAGGACCTCATGAGTCTTGAAGTCGATGACTACGATGCAGCAGACAGCATATTCGTCTCCGCCGAAATGCCAGTAGGCGAGATCGACTCCGGCGACGGTGCGGAGCTCTTCTGTCCGGAAACTGTCTTCGAGAGAGATCTTTTCTCTCAGCTCGTTCTGTATTTTAAGAAATTCCTGTTCGTCGGTCATATATTCCTGTCCTTTCATTCCGCCCGTCAGACGAAGGAGCTTGCAGGGGGCGGCACGGTAATGGCTGAGAGCCGTGGCTTTACTTCGGATACAGATTGCCTTTGACTCTGTATTCTCCGACGCGCTCTCCCTTCGGGGTGTTTATCAGCGTGTTATAGAATTTGCTGTCATGATTGTTGGTAAGTATAAAATCGAAGCAGTGGTTGGCGCTGTCCTTCATGCCTCCGGCAAAGACAGGGTCGCAGGGAGTTTTCTCCCAGTACCGCTTTGATTCGGAGAACCCGAACTTATCTGCGACTTCGATGAAATCAGCTATCTTGTCAGGAGTCCACCATTCCCGGTCATTAGGCGGCCCCTGGACTTTTTCGTTGGCAAGAGGGGAGAGCTGGTTTACAATATCGTAGAGGTCGATATAGTAGAGGGTATCTCTGCCGCTGGCGGAAAAGCCCTTTTGTGTAAAGCAGCCAAGCTGAAGCTGATCCTTATATCTGCGGGTGAAGATATGGCCGTAGAGGCGCTCGCTGCTGAAAAAGGAGTTGTCGATAATCGCGCTTCCCCAGGGAATGACCTCGCCTTTTTCCGTTATCTTATAGGTCTCGCAGCCCAGTTCCCAACTGTTCCCGTCCTTTTCCAGAGTTATGACCAGCATATATTCCGGTTCGTTGTCGTAATAGACAGGGCACATCGAAGCGCCTCCGCTGCATTCACAGACCCCGAGAAGATACATATTCCCGCCGTCGGAAACGTATGGGTAGCAGACCTCCTGACGTTCCAGACGGGAGTGCTTTTGCAGTATGACTTCCTCGAAATACCTGGTCATGACCTTTCTTCTGTCAGGGCGGACAGCCTCGTAGAGCGGGATGAACAGCTCATCAAAGGCGCTTAATGCCTCGCGGTAGCCCTTGGGGTATTTCATATACCCTCCGGCGCTGATACTGCTGCCGTCGTCGTAGCGTATACTCAGGGTGAAGGAGCTGCCGTCAAGCACGTTTTTATCGCTGCCATGAAAGCCGTCCCATTTACGGATACGGTGATCTTCGATGATATGTTCAAGGCTTGAAACAAAGGCTTCGTCGGCATCCAGCTTCAGAGCATCCTCATCCTGAACGCCGTCGATGCGGATGCTTATCCCATCCCTGCCTTCTTCGGAAGAATACTCATAATCGAAGCCGGACCCCATATAGGTGCCGTTCTCTCCGAGATGAAAGCTTTTGATCTTTGGCATAGTCAGCCCTCCTTTTTATTCAGTGTATCTTTCTTTTACGGCTTTGAGTATCTCGCCGTAGGATACGGCGCGTATGACACAGAAATTCTTTTCGATCTCTTTTGTCCAGAGGTCGATCTCGCCTTCTATCTCCGATACTTCCGGCAATATGAACCCCCAGATCTTACAGCCCGTTTTTTTCAGCTCCGGAAGGAAATGACCGAAGCCCCATTCCACATCCTCTCTGACATCCTCGAAGCCGTTTCTTGCATCGACTATAAAGATACTGCCCTTATGCTCCCGCAGCATCTCCAGCGAGGCGGAAACAGGCCGGCGGTAATCGTCGAAGTGGGCTTCCTTCTTCCAGACATGGAATACGGCATTATCCTTTTCGATGTATTCGCACCTTGCAAATTCGCTTTCAAACATCAGCTGTCTCCCCTTTATACTGAGCTTCGGCTCATCTTTTAGGCAACACCGCACGACCCCTGTGCATCAGATGCGCCGTCCAGATTTTCGTCAGATTGCCTAAATTTGACGCAGGCTTGCTGACGCAAGTCAAGGAGAATTTGGGTAATATGACGGAAAGCTGGCAAGCAGATGATGTGCAGAGGCGCTAGCCGCGGGTCGTGCGGTGTTGCCTT
>CAMNNQ010000162.1 GCA_946545645.1 uncultured Clostridia bacterium | reverse complement strand
GGCTCTGCCCTAAGAACCTGCCAAGGGCTGGCGCGCCCTTGGATTGGCGCAATGTTGCCCGCTTTGTGCGGTGCAGTACTTGTTCTGTGATCCCGCCGCAAACAAAGTCCCGCCCCTCTAAATGAGAGACGGCGCTGAACCTTTCTGCAGCGTCGCAGGGCGTACAGACGACCCACCACCGACAGCAAGCGACCAACGGGAGCGCCGCGCCCCGGCGCTAAAAAGTATGGTTTTGTTTGGGATTTGTAATTGACTTTGTGTGAGGTTGTGTGGTATTATAAAGGTAAGGCGGTGAGGTCGTGGATAGTTTGCTTTGTGAAAAGTATAATGCTCTTAAAGAACGGATCAGAAGCCTCGAATGCGGCGCCGTCGCTTTCTCGGGAGGCGTCGATTCGTCGCTGCTGGTGTATGTCGCTAAGGATGTACTAGGAGATCATGCCTTCGCTGTTACTGCAAGGTCTCCGCTGGTGCCGCTGGCGGAAACAGACGCCTCAGCCGACTTCTGTCGAAAATATGGTGTAAAACAGCTCTTTGTTGACCATAATGACCTCTCGGCGTTCTGTACTAACCCCCCGGATCGCTGCTATATCTGTAAAAAACAACTCTTCAGCGTTATATTTGCCCTGGCCGGAAAGAACGGCGCCCGCTATGTACTTGAGGGCTCTAACCTTGACGACGAGGGAGATTATCGCCCGGGTATGAGGGCTGTCGCTGAGCTTGGAGCGCTGAGCCCCCTGCGGGAGTGCGGTTTTACTAAGGCGGATATCAGAGCTGTCTCGCGGGAGCTGGGTCTCCCGACAGCAGATAAGCCCTCCGCAGCCTGCCTCGCTTCAAGATTTGCTTACGGCGAGCTGCTTGCCCCGGAACGTCTTGCCGCTGTCGAGCAGGGCGAGACCTTTCTCAGATCATTGGGGTTCGGGCAACTCAGGCTGAGAGTAGAAGGCAGCAACGCTCGCATCGAGCTTGTGCCGGAGGAGATCGGCAAAGCGGTCGCTATGAGAGAGAAGATCACCGCAAAGCTCGCGGAATTGGGCTTTGTCCACATCAGCCTTGACCTCAGAGGCTACCGTACAGGCAGTATGAATGAGGGAGTCAAGCAGGCTCCATGATATACGGTGCTGTATCAAGCAGCCGGCTTGACAGATTTAGAAACGTATCAAGCAATATACTTGACATTGAAAACGATTATTTTGTTGAAAATATAAGGAGGAATATCTATGGCTTGTTTTGTTGTACCCGCAGCAGAGGCAGTAGTTACTACCGTTGTCACCAAAGCTGTGAAAAAGAAGGAAGGCAAGGAAGGCGCTCATAAAGCCGGACTGCGCTTCTCGGAGAAGCTGGGCTGGCTCAATAAGATGCTTTGGGGCGGCTCCGGGCTTCTGGCCTTTGAGCATCTCTGGCACGGCGAAGTCTCGCCCTTTTTCCCGTTTCTTACAGGGGCTTCCGAGCCTGCGGAGATGTTTACCGAAATGGCCACCAACGGCGTCGGTATGGCCGCTGTCGTAACGCTCGTATGGGCGGGGATAGTCGGTGTAAGCGGGAAGATTATGCACAAGGAAGTTCCCGCAGAGGAGACCGCTGCTGAGGAGGGAACGGTATGACGCTTCTCATCTCGTCTCTCGCGGCTGTTGTCTGTACCGTTATCTGGTATACCAGCGAGAAGGCCAGAGCACTGAAAGTCGGGACTATGACCCTTATGTTCTGGGGAGCATCACTGATGTGGCTCGTGGATGCTTTCGTCGAGTATCTTGAGGTCAGGGAAGAGTATTTCAACCCCGCCCCTAAGGATATGCTCAATGACGCTTTCCTCGGGCTGTCTGTTGTGATCCTCGGGCTCATTATCTGGCTCGTGATACTGCTGATCTCCGACCCGAAGGGTGTCGTCAGATCCTCTCTTGCAAGGAAGAACAGTAATGGAAAGGAATGAACTTGAGCGTCTGCTCGGAGATGTCGCCAAAGGTGCTGTCTCCCCCGAGCAGGCGCTTTTGGTACTGAGACAGCAGCCCATAAAGGAGCTTGGGTATGCCAATATCGATACCCACCGCGCCGTAAGGACAGGAGTCGGAGAGGTGGTATTCGGTGAGCCCAAGACTTCGGGGCAGATACTTGGGATAGTCAGAGCTATGCTGGAGAGCGGTCAGGAGCATATACTGATAACGAGGCTCTCCGCTGAAAAGGCAGAAGCTCTCGGCGGTATTGATGGCTTCCGGTATTATCCCGAGGCCCGGGCGGGTATCGTCGGGGGGATAAGGGAGCCCGGAGGAGTCGGGAAGATCGTCGTCGCCACAGGCGGAACGGGGGATATGCCCGTCGCTGAGGAGGCCGCCCTGACCGCTGAGTTCCTGGGAAATGAGGTCGTCAGGATCTACGATGTAGGAGTCGCGGGGCTGCACAGGCTGCTCTCGCATCTTGACGAGATAATGGAGGCTTCGGTAGTCATAGCTGTCGCCGGGATGGAGGGCGCTCTTGCCAGCGTCATCGGCGGGCTGATCGACCGGCCTGTCATCGCTGTCCCGACATCCGTGGGCTACGGCGCCAGCTTCGGCGGGCTCTCGGCTCTGCTCTCGATGCTCAATTCCTGCGCTTCGGGAGTAAGTGTCGTCAATATCGACAACGGCTTCGGAGCGGGCTTTCAGGCTTCGCTGATAAATCATATCGGAGGACAAAAATGAGAACATTATTTATAGACTGCTCTATGGGCGCCGCGGGGGATATGCTTACCGCCGCCCTCTCGGACCTTCTCCCGGATAAGGAGGCTTTTTTCAGGGAGCTGAAAGAGGCTCTGCCGGAGAATGTCACCGTTTCGGCGGAAAAGACAGTAAAGCTGGGAGTTACAGGATGCTCTGTAAGAGTGCTTGTGGACGGCTGCGAAGAGGAAAGCCTTGACGACCACGATCACGAACATCATCACCACCACCATGACCACGATCACCGCCACCATGACCATGAGCTCGATCACCACCATCACGATCACGACCACGAACATCATCACCACCACGCTTCTTTGAGCGATATCGAGGCGATCATCGCCGGGATGCCGCTTCCCGGGGGCGTGAAGAGCAAGGCTGTGTCTGTTTACCGTATGATAGCCGAGGCGGAGAGCGAGGTACACGGCAGGGAAGTCGGGGAGGTACACTTCCATGAGGTCGGTGCGCTGGATGCTGTGGCGGATGTTTGTGCAGTTTGCCTTTTAATGGAGAAACTGGCGCCGGAGAGAGTCGTCGTCTCGGCGGTACACGTCGGGAGCGGCCACGTCCGCTGCGCTCACGGGATACTTCCCGTACCGGCCCCGGCGACTGCTATACTATTAAAGGGAGTCCCGACCTACGGCGGAGAGATCGAGGCCGAGCTCTGCACTCCGACAGGTGCGGCTCTGCTCAGAGCCTTTGCCGACAGCTTCGGCCCACAGCCTGTAATGTCCGTAGAGCGAATAGGTATGGGTATGGGAAGGAAGGACCTGCCGAGGCTCAACTGCGTCCGGGCTCTGATAGGAGAGAGTGCAGGGAGCCGGGAGAGCGTTTACGAGCTGGTGTGCAGTATGGACGACATCACCGGGGAGGCGCTGGCCTTTGCTTCGGAGGAGCTGCTCTCCGCAGGAGCGCTGGATGTCTACACTTTACCTATATATATGAAAAAGGGCAGGCCGGCATACGAGCTCTGCTGCATCTGCCGGGAGGAGGACAGGGAAAGCCTTGCAGCTCTTATCTTCAGACACACCACGACTCTCGGCATCCGCGAGAGGAAATGCGGGAGATACACCCTCCGCCGCAGGGAGGTCAGAGCCTCCACACAGTACGGGGAGATCGGTGTCAAGATCTCGGAGGGATACGGCACGGTCAGACGCAAAGCTGAGTATGAGGATGCTGCCGGGGCTGCCAGAAAATGCGGAACGAAACTTTCGGAAACAGTTTCGGAGGCGGAAAAACAGTCTGAGAATTTGTAAAAATTATTGTCAGAAATGACGAAACCGTTATCGAAAAGTTGTTACTTTGTAATCGTATTTACTAAATTATTCCCGATTTAACTCCGAAAATCTGTATAAGTTAAAAATAAAAACGTCTGATTTGTTTAATTAGCTGAAAACAAAAAGCCGCTATTTGTTATTTCCTCTAAACTTATTTATCCCGTCTCTGAAATTCTTGACAACGGTACCAAATTAGTATATAATAAGAGTATAGAATTATGGATTTTATATGTGGCAGCTATTAAAGAGTGATCGGCGCTCTGCTGCCGGGGTATAAGGGGAGACCCGATTACTGAAAAAAGACGAAATACAGTATGAAAGGAAAATGAATTATGGCAAAGAACAACATTAAGAGAAAGCTGGTCCCGGCGATCGCAATGCTCGCTTGCTCCGCAGTAATGCTTTCAACAGCAACCTACGCATGGTTCACAATGAACAAGGAAGTATCCGTAACCAATATGCAGGTTAAGGCTAAGGCTGATCAGGGTCTTCTGATCAATGAGGTCGCAACCGCTACAGATCCTAACTGGGATGAAGAGGCTACAGCAAACCAGACCACAGGCGGCATTCAGCTTCACGCCACTTCTACAGCGAACACAAACAGTTGGTTCTATGCATACAGCAAGAAAGCTAACGATGCTGCTGCAGCCACAGCAAGTGCTAATTCAGCGAATTTGTCCGGCACCTATAATTCTTTGACTGCAACTGAGTATGAGGCTCAAGCTGCAAGTGCAGGTACGAATGCATTGACTCAGGTTTACTACAGAGATATTGATGGTGATAGTGCGTATGATGAAGGCGAAGGCTACTATGTAAAGTACACCTATTATCTCAAGTCTTCTTCTGATGCGCTTACACCCTCACTGGCTGCAAACGGAGAGTCACTGCAGATAAAGGAAGTAACTGTAACAGGTAATTCTGGCTCTGCTGCTCTTGATAAGTCTATCAGAGTTGCGGTAGTTATAAACAATAAGGCTTATATCTTCGCTCCTCTTAATGATGCAGCAGGGACATATTATGTAGGAACAGGTCACACCGTTACAACGCCTCTTACAGGCAATGGAATTACGAATGTAACATCAATCCCGTCCGTTACAACTAGCGGCACTCCGTTCTATGTTTACCTCTACTTCGAGGGTGAGGATGCAAATTGCAAGACCAACAATATAACTTCTACTCTTGACGATCTTACAGTATCGTTCAAGCTTGCAATGGTCGAAAATGCAGCAGACGTTACTTGCAACGGCGTAACAGTTTCTTCGACCTGACACAACGCATCAGGAACATAAGCTTTAACAAAACCCAACAACAAATCAAAAAAGCCCCGCCTCCGGCGGGGCTTTTTTTGTCCCGAGCCCCGGAGCCAGCAGAATCTGGCTCCGGGATTTCCTTTATATGCTAAACATACAAAAGCTCTAAAGGCTTCTATAAAAATCATTGTGCAGTATACACAATCCGGCAGGCAGCGAATTTATAAAATTGCTACTTGAAATCTTGGATTTTTTATGTTATAATAAAGTTGGATAAGTATACCCATTTAGGGGGTATTATACCCTCTTGACGAAAAGAAAGCGAGGTGAACACAGTGAGCGGAAAGGAACTCAACGATCTTATAAGGCAGAGCGAGGAGCCCAAAGAGGAAAGCGATATCACCGAAACGGTTATTCTTGCCCCAGAAAGATCGAAAAACCTCAGAAGGGCGATCCTTAAATTCGGTGCGCTGGCTGTGTTCGCTGCGATAATCGTCGTCTTCGCAACTATCGCTTGGTTCGCTTCCAATAAAAACACCGAGGCAAACGGCATGAGCGTTAAGGTCGCAGGGATGCCGTTTGAGATCGCAGTAAAAGGCTCGACAGTCAGAAACGACAGTTTATTTACCCAGGCTGTTCCGGATTACACCTATGGAGCTGACGATATTATCGATGGCTATTACATCTCTACCTGTGAAGAAAACCAGATCAAGATCAGATATACCCCGGTCCAGAACGAGGCTACGGATTTCGGCCCAGGAAGCAGCGGAGAGATACTGTTCTATGTGATACCTGCCAGCGACGGCGATCTTACTGTCGATATCAATCTTGATGTCATTGCCTTCAAGGAGTTCGGAGAAGCTGGAAATACAACACTGAAGCCTGTGTCTGAGCTTACCTCTGATGATGTCGATGAGGATGTCATTTCTCTATGCGAGGAAGGAGAAAATTACCTCAAAGGGCATATAATGTTCTTCGAGGAGCCCGGAGAGACCTCCGAATCAGTGCAGAAACAATACCGGTATTATTATAAGAAACCCATAATAACAAAAGTTCTGACAAAGACCTTTACCAACGCCCGGGCAGGAGTTCCCCAGCCGGTGACTATTTACTGGATGTGGCCGAACACCCTCGGACAGATCGCTCTGAGAAACAACGACTTGGGTCAGCGCTCCGCTGACGATTATCCCATCGTTCAGGACAGAGCGGACGGAGTCGATATCACCGATACCGATAAAGGCAAGGTCATACAGTATCTCATTGATAACAAATCAACTGTCTTCGCAAATTACAGCGAGATAACCTCCGCTATGATCGAAGACGCTAAGACTACAGCCAATTTCAGGAAGCTCAGCGAAGGCTATAACGACGGCGACTATGCGATCGGTATATCGATCTCCTATTTCATGGTCGATATAACAGTCGGATTGCCAAACGGGAGCTGAAACAAGGAGTGAGGCAGATATGAAAGGAATATTCAGGAAATTCAATATGCTGCCCGGAAAGAAAAAGGCTGCTATTGTAACTGCTGCCGTCATGACCCTGACCCTTGCAGCAGTGATTCCGGTGTATGCGTGGTTCTATAACCAGCGGAAAGCAGCAGAATTGTATAAGGTCGAGTTCCCGAATTCACTTTACCTTAATGCGGCCCACAGAGAAGACAGGATGTATTTTAACCTGAATGCTGTCAGCCAGTATAAGATGGACCCGATAACAAACAGCCCTCTGCATGATGAATTCGGTAAGCTGATACCGACAAACAGCCAGAAATATGTGTTTACCGTATCAGGCTCCAATACTCAGAGCTATAAGCTCCAGCTCGCACATACCAATAACAATCAGTTCACCTATACGATCTATCCCGCTGAAGAGAGCACGACTCCGGGCACCGATGACAAAACCGTAGTTTATCCGATGCACGCCGGTAGCCATAACGAGAATACCGTCTTTGACCCGGGCAGCGATAACGAGACCGGTCCGATATATTATATCCAGGGAGACACACCTCTCTCCGGCAGCTATAAGAACAATGAGTCGGATGCTCCGATCCTGGCCAAGGATGACGACAGCTATTATATCGAGAACTATGATACTCTCACAAATGTAGAAGAGAACGATATCCCTTCTTACTGGCAGTCGGAAACAATTGAGTTTATCTGGGATCTTAACAAGAAATTCTGTCATTACTATATTCTCGAAGTTACATGGGATCTCAGAGGAGATAACATTTTTGAGAATAAAGAGACTGATATGGTCTATATAACAGCCTCAAGATAATATTCCGCAGCAAAATCTAAGAGAAAGGAGCTGCTATTATGAAAAAACGTATAATCAAGGCTATGAAAAAACAGTGGCTCCTTATTTGGATTAGCGCAGTCGCTATGGCTCTGCTCACTGTCGCTGTGTTCGCTGAATATCCCGGTACCAAGAACTTCATGAAGAGAGTCGTTATCTTCGACGATTCCAGCGATACGATGTTCACATCCAATATCCTGACCTTGCTGGATAACGAAAGGATCTCCTATAAACCGATTATGGTGAAAAAGATCGGCGCCCAGAGTACAGCTACCAGCTATGATATAGATGTGTTCCTCTGGAACTACGATATAAACGGCAGCGGAGATTATTACAAGAAGGATATCGATTACGACCTGGATATTGCAATCTGCGATGCACAGGGCCAGACGATAACAAGCCTTGGATCCGGAAAATGGATCCAGATAGTAAAAAACGACAGCAGCCAGTGGATGGCTAATTTCACTTCCTCAAGCGCATCCTATACCTACTCCACCAGTACCAACTCCCAGCGTGAAACTCTTGGAACGGGAGATAGATCGTTTAATAAGTACACTATAAAGTTTTCAGGCAACTGGGATCTCCAGAACGATTCCGGTGTAAGAGTAAAAATGATCGCAACTCCGACCCCGACATCAGAGTATGTCGATCTTAAACCTCTGGCAGCTATTATAGGTCTGAAAGAAGAAAAGTCTTCCGCTGCACTGGGGTGGAAGTATTACATAAACGAACAGAGACTCACCGGATCTCCTGTCCCCGAGGATTTTGAAGCCTATAACCTCGTGCTGACTGGTACAGGCAGCAAGAATATAGAGATCGAATGGGATCCGACCAGGATCGAGATAAATAAGAATATCTATGAAATAGGCGGCGCATTCCCGTATATCTCGGGAGAAGTCAGCTATACCCAGGGCGGCGGGTCACAGGCCGGTTGGGATAAGTTGGTTATTTCTGCCGATTCCTACGATCAGTTGAAGAGCTACAGAAACAGATACGACATTCAGTTATACAAGGTCAATGGCGAGATCAGCGATAATTGGGATTTTATAGCTTCAAGTGCATCTGAAGGGGTGTATATGACTATCAATATCCCGTATATCGAAGAGAGCTGAGCCGGATAGATGATAGAGCTTTTGAACGGCTGCCCGGGGCACTGCCCCACACCTTAGGAGTATGATAAATATGAAAAAACGCATTATCGATCTTTTAAAGAAAAAGACAAGCAAGCGTATCATCAGCGCTGTGCTGGCGATAGCTATGGTCTTTTCTGCCATTCCGGTAAGCGAGATCGGTGAATATACAAACGGCCGTGGATTATTCGGTATGTCTGCTTATGCTGATGCCGGGATGGATGCGCCGGAGGAAAATTACCCCTTTGAACATTCCCCGAAGGACAGCAATAAGGTTTCATTTACATCCTCGGAGCTGAATGAGTATGCACAAAAGTATATGCTGCATCCGGAATATCACAGAAAAGACGAGATAACAATACAAACAACCGGAGACGGTTCCGAAGATTCTTTCACCAGAGGCTTCATTGGCATAGGTACATTCGCCGCCCCCTTTGAAGGCAGCCTGAAGATCGAGGCTAACAACCCGATCACATTGAACCTTGATGCTCCCTTGTTCAACTATGTAAAGGATTCAGTTGTCCTCAATGAAGGCAATGAGCTGAAGATCTCCCGTTTCTACGGATTCAATATATTCGAAGGAGAGACGGTCAACGACCGTACTCCTCTCCTTGCAAAGAACGTTGTCCATGACACAGAGAACGCTCCCGCTACATGGAACATATCCGTTATGAAGCCGAGCGCTACCGATGAGGATGACTCGACCTTGAATGCAGGGCTGAAGCAGTTCGGCGGTATGATCGGGACTATGAAATCGAATTCCACCCTTATTCTGAATGTCAAGATAGATAAGTGTACAAACGATGAGGACCCGGTAGATGTCGCATCGGATACAAATGTAGGACTTGCCTGCGGAACTATGGAGAGCGGATCCACCCTGACATTTGCTGTCTCCGGGACTGACCCCAGAAAGATCAATAATATCAATACGACCAAGGGGAACGCCGGAGGGCTCGTCGGCGAGATGCAAAGCAATTCTGTGCTCAATGTCATAAGCGACAATGCGCAGATCGAAGGCGGAGAGATCAGAACAAGCTCTTTGGGATATGCAGGCGGACTCGTCGGAAAGATCGATAAGGCGACTGTCAACCTACAGACCGGTACATCTTTCACCGCCTATAACATTGACCAGCATATCAGCGGAAAAACCGGCTGCGGCGGTGTATACGGATATTACAGACCGAAAGATGCCGAAGTTACTATTGATGTAAGCCAGTATATCTTTGGTTCAAATATTCAGGAAAACGGATGCGGCGATGTCGGCGGTCTCTTTGGCATGATGGAGACAGACCATAGCTTTACCCTTAATTCTAATGTTACCGTTGTTTCCAACCATGCTGAAGATAAAGCTGATTCTTTCGGCGGCCTTATCGGCAAGTATAAGAACTCCGGTCTCGGCAATACCCTCACTATAATGAATATCAAGGCCGATACCAACAGAAGCAGTGCGCTGACCTACTATGGCGGAGCCATTGGAACAGCAAATGACACCAACGCGAATTATGTAAAGTTTGATAACTTTACATTGAGTAATGCCAGAAATGCCAAGAAGACTGACAACGCTGATCCCGACCCGTTCTTCGGCTTTGGCGGACTTATAGCCACAGCTAAGAATACATTTGTTGATGCCAATAATGTTACAATAAATGTAAACGGAACATTTTCCGGCGGCGGCCTTGTCGGAGATCTTGGGAACGGAGCCTTGAGACTAACGGGTACCACAGATCTTTCAAACGCCAAGCTGGAGGTCCAGAATTCAAATGCACACAAGTTCGGACAGATAGTCGGTGCGAGAGACAGTGCACCTGTATTTGCAGAGACAGGCTGGATACTGAAGAGAAGCGCGGCCGTTTCGGCTGACGATATCGGCGGCTGGGGTCAAGTAATGCGCTTTGACACAAAATCTGCCCCTGAAGACGCAGAGGACGGCGACCTCACATACGAGCAGTATGACGGCAGCACAGTCCTGACAGTCGATGAGGAGGCTCACACTATCAGCATCGAATCTCCGACCAGCTCTATCGGGACAGTTGCTGATCTCGCGGCGACAGCTCTGAATATCCAGCTCAGCTCGACAGACATTACTACTGTCGGAGGGATCGGCTCGATCAACTCGCTGACACTTTCAAATAGTATAGATCTCAGCGGTACAGGTATCACCGGCTTTACCAGAGACAACGATACAGACGGCAAAATGACCGAGCCTCACTGCATCTACACAGGATCCTTCGACGCAGCGGGTAATACAGTTACTCTAGCTATCGGTGAGGCTTACGGATCAAGAGGGGAAGTATCCGATCTTTCAACAGCTGTGACAAGATCGGAAGGTGACGGCAGGATCTACAATCATCGCTATAACGGTCTGTTCGGGATCCTCTCAGATCCGGTCATCGGTGACGATAATGCATCGAACCATTCTGTTATAACAGGAGCGGTAAGTGTTTCTCCTAATGTCAACGATGTTTATGTCGGCGCTGTTGCAGGTGTAGCCAAGGGGACTGTCAATACTTATTCTACAGATGTTACTGCAGGATTCGATTACGGCGGGACCAAGATCATGTATCTCGGAAGGCTTTACGGAGAGATAGCTCCTGTTGTTTCGGACTCAGTGCAGCGCTCAATAGATATATATAACTGCGATCTTTCCGGAACAGTATCCGGAAGCAACAATAATGCTTCGACTTGTATCTCCGGCGCTGTCGGCATGATAAACCATAAAACTAACGAAGAGACCGAATGGTATTTTGAAAGGATCAATCTCGGAGGAACAGTTGAGAACAAGGCCGATAAGGGCAAATCAGCGCAGGCTGTCGCCGGGCTTATCGCCATGATTACCGGCTATTCCGCTTCCAAGAATTTTATGTCCAGAAAGCTGACTCTTGACGACATTACTACAGAAAATCTTGAGATCAAGAGCGCAAAGGCAGGCTCTATGGGAGGTCTGCTGGGATATCAGTGGCTCAACACCGATGTCGAAGTCGGTTCTGAGGATAAAGGAACTGCTGTGACCATCAGTACCGATTCCAAGATCACTGCTTCCGGAGCTGTCAAGGATATGGCTGGGCTCGTTTACTGTGCTACCGGCGCATGGAAAGTGAATAACCTTGACATCAACAATATAAACGTTTCTGCTTCAAATCCGAGGTCCTTCGGCATGATCGTCAACAAGGGCTGGTTCAGTCCAGATGCCAATTATAGGAATCACGACAGCTCGTCTGCATTATATCTTCTGCTGCCGACTACAGATTGCTACCAGATCGATGCAGATAATGCGACTCTCCCGAATGCAACGGTGTTCGACGAGCTCCTCGCTTACAGCGCATACTACTCTGACAGCGGGGATAACAGATCTGCCGTCGATTCGAGCGGAGACGAGTATCTCCTCAAGAATGGTGCGGGTATAGTTTCGATACACACCGAGACAGATTACGGCCTCATTATGGACGGCTCATCAGAAAGCCTCAGCTATAAGGCCCAGACTGCAAACGGAGCTACGGCCAATCCCTGGACAAGATACTATTATAATCTTGAATCCATCGCTGATAGCGATACGGATCCCGGAAAACTCATGCGCTGGGCTCTGAATCAGTATGCTCACAGAAGCATAAGTAATCATTTCGGCTCAAACCCGTTTACAAAGTCCATTTCCTCCGGAAACTATGATATGGAAGGCTATAGCTGGTATCCTGTCGATCTGGATTCTGACATCACCGTAAAGGGCACCTTCAAATTCTACAACAGTGAGTTTGAAGGCAGCGAGGAACAAAACGGCGGAGATAATGATTCTCAGAAGACCTCTCTGCTTACCGGGGGCACCCCTGCGACTACTCAGCATTACCTTCTTCACGGCGGTCTGTTCAGAAACGTTGACTCAGCGAAGACGCTCACTGTTTCTGCGACCACAAAGCTCCAGGGCAATGTCGGGAACTATGGCAAATACTGCGGAGCTCTTGTCTCCGGAACGGTAAAGGGATCTTCTGATACCAGCAAAGCCAAGGTGGATATCCAGAATCTCCAGTTGGACGGTATCCATATCAGCGGTATCGGCGAGGAGGATTATGCACCGCTTATCATCAACAAGATCACGACCTATACGAATTTAACAGTCAAGAATGTAAAGAACATCAAGAATCTTACATCTTCCTGGCCCGACAGTATGCTGATGGGCTCTGACGGATATCCAAAGGCTGGAAGCAGCCTCATAGGAGAGGTCGGTTCCTTGACAGCAAAGGGCTTGAACGTCAGCTTCTCCCTGATCAAGCTCGACGGAAGATTGAACGGACTTGCCGATCCTGACGCAGAGTCTGCGCTGGATCAGGCTTATCTGACCAAGCGCAGTCTGTTCACCAAAGCAACACTGCTGGATAAGTTCCAGTTTGAATCCGGCTCTACGGGAACTTATACCTATACATGGGACGACGACTGGGACGGAAGCAGAAATGTCACCTACGGAGAGGAAGTCGGCTATATCGCTGAGGGAGAGTTCCCCAATCAGGAACGCATCTACCTGGAAGAACCGGATGACACAACGGCACGCTATACCAGCCCGGTATCGGACAGCGATGTTTCGGGCAATACTGTTTCAGCCCTGTTTGCGGGCTTTGTTCCCTATGTAGGCACAGAGTATTCACCCGAGACTAAGACCCATCAGCTTGAAGTAAACCACAGATCTACCAGAGCTGAGGGATGCGGCACTTATAATGACCCATATCAGATCCAGGACGGCAATGAGCTGGAGACCTTTGCCAAGATCATCAACGGCACCTGCACTAACGGTACTTCCGTTATCCTGCCGACGTCTGCCGAAAGGGCTGTCTACTGGTGCAATGATGCGAAGGACGGCACGACACATCATACCTATACCTATAACGGAACGAATTTTGTCAACGATGACAACAGCACCGATACCGTTTCTCTTGCAGATGTCAGAAAGTATCTTGCCGGAGCATATTATAAGCAGACAAAGGATATCACCCTTACCACCTATTCCGGCATCAGCAACTTCACAACTATCGGCACCAATGAAAAGCCCGCAGTGTTCAGAGGCGTATACGACGGCGGAGAATTTGTTATCCACAACCAGAGCGACAGCCCTCTCATAGTAAACAGCTACGGCTGCGTAGTAAAGGATGTCAGAATCAGCGTTGAGCCCAGTACTTCGATCATTCTCACTCAGAATTCAGGTACCGACACATTCCCAAACTTCGCCAGCTACGGCGGAGTCATTGGCGCTATCCTTGGCGGAGACAATATCTTTGATGACGTATCCGTTACCTTCGATTCAATGGCGTCTGGCAGAAGGATCGACCTCAATGGCAGTTACTCTTTTCTCATACCCGTAGGCGGATATGTCGGCGTTTTAGTTGACGGCGCTCTGATATTCAAGGAAATGGATGATAAGCCTCAGAGCCTGCCGAGTCAGATAAGAGATATCTCAGGGAGAACACCTGTCACGGTATCAGCCAGTACCGCTAAGTATCTCTATCTGAACCCGATAATCGGAAGAGTTCTGAACGGCTATGCCGTTACCGAAGGCTCGGAGTATGTGACCTCCGAGGAGAATGTCACACTGCATAACGGCCGGAAGAACTATTCCATCGCAGATATCAAAAAGGCAGAAACAGAAAAGCTCTCGACCGGCGCTTATACCGCTGTGTCTGGTGCAACAGGAATATTCAGCACTGACGTCAGCATCCCTAACGCACAGGCTTGGTTCATTATGTCACTGCTCACTCAGAGCAGCACAACTGTCGCCGCTCCCGGATCAGTTCTCACAAATGTCGGTTCCAGTAACAGCTACGACAAGGAATATAAGACCATGCACCGCGCTACATATGCGGATGTCGGAAAGGATCAGACTCAGGAAAATACTCCTGACTATCTTAATTATGCAAAACTCGACGGCGCAACTTCAGGCGTTCCCTACCTTGTTGCGTACTATACCGATGTCATTCCTGGAACATCGGATTACGGTGTCCTGGCGCTGACCAGCAGCAAAACCGTGTGCAACTTCTCTCTCGGCGGAATTTCGACTTCCTGGACGCTCCCTGACGGATATCGCGGAGTCGGAGCTATCGGATTCGGCGTGAAGAGTAATTCGGATAGTTATCTCAATGAAAGAACGATCAGCCTGCATAAGTTCAGCGGCCTCAGCAATAACGGCTCCGGCAGCCCGGTTACATTTACACTCAATATGTCGCTGCAGCACTACGAGACAGCTTATGACAATTATCTCCCCATAAACAACAGCAAGGGCGGATTCGGTCTCTTCAATACGCTCCATCATAACAATTCCAGTCAGGGTGCTGTCGCTAAGGATTCAGACGGCAATGTCACCGATGATTTCAAGATCAAAGATCTCTCCATTACAGGCACTATCAACTATTATGTCTTTATGCACAGCGATCCGGACGGAGTTATGAATTACGTTAAGGCAAATGTGGTAAACGTTTCATATCTGCATACAGGCGGCATTGCCGGATATGCCGGATTTGAAAGTGGCGACAGTATTACAGTTGAGTCGATCGGAGTTTCCGGCCTGACTGTAAACGGTTTTGAAACAGCGGGAGGCTTCTTCGGAAATCTCCAGCTTGCCAACAACGCTACAAACCATCAGGTAAAGATATCCGATATTGAAGCGACTTCTGCGTTTACTGTTACCAGCAAGCGCTATGCGGGAGGTATCATCGGCTATTTCAAGCAGGGCAATCTGCTTATAGATGATGTTACGATCACGCTTCCGAATGTAATAAATGAATACAGAGGTTCTGCATATCAGGATTTTGAGAACGGTGCAGGAGGTGTAATCGGATTTGCACAGACTAATTCGAATAATGCCCCGGTAGTTCTTACCAATGTTACTCTCGGTGAAGAGAATAAAGCGATCGTTTCCCGTATCGGCTACAAAGATGGTTCGACATTCTTCTGTAATAATGATAAAACTGATGGATGCGATGATACAGTTGTTGCAGGCGGAATAATCGGAAGATCGTATACCATTGGCAATAAGACTGAAGCCGGAATGACGTACTCTCTGCTCCTTAAAGATTGCAATGTTTTCAACATAAGCCTTTACGGCCACCGCGTTGGAGGCTTGATAGGTGCTGATATAGGCGGAAACACGACAAGCACTTATACCTCATATCTTGCCTTCCTTAATTGCCGGGTAAAAAGTGACAAGAATTCCGTCGTTAAAGGATTAACAGATACAGTAAAAATAGCAAAACTACAGCACAGAGCTACTGGCGGGATAATAGGCGGAATCAAGGCTAAACAGACAATAGTAGACTCCTGTTCCGTTGAGGGATATACTTTCTGGAGCTATAACGATACTGCCGGTGTAAGCGGAAATGTTGAATCAGATCTATATATCCGCAACTTTAAGATCGTGGATGTTGTATTTCAATCAGATTATGCAGCTTCACTTGTAGGCTGGCTCGCAAAACCCCTTAAAGGCTATAATATTCTATGCGATAACATACAGTTCCAGGATAGAAAGGGAGGAACAAATTACATTGCAGCATCCCATGGATATCTTGTTTCAAAAAATAATATAAAAAGCATAAAAATAGCAGGCCTTTCCTGTCAGAACACAACAGCTGAACCCGGATATTTCGTTCCTCCGAGACTCTCAGGAACAAATGATTATAATAGCGGAGGATATGTAATATTCGCCGATTACCTTGGCAAGGCTTCCGATGCAAACAAGGTCTTCTCAAATGTCAATACTGGTTCTGTTAATGTACGGAATTACGAGGGCACCGAAGTCACAGACAACAAGCCGTATGTCACATCCAGCCCAAGACAGGTAATAGATGTTTCAAACTTCCTTACCGGCGACGCTGTCGGATATCTCAACTACGAGGGCTCTGCTCTTCAGCAGATAATCGCAGATAAACTGGATCCACAGAAGAGCCAGAACGGAGCTCAGTCATATCAGACGGCTCCCGCTGTCAATGACACCCTGCTCAATGATGTTACGGAACACCTCACGACCTCCAGAGAGGAATTCAATAATCCGAATATCCCGAATTTCCCGTTGCTGACCGTTGAGGAGTCCAACAGAACAAAGATCACGAACTATATCAACTATTATCTGCAGAACCTTACCAACACAAATTATGATTTTGCTGCCACAAATAATGAGGCTTTCAAGGTAAATCTGCACAGATGCACCTATAATTCCGGAACAAGGAAGTTTGAGGTCAGCGCAGCCAATGATCAGAATTATTCCCTTATCCATCCGTCAGGCGCATTCAATATGCATAAGAGCCTGATCGATAACGCAGACCCTAATACTCCCCAGTTCACGCTGATGGATGTTCAGTTTTACGATCCTGCTTCGAGCAAGTCGAAGATCGCTTATCATCTATATGTCCCGATCTATGTAAAGAAGATGATACAGTATACCTTCAGCGCCAAACTCGCTTCGGGCACAAGCTATTATGACGACGCTTATTCGGCTATCAATGCGGCAAACACCATGTTCGAGAATCTCGGTAACCCCGTTACCCTCAGGATCGAATATGAGTATGATCGCAACGAGGAAGAATGGGCTGCGGCTATCAACGGAGGCGAAAATGTCCTCGGGACATCCAACTTCTACAAGGTGCTCAAGCTGAAAATGAACGATAACAAATGGGTGCCTAATACAAGACTTGTCCTTGTCGATGCCAATAAGAACGACCAGTTCTATTACCGCGATACTCCCGTAACAGAGCTCGATGAGGCAACCGGTCTTTACTACCCGTTAGAGTTCGAGACCTTTACTACGACCGGCACTGATGCAGGGACAAAGTATTCTCCCGCACCGTTCAATTCGCTCCTCGATATTACATTCACTGCGATACCGAACGGGCCGCTCATCAAGGCTTCGGGTGTTTCGGACGGTACTGTAACAGACGGCAATGGCAACTATTACAAACCGCGCCCGGACAACGATACATCATCCCAGGGTTATACGGCCGCAGTTACATCTGTCAGACCGGAGATCTATTACCTCAGCTTCTTTACCAACAAGGATGCCGGGAACAATAAGGTGTTCGTTTACGAGCTCAACTCTGCCGACAGATTTGAGCAGCACGGCTCCGCTGATGTAGACTGGAGACCGAATAAGGTCATCAGAAACTATAATAAGTCTGTCCGTCTCATAACTGGTAATCTTTATATGAATAACGACTTTACCGTCGCCGTTGAGCCGAATGTCTATGAGATGTCCAGAAACAATAACATCCTTACGGTAACTATGACTACCAATGTCGCTCTTACGGATGCAGCGGCAGGCAGAGTAGAGGGGACAACGGGAATACAGGAAAATCTTGGGTTCAACCAGAATTCCCAGATCCTACAGACCTTCCTGATGAATTTCGATATGAGAGACAAGGGAGCTGTGTCCTCCAAGATCGGAGTCGCTGAATCAGCGATCAAGTCGGTTACGATTGTAAGCTATAAGATCTACCCCGGCAATGAAGTCCTCGAATCTGGTGGCGACGATGTAAGCGGATCGGCTACAGACCCGGATACTCTGACAAACAGCAACTATATCGAGCTCCGGAACAACACTAACCTCAACCCGTATCTGAGAAATGACGAGAATGCGAATGCAGCAACTATACAGGTAAGATTCGCCGTCGAATTCAATGAGTCAAATCTTCAGGCTCAGTTCCCGCTGAGGCCGAGCGATTCCGATGTTGATGTCGGATCGTATGTCCGCGGCTTCTCGAATATCTCGTCTGCTGCGGAAAACGGTGCGTTCAGCGCTACCTCAAAATACGCTTACGACGATAACAGATACTATACCAGGAACCTTTCAGCAGCAACGCTTACCTACAACGCTGTCAAAAAGACAGATAACCCAGCAGGTCTTTACGGCCAGCTCGGGATCAATCCTTTCGATGCGGATACATCAAAAACAGGTATCGGGCACGTTGATACTACAGCGATCTATACCTTTATTGATATCACCGAACCGAGGGACTACGTCGAGTTCACCCTTACCCTTACCAACAAGAAACTAGGCTACAACAACACGAAGCTCAGATTCAAAGATTATATCAGCGGCCTTGTCATAAAGGCAGGAGATACCGAGTTATATAATCAGGGACAGACAAAGAATACATCGACTTACGTTTCTTATATGAGCGATGACGGTACAACGATAATCGTTAGAGCTTTGAGGGATTCTCTGGTCGAGATAGCAGATAAGGTCTACTCGATTGATATCTCCTTTGATGTCCTGACAGGCGAGGAAAATGGCTTCGGGGACGGAAAGGCTTACTCGAATTACAAGGTAACACTTACAGCCGATATGTATGATGATCTCTCTACAAGCAATACACCTGATCAGCAGGCACACGCTTACGATCATATCATATATACCAACTCCAAGCTGCAATACAGTTTCCTGACCCTGTAAACCACAGGAGCTTCTGCAAATGCTTCCCCCAAAAAACCAAAATGGGTATCCCTGTATGGGATACCCATTTTCTTTGTGTATAATGAATGTGCTGAAAAGCTGAAAACTGGCAGGGCAGCAGGCTGCATAGCTTTGAGATGCGTACAAAAAATTGTACTGTCAGATATCGAACTCGACTCTGCCGTCGCTTATGCGGTATATCGCTCCGATGACACGCAGACCATGCTCCTCCTCACGGTGGATCTCAAAGCTGCTCTCGATCAGCTCTACGCTGCGCTTGACATTTAGGCAGCAGGCTTTGTATTCATCCTTTTCGCTGCCGATCGCCAGCCTGATCTCGTCGGTTATGAACTTTATATAGCCCTCCGGGTCGTGGTTAATGGCGGCATCGACGGCTCCGCAGCCGTCATGCCCCAGCACGACTACCAGCCTTATCCCAAGATGCTCGGCTGCGTATTCGATAGAGCCCAGTTGGTGGTCGTCGATAACATTCCCGGCGACACGGATGACAAACAGTTCGCCTATCCCCGCGCTGAAAATGCTTTCAGGGATGACCCTTGAATCCGAACAGGATACGATGACAGCGTATGGGCTCTGACCCTCACGGCAGGTCTCTGCCCGGCGGGCAGGGGAGATGTCTCCTGCGGGAGTCGAGGCTGAGAGATAGAGTGCGTTGCCGGCTCTGAGCTTTTCCAGCGCTTCGGCTGCGGCGATGTTTACTTTGTGGCTCATAATAAGGACCTCCGTTCCTGGCTATATGATAGCACTTTCAGAGGCAGAGGTCAACAGTTTTTTATCTCATTACATCAACAAATAAAAGAAAATATATAGATTTTGTATGAACAGGGCTTGACTTTTTTGAAAAAATGTGATATAATGAGAATTCAAAATAGGATAATTGCGCCCATTTTAGCAAAGTACCCGTTTTTGCGGTATCTGTGCGCTCCGAAGCGGTCCTTCCGACCGCCCGGCTCAGGCGCTCAGTATCATGCAGAAACGGCGGTGATGACCTCTTGAACGAAGACCCGGAGCTCCTGAAGGAGCAGGAAAAAGTACCTGTGGCCGCCGAAGGCGCAGCTTTGGAGACTCTCCCGGAAGAAACCCCGGCTCCGGACCCGGCAGAGCAGGATATACCATCCGAAGGCCCCGGCAAAGAAGAACAGCAGGCTGAGGCTCCGAAGGCATCCGCAAAAAAGAAAAAGAAAAAACGCTCCGCTAAGAGCTATGCGATCTCCCTGTTCATAAAGATCGGGATAACAGCTCTTATAATATGGGCTCTGCTGACCTTTATTGTCGGCATCCATATCAGCCATACCAACGCAGCCTTCCCTATGGTAAAGGACGGCGACCTCTGCATAACCTACAAGCTGGCAAAGCTGGAGGCAGGCGACGAGATCGTCTATAAGAAGGACGGCGAGATCAGGTTCGGCAGGATAATCGCTTTCGGCGGAGATACAGTAAAGATAGACAATAATACCGTGACAGTCAATAACTATGTCTCAAATATAGATACTTTCTATCCGACACCGACGGAGGGAGCTAAGATCTCCTTCCCTTACAAAGTTCCCAAGGATAAGATATTCGTGCTGAACGATTACCGCAAGGATCTCAACGACAGCCGCAGGTTCGGCGCTGTCCCGGAAGAGGACGTTGAGGGAGTAGTGATATTCGTCATGCGCAAGCGCGGTATCTGATCCTGAAGATAAAATACAGTTTATTAAGGAGATGTTGACATGAAAGCAAGAAAGATCTTTGCAGCAGCTGCTTCCGTGCTTATGGCAGCGTCGATGACGTTTGCTGTCAGTGCGACTGACCAGCCCGGCGGAGACCCTGTTGTCGAGACTGCCGGCCCCGGTTCCAATTACGAGCCTCTTGCAGGCGGCGAATTCACCTTCGACAAGTATCTCGTTATGAAAGCCGATGCTACGATACCGAGCGCTGAGTTTTCCTTTACCATCGCGCCAGGAGCACATATCGACGCGAATACCGCCGAAGGAAAGCTGGAGGTGCTGGCCGGTATCGGTGCACCCACTATCGGCATCGGAGATGCGACCGACGGGAAGGTTTCCTTCTCAGCCGCAGACACTGCAGTGCTTGAGAGCGCCGTTCCGACAACGGATAATCCCGCCTTCAAGACCAAAACAACTACCGACGATGAAAAGTATGTCAAGAAGACACTGACTATCGACCTTTCCGGGATCGAGTTCACCGAGCCCGGTGTGTATCGCTATGTCATCACCGAGGCCGCAGCGGCAGAGGGCAGCATCGTTGCTAATGACGAAGTTCCCAAGAGAACGCTGGATATTTATGTTGATGACGATACCGCAGCAGCAGCTGAGCAGAAGACTATGAAGATCGCCAAGTATGTTCTTTACAGCGGCGAAGTAACAACTGCTCCCGATGCAGATGTAGCTGCCGGCGAGACCGACTATGACGGGATCACTAGCAAGAGCACAGGCTATACCAATACTTATGATACCTACGATCTTGAATTCTCAAAGACCGTAGCAGGCAACCAGGGATCGAAGGATAAATACTTCAAGTTCACAGTTATTATCGAGAACGTTCCCGGAGCTCTTATCTCTGTCGATGCCGACAACAGCATCTTTGATCAGGCCCCGCTGGACAACAGTGCCAACGCATATACTGCCGAGGAAATGGCTGAGGCAAACTCCGCCGACGCCAATAATACAGTTGACGGCCAGCAGTTCGCTGCCGAAAACGGCACCATAACCTTCGATATGTATCTCCAGCACGGTCAGACCGTTCATCTTTGCGGGGTCCCTGCTGGTGCAAAGTATACCATCGCAGAAGCTGAAGAGGACTATGCTCCCTCTATCGCTGTAACAGGCGACACCACCAACGATCAGGAGAACGATATAGCAACTGAGCTCAAAGCTAATACATATACCGATAAGTCGCTGGATGCTGATACGACCGCTGTTTTCACGAACACACGCAACGGCGCTATCCCGACCGGTGTTATACTCTCGATCGCAGCTCCTGCCGCTGTAGGCGCAGGCCTTGTCGGGACACTTATCGTGCTCTCTGTCAGGAAAAAGAAGCACGAGGACGAAGAGTAATTGGAGGCTTCAGGAGCCGCAGCCTTCTGGAAAAGGCTGAACGAGCTGTATGAAAAGCTGATAAGTATCGTGCTCATACTGGCGCTGCTGATAGTAGCCTGGTATATCTACGATGCGGCCTATGTTTACAACCATACGCTGGATAAAAGCGTAAAGGGATATAAACCTGTTCCGGGCGGGGATAACCGCAATACCGCGGATTCTCCCATAACCGACGATATGGTCGCCTGGCTCACGATAGACGACACCAATATCGACTATCCGATAATGCAGGGCCGCGATAACACCGAATATCTCAATACTGACCCCTTCGGCCAGTATTCGCTCTCGGGGAGCATCTTCCTCGACAGCAGATCAAGCCCCGACTTTTCCGATGATTACTCCCTTGTGTACGGTCACCACATGGAGTACGGAAAAATGTTCGGCGCCATCGATGATTTTCTCGACGAGAAATATCTGAAAGCACATGACCACGGTACACTTATGATCGGCAGGACGGCCGATAGATCCTATGACCTTGAGGTCTTTGCGGCTCTGTCCGTAAGCGCAGCGGACAAAGAGATCTTCCAGCCAGGAGAAGGCTGGGACGCAAGGCGGTTCATAGCCGCCAGAACAGGCCTTGAGCTCAGGAACCAACGTATCCTGGCACTTTCGACCTGCACAGAGGGCGATCAGCTCTCAAGGCTCGTCGTATTCTGCTATATTCTGGACTGAACGAAGTCTGAAATCTGCGAAAGGAAGGCGATAGCGGTGAAAAAGATCATCTCTGCGGCACTGTCATCTCTGGCTGCCGTTTGCTGCTGCTCGTTCCTTTTTGCAGCTCCGCCTGCCAGTGCCTATGAAAAGATCGACGCTGTCATACCCGTATACTGCGACGATTACGGCAAGGGAGGGCATACCTACATCATCGAGATAGCCCCCGAGAGCAGCGATGCTCCTGCTCCCAACGGCGACAGCATCACGATCGAGAGCGGCAAGTCAGGGGAGTTTGTCATAACTGCCGATGAGCCGGGTACATTTGTTTATACCGTCAAGGAGACGGTCGGTACCGATGAAGGCGTAGAATACGATAAGAGCGTTTACGATGTAAGCCTGTTTGTTGCAGATAAGGATGACAAGCTGGAATATGCCATCGCCGTTACCAAGGCGGGGACTGACGAGAAGCCCGACAGGCTGAGATTTTCCAACGGCGGAGCTGATGAACCGGCTGAAAGCCTGCCGGACGAAAGCCTCCCTGATGAAAGCCGGCCGGAGGATTCTGTCCCCGGAAAGACCGATCCCAGTAAGACCGGAGGCAGAGGAACAGCCTTGAAAACTGTCGCTGTTTCCGCCAGTGCTGTAGGAGTCGCATCAATAGGTATTTTCCTGGTAAGAAGGAAACGCCGGGAGGAAGAAAACGAAACTGAATCCTGAATAAACTGTATCTGAGAGCTGTGCCCGAGCACAGCTCTCTTTTTTATTTGTTCAAAATGCCCTGCGGGACCGTTTGAGACGCAATATATCAGATCGGAAAGGCTTTTGTGCCCCTTATTTGGTATTGGCAGGGATAGTTTGGTGAAAATGCTGTATTTTTGAAAATTATTCAAAAAACGTCATCTGTTTGATTGACAAATTGTGCAATTTGGTGTATAATAGAATAGAGTATTCATACTCTGTATTATTAGTATTGGAGGTGCGGTAATGCCGGAAGATGTCCAGACCTTAGTAGACGGCCTGAGGGCGGTCGAGCTGTATTACCGCCCGATAAGAGAATCCTCCAGCGGCCATACATCGTTCATTCAGACCCAGACCAGACTCAATACCCCCGGCCTCGGTGTCCTGACACCGGAGAACTTCCGGGATGTTTCAGAGATAACGAATCAGTGCCTTACCCTTTTTGAACTGGAATTCGCACAGACATTGGAGTCGGTCATCAAATTTACCGATAAGGATATCATGTTCAACTGGATGTCGGTTTATATGCCGACAGACTATATGCGGGATATCCGTGCGGAAAGAGCGATAATGGAGATCTGCCGCAAGGCTGAGGTGCATACCAACAAAATCTGCTTCTGCGTATCTTCAAAGCTGCTGGAAGAGAAAGACGGAAGAGTCGCTATCGTAATGCGGAATCTCAGAAACAGAGGCTTCCATTTTATGCTGACGGATTTCGGATCGGATTCCTGCCCGATGATGAAGCTCTCGGAATTCCCCGTTGATTATGTTATGCTTTCTCCGGAAGTAACACAGTTCCTTGGCAAGTCGGAGAGATCTGACGGAGCAGTCAAGTCGATAGTCGAGTTTATCGGTGAAATGGATGCGACAGCTATCGCTGACGGAGTCCAGAACAGTATACAGGCGGAAAAGATTTTCTCCTTCGGATGCAATTATACAGCGGGTTCGCTGGCAGGAAAGTATGTCGGAGAGAGATATTTCAGAAAGAAAAAAGATGAAGAATGATTTTTGTGATAAAGGAGAATGAGCTTTGGATGAGAAAATGACTGACGTTCTCGGCCTCCGGCGAAAATCAAAGGAGATCAAAAGATACGTCATTATTACCAGAGTTTTGGCCTTGCTTGTCATAATACTCGTCGCGATCGTCGCTATCGCTTATGCAATATCGTATTTTTATGACAAGTTCGGCAGCTTTACTGTCAAGGTCAATAAATATGATATGACCAGACAGGGGCTTACCCTGTCGGAGACACCTGAATATGAAAAGAGCGTCTCTGTCCTCAACGCCGATATCGTCTACGATATGACGAATATCAGCGGAGCCGATATCCCGAAAAACGTGGATATGATCAACGGCTCCCATAACGGCGAGAGCTATATAGCATATACCTTCTATCTTATCAACGCCGGTTCCGATACTCTCTCCTATGAGGGAGTCATGAATATCGAGAACGTTACCAAGCGCATAGATGAGGCTATACGGATAGCTGTGTATATAAACGGCGAAAAGACCGTATACGGAAAGACAAAAGCGGACGGCACCGGAAAAGAATCGGATTGCGACAAGGAATTCCTGGCTTCGACTATCGTAATGAAGAACCTTCGCGAAGGTCTGGAGCCTAAGGGCAAAGATAAATATACAGTCGTTATCTGGCTCGAAGGCAACGATCCCGAATGTCTGGACGATCTCATAGGCGGAACACTGAAGCTGTCTATGGACTTCACCATCAAAGAAACGACATGATCGTAAGGGAGAAAAGTATATGAAAAAGGCTTTAAAGATAATAGGAAACATACTTGCCTGGATATTGCTGATCCTGGCGCTGGTCGTGACGATCCTCGTGTTCTCGTCGAACAGCAATAACGGTGTCTCAAATCTCTTCGGATTTATGCCGCTTACTGTTGAGTCTCCTTCAATGGAGCCGACGATCAAACAGGATGACCTTATCATCGTCAGAGAGATCGATGATGTCAACGACCTCAAGGTCGGAGATGTCATTACTTACAGGACGATACTCAAAGGCCTCGAAAACAGCGGCGACCGCCTCAATACGCACAGGATCGTGGAAATAGTCGATAATAACGGCATAAAGTCCTTTGTCACCAAGGGTGATAATAACCCTGTAAACGATGAACAGAAAGTAGCCTCAGGCGATCTTGTCGGGAAATGGAACGAGACAAGGATACCTAAGTTCGGTGCGGTGATGCGCTTTCTCAGGACCAAAACAGGATTCTTCCTCTGCATAATCCTCCCCATGGCGCTCTTCTTCCTCTATGAGCTCTATAAGTTCATAGCAACTATTCTGGAGATCAGAAAGCCTAAGATCACTGAGCAGGACGAGGAAGAGATAAAACGAAAGGCTATCGAGGAATATCTTGCCAGCCAGAAACAGAAAGAGGCCGAAGAAGCCGCGAAAGCACCGGCCGAGGCTCCCGCAGTGGCGCCGCCGCAGGAGGAAACACCTGAAACAGTATCCCAGCCCGCCGCCGGACAGACCGCCGATACTCAGCCGGAGGACGGAGACACCGAAAAATAATCATTGATCGGAGAACATTATGAACAGTTTTCTTAAATGGTTTTTTGTATTCATTTCTGAGATGCTCAAAGGCTTTGGAATGATTTTCAAGGGCATCGGAAAAGGAATAGTACAGATCTTCAATATCAAGAATTACATAGAAATCTTCAAGCAGCATTCCACCGATTTCTCGGCGCTGAGCTGGATACTTGCCATTCTCTCTATCATTATCGTTATCGCTATCTATGTCCTGATCGCTTTCATAATCATATTGCTGATAAGAAAATATATCCGGTTCAGACATTCCCTTGTCAGCAATGAGGACCTGCTGGAAGAGATCGCCAATCTCCAGAGACAGGTGCTGAAAATGACAAAGGAGAAGGACGAGATCATGGCGATGAAGGTCGCTCAGATGGGTCTGCCTGTGTCCGGAGCGCTGTCGATGGCCGGCGACGGGACTGTCCCGTATCAGGCCGGAGAAGGCGGAGAGGGCGCACCGCAGGCTGTCGAGGACGGTATCGTCCAGACGGCAGACAGGCGTTTCTCGCGCTTGCTTGAGGTCGATAGCTTCTATAAGAACTACACTCCTCCCGCCTACGACAACGAGATCACTCTGGCGCAGATCTGCGAGACCTACCGCAATTTCGCCTGCTCGAAGATGCACCTCTACTATGATATCAAGACTATACGGCTCTTTATCGCGGGCATGGCTTCCACCAAGCTCATCATCCTGCAGGGTATCTCCGGTACAGGTAAAACTTCGCTGCCTTATTCCTTCGGAAAGTTCCTGCAGAACGATACTACCATAGCTTCTGTTCAGCCTTCCTGGAGAGACCGTACCGAGCTTTTCGGATACTTCAACGAATTTACCAAGAACTTCAACGAGACAGAAGTCCTCAAGAGGATCTATTCCTCCGGGTATAATAACGATGTCAACCTTATCCTCCTCGATGAGATGAACATCGCCCGTATCGAGTATTACTTCGCAGAAATGCTGTCTATACTCGAAATGCCGAATGCAGAAGAGTGGGAGCTTGATATTGTTCCCAACGCCTGGAGCACTGACCCGATCAAGCTCGATAAGGGCAAGCTCCGCATTCCGCAGAACGTTTGGTATATCGGAACAGCGAATAACGACGATTCGACTTATGCTATCTCCGATAAGGTATACGACCGTGCACAGCCCATCAACCTTGATGCCAAGGGTATCGCTTTTGAAGCCCCCGAGACAGGGCCTATAAATCTGGGCTACGACCACCTCCAGGCTATGTTCGACGAGGCCTTCGAGAAGTATCCGATCTCGCAGGAGAACCTCAGAAAGATCCAGCAGCTTGACCTTTGGGTAATCGAAAAGCTCAGAGTTGCTTTCGGTAACCGTATCCTTAAACAGATGGGTCTGTTCGTTCCTGTTTATGTCGCCTGCGGCGGCGAAGAGCTGGACGGTATAGACTATGTCCTTGCGACCAAGATCTTCAGAAAGTTCGAGTCTCTGAACCTGGCTATGCTGCGTGAAGAGCTGAGAGAGCTGGTTGTTTATATCAATAAGAGCTTCGGAAAGAACAAGATGAACGAATCTGTCGCATACCTCGAAAGACTGCAAAAGCTGTTCTGATCTGCATTTAGGCAACACCGCACGACCCCTGTGCATCAGATGCGCCGTCCAGAATTTCGTCAGATTGCCTAAATTCGACGCAGGCTTGCAAGCGAAGTTCACTTCGCTTTACGCAACGTCAAGGAGAATTTGGGTAATATGACG
>CAMNNQ010000161.1 GCA_946545645.1 uncultured Clostridia bacterium | reverse complement strand
TATAATAACTATTAAAGGTAAGTACTATAAAGGCAGGTGACTTTTATGAGGATCGCAGAGATCTCAAGAAAAACAAAGGAAACTGATATTGAGCTGAAACTTGATCTGGACGGTTCCGGAAAGGTCAAGATAGACACCGGGATAGGCTTCTTTAACCATATGCTGACTGCATTCGCTGTCCACAGCGGGATCGATCTCAGTGTTGTTTGCCGTGGAGATCTTGAAGTCGATGGACATCATACTGTTGAAGATATCGGTATAGTTCTTGGGAAAGCTATCTGTGAGGCACTTGGCGACAAGGCGGGTATTGCCAGATACGGCTTCTTTTATATCCCTATGGACGAAGCGCTGGCGTTTTGTTCTCTCGATATCAGCGGCAGACCGTTTATAGCGTTCAATGCAGATTTTCATGACCAGCGAATTGGTGAGTTTGATACTTGTCTCTGTGAAGAATTCTTCAGAGCGCTGGCTTTCAACTCGGGTATCACTCTTCACATCAGAAAAGAATACGGGAAAAACGATCATCATATCTGCGAAGCAATATTCAAGGCCGCTGCACATGCATTTAAAATGGCCATAACCCAGAATACAGACGGAAGTGTACTTTCGACCAAGGGAGTTCTATAAATGATCGCAATAATTGATTACGGAGCCGGAAACATATTTTCTGTAAAGAATGCTCTCGATCATCTTGGGATCGATAATAAACTTACAAGCGATAAAGCAGAGCTTGAATCCGCTGACAGCCTTATCCTTCCCGGAGTCGGTGCTTTTCCGGCAGCTATGGAAATGCTCAGAAAGAGCGGACTTGTTGATACGATCAAGGAACAGGCGAAGATTAAGCCTTTGCTTGGGATCTGTCTCGGGATGCAGCTCCTGCTCGAAAGAAGTTATGAGTTTGGTGAGTGTGAAGGGCTTGGGTTGATAAAAGGATATGTTGACAGGATAGACGAGCCTGGTCTTGTTATCCCTCATATGGGGTGGAATAAGCTGAATTTCCGGCAGAGTTGTCCTCTATTCAACGGATTGGATGAGAGCTATGTTTATTTCGTCCACAGTTATAAGGCTTTTTGCTCCGACAGCAGCTCACTTTTTGCGGATTGTGAATACGGCAGCAGCGTTGCGGCAGTCATTGGAGATGGGAAGAAGGTTTTTGGCTGTCA
Source organism: uncultured Clostridia bacterium (assembly GCA_946545645.1). Taxonomy (GTDB): domain Bacteria; phylum Bacillota; class Clostridia; order Oscillospirales; family Ruminococcaceae; genus FB2012. The sequence goes on along the minus strand of CAMNNQ010000161.1, from coordinate 179,588 downwards.
ATTCCATCCGGAAAAATCCGGCGAGACAGGTCTCACTATGCTGAGAAATTTTGCATCCCTTGCGTGATCTGCATTATGGAGATCAGAGACCTGCGTATTGACAGGGGCCGTGCCTTCGATTGGGGCAAGGCTTCTTCGGATTATGCTGATTACCGGGATATCTATCCGGAACGCTTTTACCGATCTCTTACCGACCGAGGTTTGTGTGTAAAAGGTCAAAAGGTTTTGGATGTAGGTACAGGAACAGGGGTTCTGCCCAGAAATATGCTTCACTTTGGTGCATCATGGATCGGAACAGATATCTCTGAAGAGCAGATCTTTCAAGCCAAACGTTTATCGGAACATCTCGGAGATGGGATCAAATACTGTGTGTCGGGCGCAGAAAAGCTTATGTTTGAACCCGGCAGTTTTGATATTATAACTGCCTGTCAATGCTTTTGGTATTTCGATCATAAGAGAACATCTCCTTTGTTTGCAAAAATGCTTTCTTGCGGCGGCAAGCTTGTTTTTATGATGATGAACTGGCTGCCTTTTGAGGATAAGATCGCATATAAAAGCGAAGAGCTTGTTTTGAAATACAATCCTCATTGGAGCGGAGGAGGAGACACATTCCATCCTTTATCTGTCCCCGAAGAGTATTATGAATTCTTTGATATTGCCGACAGCTTTGAATACAGGCTTCCGGTGCATTTTACACGCGAAAGCTGGAATGGCAGGATAAGGGCTTGCCGCGGTATCGGAGCTTCTTCGCTGTCTGATAAAGAAATAGCAGATTGGGAAAAAGAACACCTTACGATGCTTGGTGATTTTCCTGATGAATTCAATATCCTGCACTATGCGGCTTTTGCCGTACTTGAAAAGAAATAAGGTGAGATTATGCTTGCTAAAAGAATAATCCCTTGTCTTGACGTCCGTGACGGAAAGGTCGTCAAAGGGGTGAATTTTGAAGGTATAAAAGAGGTCGGAGACCCTGTTGAATGTGCTGCTGAGTATGACAGACAGGGCGCTGATGAGATAGTGTTTTATGATATTACTGCATCCCATGAGGGCAGGGGAGTTATCCTTGATGTTGTTCGTGAAACAGCTAAAAAAGTATTTGTGCCGCTTACAGTCGGCGGAGGGATCGCAACAGTTGATGATATCAGAGAAACACTTCGTGCCGGTGCTGATAAAGTTTCTGTAAATTCTCAGGCTGTCAAGAATCCTCAGCTCATAAAAGACGGAGCCGATATTTTCGGAAGTCAGTGTATATGTGTCGGCATAGATGCAAAGGCTGTTGCACCAAACAAGTGGACAGTATATATCAACGGCGGTCGAATTGATATGAAGATCGACCTTATAGATTGGGTAAAGCGGGTCGAGCAGCTCGGAGCCGGAGAGATCTGCCTCAACTCGATAGATACAGACGGCGTGCGCGGCGGCTTTGATATCCCTATGCTGAAGGCTGTTGTGGATGCGGTGAGCATCCCGGTCATCGCATCGGGCGGCGCAGGGAAGCTCGGTGATTTTGCAGATGCATTCCTGAAAACTGATTGTTCTGCTGCTTTGGCTGCAAGTTTGTTCCATTTCAAGGAGCTTACAGTTGGCCAGGTCAAGGCAGATTGCCGCTCAAAAGGAATTAATGTCAGATAAGACCTGAAGAAGACATATTTGCTGCTTTTGGGCATTTATACAGGTGAGATCACTATGGATATCCGATATAGGTCCATACATGATTTTAACGAAAAGCAGCTTGAATGTCTGTCTCTTTCTGTAGAATGGTCGTCCGGGCATTTCCCCGATAAGCTGGTTACGGCTATGAAGAATTTCGATACGGTTTTTTCAGCTTTATGAAAACTGCGGATTTAAGATAGAGGACAAGTCGCTTCCAATGTGTTTAACAAGTCTTTGGACATAAAGGTATAAATATAATGAAAAAATATATGAGAATACAAGGGCGTGAGCTTGCTTACAGAACAGGTAAGCCTGTCGGAGTTTTTATTCTGAACTGGCGAAGAGTCAGAGATGGGGTTTATTCAGATGAGGACTGCAAGCTATATGAGCAGACCGAGAACTGGTTTAAACAGCATCTCCCTGAGCCGCCGTTTTATGGTGATAATAATGATAACCCACAGGGTGCCATAACATATTTCAAAACCGATAAGTATGATGAAATGCGTGATAAAGCAGAAATATTGATGTCGCTGCTTGATAAGTATAATATTCCTTATGATATTGTTTTTACCGATCATATCGGAAAGATCATATATGAGGACGATTATCAGGCAGCGGTAATTGATGAATAAATAAAGGAGTAATTATGAGCAAGATAAAGGTTGATCTGAATGATCTTGACAAATACTTTTTAAAAGGTGAACTGATACCCGCTATTTGCTATGAGGTGGATACCAAGACTGTCTTAATGCTAGCGTATATGAATAAGGAAAGCCTGAAAAAGACACTCGAAACAGGCTACACTTGGTTTTGGAGCAGGTCGAGGCAGGAATACTGGAACAAGGGTGCTACAAGCGGCCATCTGCAGAAGGTCGTGAGCATTTATTCCGATTGTGATGATGACACGCTGCTTGTAAATGTAAAGCAGACAGGTGTTGCCTGCCATACCGGTGCATACAGTTGCTTTTTCAACGAAATGTATAACGAGGAGGATAAATAAATGACAGTCTATCAGGAAATCTTTGAAGTTCTCAAAGCCCGTAAGGAACAGTTTGATAAAGGTGAAGCTCCGGAAAAGAGCTATACCTGCTATCTTTATCAGCAGGGAGTTGATAAGATCTGCAAAAAAGTCGGCGAGGAAGCTGCTGAAACTATCATTGCAGCTAAAAACGGAAATAACGACGAACTTATGAACGAGATAAACGATCTGCTCTACCATGTAATGGTTCTTGCCGTTAATCAAGGTCTTGATTGGTCTGATGTTGAAAAAGTTCTTGATGAGCGCAATGAGAAGATCGGCAATCTTAAGCAGTTCAAGACCGTTGACAAAAACACCTGATTTGGTACAGATCATCTGCTCCGGAGCACTTTTGCTTCGGAGCATTTTGATTTTTCAGCGATTATTTGCACAAATCCTCTGCCTTCTGAATACTATGTATTAACGGCAAAATGCTGTAATACTTTATTTGGGAGGATCATTATGAGCGACTTGAATCAGAACCGCGCATTTAAGGAAGCTGTCTGCATAGATGCTATGAGGGTGTTTGACTCCTGCAGCTCTCAGGACTGTCTTGAAGCTCTGGAGCTCACCTTTGATGAGACTTCGCAGACTTCCGTTGACGATGCTCAGTACATCAAATGCAAATGTATCGATGTAACAGGGTGCACCTTTGCCATCGACCCGGTACCCTTCAACAGAGGATTCTATACCGTAGATGTAAATTATACTCTCCGAGCCGAGATAGAAGCCTATGAAGCTGCCGGAGAGCCGCCTGCTGTCGTTTACGGTACAACAAATGCTGTAAAGAGAGTTATACTTTTCGGAAGCGACGGCAGCACTCAGCGTTTTATGTCAAACTCAACTCAGGCTCCGGCACTTCCGAGCCCTACAAGCGGGTGTGCATCCTGCTGCGATAACGGAACACTTCCTGTTGCAGGAATAAGCATTGCGACCCCTATGTGTCTTGATGCAGGCTTGCTTGATAACGATGACGGCGAGAAAACTGTTACGGTTACTGTAGGTATCTTTGCGATAATCCAGTTAATGAGGCCTGTTCCTATTCTGATCCCTGCTTATGATTACGGAGTTCCTGAAAGCAATTGTCCTACAGAATCGGATACTCCCTGTGAGCTGTTCGCTAAGATACAGTTCCCGACATCTGAATTTTTCCCTCAGGGGCTTGAAGCAGACAGTTCTTCCTGCGGCTGTCAGACAGAAGAAAAAAAGAGCTGACACCGTTTAGTCAGTTGAATTAACAGCTTATTACGAGCAAAACCGGTATTCTCCGTTAGTTGGGAATACCGGTTTTGCTCCCTTATATATGATTTGTTGCATTACTTGATCTCGCTTCCTTGACATTTCATAATAGCTTTGATATAATTATTTAAACGAGGAGTGATGTTATGATCTATCTGCTCGGCGAGATACTTAATGATGAGGATATAAAGATCCTTACAGACTATGCCGACCCTTTGCTGAAAAGTCTGACCAAAAAGGATCATCTTTTGTTTTTCAGTTCGGCTGCGCTTGTAAAGAAGCCGGAGTTTATAGATCTGCTTGAGGGTATGCCGTTCTCGACTGTTATTCTTGACGGCGATGTGTCTATGTATTCTGTTGTTGATGGCCTTGCGCCCGATCGAAGGCTTGGTAAGGGTGCTTTCAAGCTGTCTGACTCAGTCAGTGTTATCGCAGACGGCGGCCTCTTCAGAATCGAGGGCCTTAAGATCCTTGTATGCTGCGTCGGGGATGCCGATGGACGCCAGAATGATAATTACAATAAAAGAACTGATGCCATGAGAAAGCGCTTTGCTAAAGCGCTCAGGACTAATGGCTCAAAGGTCGATCATATCATAACAGATATCCCTCCGCACCGTATCGCATTCAGGATAATTAAGTATTGCAGCTTTGATGTTAATTCTGTTCACTTTGACAGGCTGCTTCATGAGGCAGAATTCAAGAGCTGGTTTTTCTGTAATTTCAGAAGAGATAAAGCTCTTGATAATAAGTTTTTCTGCGTTTTCAGAAAACTGACACCGATAAATATCTCAGATTCTGAGAACTCATAGTTTTATCATTTCGGAGATGGCATTTATGGAAAGAACACGCGAAATTATAAAGGTTAGTATTCGTGGGATAGTGATAAATATATTGCTCGTTATATTCAAAGCGATCGTCGGCCTCGCTGCAAACGCTATCTCTGTTGTACTTGATGCTGTAAACAACCTCAGTGATGCTTTGTCTTCATTGATCACCATAATAGGCACAAAGCTGGCCGGTAAAGCCCCCGATAAAAATCATCCTTACGGGCACGGAAGGATAGAGTACCTTACCTCGCTAGTTATAGCACTGATAGTCCTAGCGGCAGGTGTGACTTCGATGAAGGAATCTGTTGAGAAGATTATCGAGCCGGTTCATGCAGAATTCACTGTTATTACTCTTATAGTTATTATTGCAGGTATCATAACTAAATTCTTTATGGGCCGATATTTTATTGCTATGGGGAAGAAGCTAAATTCAGGTTCTCTCTCGGCATCAGGCACGGATGCTTCATTTGATGCGATCATTACCACAGCGACTCTGGTATCTGCTCTGTTTTCGATGATCGCAGATATCAATATAGAAGGCTGGCTCGGTGCTGCCATTTCTGTATTTATCCTCAAAGCCGGTCTGGAAATACTTCGTGAAACGATAAACAGCATTATAGGTGTCCGAATAGATCAGGAGCTTTCGGTTAATGTAAAAATGCTTGTTAATAAGCATCCTAAGGTCCTGGGGTGTTATGATCTTTTACTGCACAGCTACGGGCCGGAAGAGAATATGGGCTCTGTCCATGTAGAAGTTGCAGATGAAATGACTGCCAAAGAGATCGACGAGATGACAAGGACTATCGCACTTGATGTTTATAAGACTTACGGTGTTATGCTGACAATAGGAATATACGCATCAAATACAGATAATGAATTTGCCTTAGAGATGAAATCAAAGATCGTCGAGCTGATCAAAAATCAAGGTAATGTCCTTGGAATGCATGGGTTTTATGTTGACGAGATAAAAAACATCGTTGTATTTGATCTCATTTTCGATTTTGAGGAGAAAGACCCGGCCAGAGCTTGTGATTCTATACGAAATAAGATCTCTCCATATTATCCTGATTATCAGTTCTATATCAATATAGACCGGGATTTCAGTGATTGAATTGTTTACTGAACCAAAGAAAACGTATATCCTACCATGTGCTGTTCTGTAGGATATACGTTTTTTTGCGAAAAATCGCCGCACTGATGTGAAGCACGGCAATTTTTTCAGGATTATTACCAAGAATGAAAAAAAGATATGGCTTACTTGATGGCGGCAGCAATAGCATCTCCCATGCCTGAGCAGGATACCTTTGTCATTCCCTCTGACATAATATCGCCTGTTCTGATGCCGTTATCAAGAACGTTATTGATAGCATTTTCGATTGCATCTGCTTCCTTTGACATATCAAAGGAGAATCTGAGCATCATAGCTGCCGAGAGTATCGTAGCTATGGGGTTAGCTTTGTTTTGGCCTGCGATATCGGGAGCTGAACCGCCGGAAGGCTCATAGAGGCCGAATTTAGTTTCATTCATCGATGCAGATGCCAGCATTCCGATAGAGCCTGTTATCATAGAAGCCTCGTCTGAGAGAATGTCACCGAACATATTTTCTGTTACCATTACATCAAACTGAGCCGGGTCTTTAACAAGCTGCATTGCAGCATTATCAACAAGAACGTGCTCAAGTGTTACTTCGGGGTAATCTTTTGCAACTTCGTTGATTATCTTCCTCCAAAGCCTTGATGAATCAAGAACGTTTGCTTTATCAACACTGGAAACTTTTTTGCGGCGCTTCATAGCAACATCGAATGCTTTTATCGCGATCCTTCTGATCTCGTTTTCATTGTAGGAAAGGGTATCTATCGCGGTCATTACGCCGTCGATCTCTTCGGTCTTTCTTGCACCGAAATATAGCCCTCCGGTAAGCTCACGCATAATGAGCATATCAAAGCCTCTGGAGCTGATCTCTTCTTTGAGCGGGCAGGCACCTGCGAGCTGAGGATAGAGAACAGATGGACGAAGGTTTGCGAACAGCCCGAGGCTTTTTCTGATTTTCAGAAGGCCGGCTTCAGGACGGCGCTCGGGGGGCAGCTTGTACCAGGGCGAGGTGTTTGTGTCTCCTCCTATAGAGCCCATCAGGACGGCATCAGCAGCTTTGCAGCGTTCAATGGTCTCGTCTGTAAGTGGGATACCATTGACATCGATCGAAGCTCCACCCATAAGGAGCTGGTCGTACTCAAAAGTATGACCGTAGATTTCGGCAACACGGTCAAGGACCTTCATAGCTTCCGTTACTATCTCGGGACCGATCCCGTCGCCTTTTATTACAGCGATCTTTTTGTTCATAGCGATTCTCCTTTTGATAAAAGTATTACTTTTATATTATATCACGTTAAAGCAAAGCTGTCAACATATACAATAGTATTTTGAAGTTAAACAAAAACGTCCCCGCGATAAACGGAGACGTCTTTTGTTTTATTCGTTCTCTTCTTTCGGTTCTTCCTCGATAGCTGAAGTGGTTGTCTTTGTGTCTTTATCTGATTTGCCCTTGTTGCCTAAAGATTTCAGCTTATCTTTTGCGTTGTCTGATGCATCGTCAAGTTTGAGTTTCTGAACGCCTTCAAGAAGTGTTCTGTAATCTGCGGCGCTGAGCTTTTCGTCGTTATAAGCATCCTCTGCTTTGTTGATATGTCGGTTTGTTAGGAAATTCAGATATCTTGCAGTTATTCCTGCATCCTTCATAGAGTTCTTATAGAGCTTTTGAGCGGATTGTGTCTGATTTTCTGTAAGCTGCTTATAAATAGTAGTAGCAGGGGATAGATAAAGTGCAAGAACTGTTGAAGTCACTGCTACACAGACAGCGATAACTGCCAGTTTGATTATCATCGGAGCTTTAGATCTCTTTTCAGCCGGAGTTTCGGTCTGTACAGGTGTCTGAACAGGTGTCGGACCCGGTATGACGATCTGAGCACCGCAGGCTCTGCAGAATTTTGTTCCGTTTTCTAGCACAGCGCCGCAAGTGGTGCAGACTGTCGGCATTACAGGCGCTGCGGGCAGTGCTGCTTTCTTTGCAGCAGATCTCTTTCGTATCGCCATTACAGCATAAGTCACAAGTACCAAACCTAACAGTGAGTTTACTGCAATAAGTATTACAGTAAGTGCTGTGCTGCCGGCATTTGATTTTTCGGCCTTTTTACCGTCGGCCGCTTTATAATTCAGATCAAATATCCCGTCGCCGTCTGAGTCAACATTGAGCTCTACCTTTGATTGCTTCTTAGTATTGGTAGCGATCACAGTATCCTTTGTTATCGGGACATTTGTAAATGAGCGTACATCTGTATATTCACCGTTCTCATCAGGATAGCTTATTGTATAATCCATCTTGCCTTTTCCCGTGCCGCTTATGCTGACCTCGTAATCTGTGCCTTCTTCGAGCCTGAGTACCTTGACTTCGTCGTCAGCTTCTTTTCCGGTCTCTTCATCAATGATCTTTTCAAAGAACAGAGAGCCGAAGGAGGTTCTGGTGTTTTTGGAAGCAGATGAGAGCGTTTCGCCGTTATATGATACTGTAACGTCTACCGGGCAGGCGATGCGGATGTTGATATACTTCTTGCCGTTTACCATTTCCGCAAAGTCTGAAAAGACCTTGTAAAGATCGCTTTCAGGGTCATCAACGTTGAATTTGACATCCTCTGCTTTATCAACAATGTAGTCGTATCCTTCTGTTGCGATAGCTGACATAAGCTGCTTGCATTCATTGAGAACTGAGCCGGAGAGATTATGGAAGAATCCAAGTGTGTAGATTATGACATCCTGCTGCTTCAACTGATCTGCCAGCTTGATCAACGGCTTCTTGTAATCTCCGTTATCGTTTGCGCCTTGATTAGGCTCACCGTCACTCATTAACACAATTAGCTTTTTCTTGGAAGAAGATTGGTCAAGTATCTCTTTTGCAAATGACAGGCCTTCGTGGATATTTGTGCCTCCGGAGGCTCTAAGATTGCTGACTGATTGTTTCAGGGAAGCCATATCGCTTGATGCTTCGATGACCTTCTTTGCGCCCCCGCTGTACGTGACAAGGCTTATCCTGGTAGATGGGCTCTGAGACAGAACTGAGTCTACAAATTTATCTCCTGCTTCTCTGGTCTGATTGATCGGAGTACCGTCCATACTGCCGGAAACATCAAGTACGAGAACGACATCTCTTCCTTCAGTACCGAACTGTGTGTAGGCGATGAGTTTATCATCATACGCATCAGTCTTGTTTTTATCTGTCTGGTCATTGATAACAACAGTATAGGAGACTTTCATGTTCTTATCTTTCGTATCGGTCAGAGTCATGATATAAAGACCGTTAGGGACATTTGCAGGGAGTTTGAATGATGCTGAATCTGTTTTATCTTCAAATATGATCTTTTCGGGATCATTATATGCCGAGATCTTTACATCAAAATCTTCGTAATCCTCGTCATCTTTATCTTTGACTTCGATCTCGCCTTCGGCAGCAAGTCGGTAATCATAGTTAACAGGTATACCCACAGAGTCGAATGCGTCTATGATGACTTCAAGCTGAGATGCCGAGAGCTTTCGACCTTCATCGGTGCCTTCGGTATACTTGACAGCAACTGCTTCAACTGTCTTTCGGAAGGAAACGAAATCGGTGCTGGCTGTGAGCATGGGGATTACATCAAAGAGAAGGTTGGCTATTGTTTTTGTATCTATACCGTTTTCTGTAAGTTGGTGAGCAAATTCGGTTATAATGAGTTTGCCGTCATTGCATGAGGTATCATATTCGGTATACTCAGACGCATTTGCATCTCCGGTCATTTCGCCTGAACTGTTTTTCCAGTCACAGTTATTGTTGAGCTGACCGTCATTGGCGTAGTCTTCGATTATTTCTCCGAAGACTTCAGAGATGCCCTTGGCGATAGCGACCGGTTCTGATTTTTCAGGATCCTTGCCTGTCGGTGTGAAGTCGTCAAAAAGTCCGGAGAAGGTATCTATTATGCCTTGGGTGAATGCTTCACCGATCTCATCGGCGCCGGCCTGCGGAGCATCTTTTATTTCAGTCGAGCTTTTGCCGATATAGATGGTGTTTTCACCGGCATAGGTCGTAGAATCAGTGAGGTCTACTGTTTTTTCGCCATTGACGGTCTTGACAGTGATCTCGGTATTTCCGATAACGATGGTTATTTTGCCTCCGTTGCCGTCAATGCCTTCATGTTCAAGGAAATCCTTGAAGAAATCATAGGCCTTTTCGGAATTCCAGAGAGAATCTATAGCAAGATTGTCAAGAGGTTTGGGGTCGGGGCCGACAACGTGTACTTCGTTGTCTCCGGTTTCCAAAATGATCTCGCCGTCCTGCTTTACATCAACTATATGTATATTCCTGTCGTCGTTTTCAAGCGCGGTCTCTTCTTCTGATAACTCATTTGCCTCTACATCTTCAGTGGTCTTTCCGGTAGTTCCGTCCGAACGGGGAGTGCCCTTATCGGAAGAATCTGTGATTATCGTTTTGGCGTTTTCAGGCCTTGCCGCAGTAACATCACCTGTCTCTGCATCAACGATAACATCCATTACCTTTCGTCCTGTATCGTTATCCTGAACTGCGACTTTATAAGTCAGATCGACTTCATCGTTCTTATCCGGGAGAAGCTTTAAGCCTTCATTGTCAAGCCTAAGATCATTTTCCTTGAAGTTGCAGATGCTTATTAGAAAGTTGCTTGCAGCTTTTTTGGCTTCATCGTAGGTAACAGCAGGTTCAAGACTCATTGTTCCGGCAACAATAAAGTTTCGTCCACCGATGTCAATGAGTTTTCCTGTGTCGTAATCAGATGCAACAACAAGGCCGCCTCCCAGGACATCCATTCCGTTGAATGTCTGCTGAAAAAATTGGAAAAGGCTGTCAGCAGTATGGTGGTTGCCCGTAGAGCTGAGCTCATTCTCCTGATCTTTTACACCGAGATTGTTTTTGAGCAGATCAATAGCTCTTCTGGCAGAACTCTCACCGTCGATAACGATAGGATCGCTGGAAGCTAATGAAACGAAGCTCAATGGCTTTTTGCCGCTTTCTTTGAGCAGATCCTGCTTTTTGTCGAAGTCTTCTCGTGCTTTGGAGCTTGATTTGCCGGAGTCGCTTTCTGCATCTGCCTCCTTGGTAGTTTCTGCTTCAGATGTTATTACGTTGCGGCTTAGGACGTCATACGCACAAAAACCGTCAACAGCGATACTCCCGACCAATACCACAGCCATCAGCGCAGAAAGGAACTTTGGTGCTTTTCTGCCTTGGCTTTTAGCTTTTGTTTGGTCTTTACTCATAATGCACCCTCCTTTTGGGTATTATACTATAAATTATATACTATATTTAAAGTAATGTCAATATTAGTCAGAAGAAACTGTTCAAAAAAAATTTATATTTTTATTAAGAAAATGCTTGACAAACAAATTGTGCTATGCTATAATATTTTTTGTGATTTGATACTACGCGGGTGTAGTTCAGTGGTAGAACTCCAGCCCTCCAAGCTGGCCATGTGGGTTCGATTCCCATCACCCGCTCCAAGCGCTTCTGCGCTTTTTTTATCCTGCGCCCTTAGCTCAGCTGGATAGAGCAACTGCCTTCTAAGCAGTAGGCCACTGGTTCGAGTCCAGTAGGGCGCGCCATATGGTGGGTATAGCGTAGCTGGTTAACGCGTCAGTTTGTGGCACTGAAGACCATCGGTTCGAATCCGATTACCCACCCCATCAAACCCTTGGATGTTCCCAAGGGTTTTTCTTATATTGCTGTTTTGCATATTGTAAACAATTTGTTAAGCTGCTTGACAAACCCAACATTGAGTAGTATAATATTTTAGAAACAAAGCAGAGCCTGATCCGCTCTCACCTCAAGCGAATTAGCAAAGAGGTCAATACAGTTCATACATTACTATTGCTATGTATGCTTATGTTCAGGTGCGGGTCATATTCTGCACCTGTTTTATTTTAGTTGTGGAGGTGCTGAGTCATAAGCAACAGCAAAGAATACCAGATCAATGAAGAGATACGCGATAAAGAGCTGCGTGTCATCGACGTTGACGGAAGTCAGTTAGGGATCTTATCCGCAAAGGAAGCTCTTGCAATAGCTGATGAAAAGGAGCTCGACCTTGTCAAGATCGCTCCGCAGGCAACACCGCCTGTGTGCCGTATTATGGATTACGGAAAATTCCTTTTCGAGCAGCAGAAGCGGGAGAAGGAAGCCAGAAAAAATCAGAAGACTATGGAGATCAAAGAGATCAGGATGTCATCGACGATCGATACTCACGATTTCAATACCAAGGTCAATCAGGCTATCAAATTCCTTGACGGTGGAGATAAACTGAAGGTCTCGGTCCGTTTCAGAAAAAGAACAGTTGCTCATCCTCAGTTCGGCGAGGATCTGCTCAAGGAGTTCAAGGAAGCGATCTCCGAGCATGGTGTTGTTGACAAGCCATCCAAGATGGAGGGGCGAAGCCTTGTTATGTTCGTCGCTCCGAAGACTAACAAATAATTTAAGGAGGATATATTTATGCCCAAGATCAAAACTCATTCCGGCGCCAAGAAGCGTTTTTCCGTAACAGGCACCGGCAAGGTAAAGTTCCAGCACATCAACAAGAGACACAGACTGACCCAGAAGGATCACAAGCGCAAGAGAATCCTCAGAGGCGCTGCTTACGCTGACGAGACTAATATCCAGAACGTTAAGGCTCTTATCCCTTACAAGTAAACGAGTTGTAGGGAACATAAAATAATAATCAGGAGGTAATTTACTATGGCTCGTGTTAAGGGAGCAATGATGACTCGAAAGAGAAGAAATAAAGTATTGAAGCTGGCTAAGGGTTACTTCGGTTCCAAGAGCAAGCACTTTAAGATGGCCAAGCAGGCTGTCATGAAGAGCGGCCAGTATGCATTTATCGGCAGAAAGCAGAAGAAGAGAGATTTCAGAAAGCTCTGGATCACAAGAATCTCCGCTGCCTGCAAGCTGAACGGTATGAACTATTCGACGTTTATGAACGGTCTTAACAAGGCGGGTATCGCACTCAATAGAAAGATGCTCTCCGAGATCGCGATCAATGATCCTGCTTCATTCACAGCGATCGTTGAGAAGGCTAAGGCAGCCCTTTAATACATCAATAACACGCATGTTCTGAAGGAGATGCGTGTTTTGTTGTATAATAACCACTTTGTCAGTTCCTGAGAAAGGGTGAGTTTTATGATTATTTCAGGTCGTGATAACCCGAAGATAAAACACCTTGCTAAGCTTATCTCAAGCAAAAAAACCAGAAACGAGTCAAACGAATTTGTTATCGAAGGCGTGCGCGGATGTATAGACGCTGTCGCTGCATTTCTTGATGACAAAAGCATTGAACTCACCGGATTTTATTATGTCAGAGAAGCGATCGAAGCGTACAGAGGGGTCCTTGATGTCGAGCTTTTCAGCAGACTTCCCGAAACGCTTCGCTTTGAGATCACAAGATCTGTCGCGGGCAGGATAAGCGATGCAGAAACTTCTCAGGGCATCTATGCAGTTGCAAAATGTCTTCATAAACAGCTTTCACCGGAAAGCCTTGATCCTGAAGGGAAATATCTTATTCTTGACGGTTTGCAGGATCCCGGAAATGTCGGGACTATCATCCGGACAGCAGACGCCGTTGGTGTTGACGGCGTTGTGCTTTCCGGGCACTGTGTTGATCTGTATAATCCAAAGGCGGTAAGATCAACTGTTGGCAGCCTTCCAAGAGTAAATGTATTTATTGAGGACGATTTCTGCAAGGTGTCAGGCCTGTTTTCAGAAAAAAATATCCGGACTGTTGCTGCTGTCGTTGACGGAGGAACTGAGATCAGAGATTTTGATTTTTCCGGAGGCTGTGCAGTAGTCATCGGGAACGAAGGCAGAGGGATCCCACAGGAGCATCTGCCTCTGTGTACTGATAGGGTCACTATTGCTATGAATGGCAGGATAGAATCAATGAATGCTGCTTCTGCCTGTACTGTATTCCTTTGGGAGATGACAAGGGGGAAAAACTGATGGATGTCTGCGCTTATTGGTTCTGGCTGGTTATGGTCTTCGGCCCTGCGAATCGCAGACTTTGGAAGCTGAGCCTTGGTTTCGATACAGTTGAGCGTTTTGCATCGGCTGTTAAAGAGAACAAAATCGAAAGTCTGTTTCCTAAAGAGGTCGAAAGAGCGGCCGAAATCAGTTTTATCGAGGCGGCAGAGATCGTTGATGAGTACAGAGCAAACGGCATTAGTGTTTATTGTTATGAAAGTGAGGGCTATCCCGAAAAGCTGAGAGATACAGCTAACCCGCCGGCAGTTATTTTTCTGAGGGGGAGCCTTGACTTTTTGGCAAATAACACTTTGGTCGATTTTGCAGGCGCAAGAGAGCCGTCGTCCTATTCCGCAGCAATAACCAGATCCCTAAGCGATAAGCTTTCATCAAAAGGATGTGCTATCAGCTCGGGTCTGGCGGTCGGTATAGATCAGATCGCTGTTAAAGCTGCGCTCGACGGCGGATATCCTGTTCTTGCCGTTGTCGGCCTTTCGATAGATCTCTATGAGGATGATCCGTTCGCCTCAGAGATCGAAAAACATGGTGCGATCCTTTCCGAAAACTGTGAGCGCTTTGAAAACCCAAGGCCCAGGTTTTCTGAAAGAAACAGGTTGATCGCTGCTCTTTCCGATGCTGTGATCTTTGTTGAAGGATCTTCAAAGAGCAGAGGTCTGGACCTTTGCGAGCAGACGATCGCTGCAGGGAAGTATCTGTTTGTCGTCCCGCCTCATGATATAACTGATGACCGATATTCCGGTCAGGCCTGGCTCATAAGGCGCGGCTGCAAACCGCTTTTCAGTGACAAGGATGTGCTGTTTTATCTTGCACACGGAAATGTCGGGATGATCGATTATGAGGGTATCGGAGGTATTTATTCCGAACCGGGAGATTATTCCTTTTTCAGAGATGAAAGTCCTGAGACTGATAACGATAAGCCGAGACCGAGGAATAGTATCAGGAGCTCTTACCAGACCGCTCATGAGGAAGTTGACGACATCTCTGAGCCGAAGGATTTTTCACAGCTGGAAGATACAGACAGGAGCATCTGCGAACTGTTGGAAAAGGAGCCTCTGCTCGCGGATGTGATATCAGCTAAGCTCGGGATGAGCATATCAGACGTGCTGGCACATCTGACAATACTTGAATTTAACGGATTTGTTGAGTCCCTTCCGGGAAAGCGTTACAGATTATCATAACAGAATAGGAGAAATGAGATTTGTCTGATCTGATAATAGTTGAGTCTCCGACAAAGATAAGAACTATCAAAAGATATGTCGGCGACGGATATGAAGTAGTTGCATCCAAAGGCCATGTCAGAGACCTTCCTAAGTCAAAGCTTGGTGTAGATATCGAACACGATTTTGCTCCGCAGTATGTTGACATCAAGGAGAAAGAAGACACTATAAAGAGCATAAAGAAGCTGGCCAAGAAAAGTGATCATGTATATCTTGCCAGCGACCCTGACCGTGAGGGTGAAGCTATTTCATGGCACCTTGCACAGCTCCTTGGCCTTGATCTCAACGATAAAAACAGAGTAACTTTCAATGAATTGACAGAGAGCGGCATCAGAGCCGGTATGCAGGCTCCGCGCTCCATAGATGTCAATCTTGTAAATGCTCAGCAGGCCAGAAGAGTCCTTGACAGGCTCGTAGGTTATAAGATCTCGCCTTTTCTATGGAGAAAGATCCGTAGAGGCCTTTCAGCCGGGAGAGTGCAGTCTGTCGCTGTAAGGATGATCTGTGACCGCGAGGAAGAGATCAGAGCATTTGTTTCACAGGAATATTGGTCAATAGATGCCAAGCTCATTGCTTCCGGAAGTAAAAAAGTCTTTTCAGCAAAGTTGGCTGCTGTTGACGGTAACAAAATCGAACTGACTGACAAAGCTCAGACAGACGTGATCCTTAAAAGACTTGAGAACGCAGAGTTCAAAGTGACAGGGATCAAGAAAAGCGTTCATAAGAAAAACCCTGCTGCTCCGTTCACCACCTCTACCTTACAGCAGGAAGCGTCAAGAAAGCTATCTTTCCAGGGCAGAAGGACTATGAAAGCTGCCCAGGAACTGTATGAAGGCGTTGATATCAACGGAATGGGCGTTACAGGTCTTATAACTTATATGAGAACTGACAGTACCAGAGTTTCCGATGAGGCGAGAAACGCAGCATATAAGTATATCAGAGAGAACTATGGGGATGCTTATATCCCGGAGACTCCTAAGAAGTATAAATCCAGCGGAAATGCTCAGGACGGTCACGAAGCTATCAGACCGGCACATCCTGAGCTTACACCGGACATTGTTAAGGCAAGCGGCGTATCATCCGATCAGTATAAGCTCTATAAACTGATCTGGGAGCGCTTTATCGCCAGCCAGATGTCAAACTGCCTTATGGATACTGTCTCCGTTGACATTGATGCGAATGGATGCTGCTTCAAAGCTTCAGGCTTCTCTGTTAAGTTCGACGGCTTTACAGCCTTGTATGAAGAGTCCAAGGACGAAGAGGATGAGAAGAAAAATGAACTTCCTCCGCTGAAGAAAAACGATATTGTGAAGGTAAAAACGCTGGAAGGAAATCAGCACTTTACTCAGCCTCCTCCGCGCTATACTGAAGCATCCCTTGTTAAAGCTTTTGAAGAGACCGGTATCGGCAGGCCTTCGACCTATGTGCCGACTATATCAACGATCCTTGCCAGAAGCTACATCGAGCGCGACGGAAGACAGTTGAAGCCGACTCCACTCGGGGAAGTTACTAACGAGCTTATGAAAGAATACTTTGATAAGATCGTCGATGTGAAATTCACCGCAAAGATGGAGAGCAGCCTTGACCAGGTCGAAAACGGTACAAGAGGCTGGGTCAAGACACTTGACGATTTTTACGGCGAATTCTCTGGAGAGCTTGTCAAAGCCGAAGAAGGAATGGACGGCAAGCGTATAAGGATCCCGGACGAAGCAACAGATGAGGTCTGCGAAGTTTGCGGGAAACCGATGGTCATCAAGATCGGAAGGTACGGCAAATTTCTTGCCTGCTCCGGATTCCCGGAGTGCACCAACACACGGAAGATCGTTGAAGATACAGGCGGGGCTTGTCCGTTCTGCGGAAAGAGAGTCCTGCTCAAGAAATCAAAGCGCGGAAAGAAGTATTACGGCTGCGAGGACAATCCGAGCTGCGAGTTTATGACTTGGGATATCCCGACAGAGCAGAAGTGCCCGAACTGTAGTTCGACCCTTTTCCAGAAGGGCGGAAAGAGCGGCAAGCTCGTTTGTCATAAAGAAGGCTGCGGGTACGAAAAGGAGCTATCCAATGGCGGTTAAGGTCATCGGAGCCGGTCTTGCAGGATGTGAGGCGGCTTGGCAGCTCGCCAAAGCAGGAATACCCTGTGAGCTTTATGAGATGAAGCCGAAGAAGTATTCTCCGGCACACAAGTATCAGGGCTTTGCAGAGCTTGTTTGCTCCAATTCACTTAAAGCCGAAAGGATCGGCTCTGCGGCGGGAATGCTAAAAGAAGAGATGCGCAGGCTGGGCTCTTTGATAATGATGTGCGCTGAGGAAACAAAGGTCTCCGCCGGCGGAGCGCTTGCTGTTGACAGGACTGCATTTTCTGATGCGGTAACGAGAAATATCAGTTCAGAGCCGCTGATCACTGTTGTTTCCGAAGAGGTGACATCTGTCCCGGATGGCGATTGTATCATTGCAACCGGCCCACTTACATCTGATGCTCTTGCCGAAAGCATCAAGGAGATCTGCGGTGATTATCTGTATTTTCACGATGCCGCTGCTCCCATTGTCAGCTATGACAGTTTGGACAAAGATAAAGTCTTTTTTGCTTCCAGATATGGCAGAGGAGAAGCGGATTATATCAATTGCGCTATGAACAGGGATGAATATCTGTCCTTTTATAATGAACTCGTAAATGCGGAATCTGCACCGCTGAAAGAGTTTGATAAGGAGCACTTCGGCAAAGATGACTTTAAAGTCTATGAAGGCTGTATGCCCATAGAAGTTCTTGCCAAGCGCGGAGAGGATACTATGAGGTTCGGACCCTTGAAGCCTGTCGGCATTACTGACCCGAGGACGGGTAAGCGGCCTTATGCTGTCGTCCAGCTCAGAGCTGAAAATTCAAACGGTACTCTATTTAATATTGTCGGCTTTCAGACTAATCTTAAATTTGGAGAGCAGAAACGTGTTTTTTCAATGATCCCCGGTCTGGAAAACGCTGAATTTATGCGTTACGGTGTTATGCACAGAAATACATTTATCAATTCTCCAAAGCTGCTGACACAGCATTTCAATATGCGCGAAAGGGAGAATTTGTTTTTTGCGGGGCAGATCACCGGCGTCGAAGGATATATCGAATCTGCTTCCAGCGGGATAATTGCCGGGCTCAATATGGCCAGAAGGCTTAAAGGGCTTAGTTATGTCGATCTTCCGCAAGAAACGATGACAGGCGCCCTTTCTGGATATATCAGTGATCCTTCAGTAGAGAGATTTCAGCCTATGGGCTGTAATATGGGGATCCTTCCGGAGCTTCCCGAAAGGATAAGAGATAAACAGCAAAGATATGAAGCCGCTGCTCAAAGGGGCTTAGCAGCACTGGATAAGATTCTGGAAACGATTTGAACGTGAACAGGAGGTCATATTATGAATATTGTTATGGATGCATTCGGAGGAGATAATGCTCCGCTTGAAGTTATAAAAGGAGCAATCGATGCTCACAACGAGTTTAAGGTCGATATTACTCTTGTCGGGGATGAAGAGAAGATTAGGAAGTGCGCTGAAGAGAATAGGCTCGATATTGCCGGACTCAATATCAGGCACGCAGAAACTGTTGTAGAGATATGTGACGATCCGAAGAGCGTAATAAAGAGCAAGAAGAATTCTTCTATGGCTATTGGTCTTCAAATGGTCGCAGACGGCGAAGGAGATGCTTTTGTTTCTGCCGGTTCGACTGCTGCGCTGCTCGTTGGTGCGACTTTTATTGTTAAGCGCATCAAGGGCGTAAAGCGCCCGGCACTTGCGACTCTTCTTCCGACTGTTGATAAACCTTCTATGCTGCTTGACAGCGGAGCCAATGCTGAATGCCGTCCTGAGATCCTTGTTCAGTTCGGAGTAATGGGTTCTATCTATATGAGCCGCGTTATGAAAATGAAAGATCCGAAGGTAGCACTGGCAAACATCGGTGCTGAGGAGAGCAAAGGCCGTCCCGTAGAGCTGGAGGCTTATCAGCAGTTCAAGGAAGCTCCTGTGAACTTCTCCGGAAATATCGAAGCAAGGTATATCCCCTTTGATGAAGCAGATGTAGTCGTTACAGACGGCTTCTGCGGAAATCTGATACTCAAAACATACGAGGGCATGGGCAAATTCTTTGCAAAGGAGCTCAAGGATATGTTTTCCAAGAGCGCAAAGACCAAGCTGGCCGCCGCAATTATGATGGGTGCGATCAAGGATTTCAAGAAAAAGCTTGATTATTCCGAATACGGCGGAGCACCTTTGCTAGGTACAAGGAAAGCGGTCATCAAGGCTCACGGTTCATCAAATGCGAGAGCTTTCTATAATGCTGTAAGACAGGCTAAGCTGTTTATCGAATCTAATGCGATCAATGAGATCTCTGAGGCGCTTGCTCAGATGAAGCCTGCTGCGCTCTCTGACGAGGAATGAAAGGAAGTGTCCTGAATGGATGCAAAACGCAGTATGTCAGAACTGCAGGAAAAGATAGGATATCGTTTCAAGAACGAGGAACTTCTCTTTGAAGCGCTGTCTCATTCCTCATTTGCTAACGAGAACAGGGAACGCAACAGCAACGAAAGATTAGAATTTCTCGGAGATTCTGTCTTATCCATCGTTGTATCCGATTATATTTTCAAGCATTTCTCTCATATTCCTGAGGGCGAGCTTTCCAAGCTCAGAGCATCCCTTGTCTGCGAGAATGCGCTGTTTGAATTCTCTAAAACAATAGATCTCGGGAAATATATTCTTTTAGGTAAGGGCGAAGAGCTTACCGGAGGAAGAGAAAGACCTTCTATCGTATCCGATGCTTTTGAAGCTGTTATCGCCGCAATCTATCTTGACGGCGGTATGGATACAGCAAGAGAATATGTGCTTTCTTTTATCCCTGATAATATCACTCCGAAGGGAAGCAATGCTTTCCATGATTATAAAACTATCCTTCAGGAAGTCATACAGAGAAATCCGGAGGAGAAGATCATATATTTCCTTAAAGGAGAAAGCGGTCCGGACCATGATAAGCATTTTACAGTTCAGGTCATGCTGAACAATAATGTTATCGGTGAGGGCTCCGGAAGATCAAAAAAGGCTGCCGAGCAGAGTGCTGCCAAGGAAGCGCTTGAGCTTATGGGAATCAGACCGTAATGGCACATAGCAATATATCTATTTTTGTCCCCCATGCCGGCTGCCCGCATAGATGCTCCTTCTGCGATCAGCATTCGATATCCGGGACAGTGTTTCAGCCTGATGCCGATTATGTAAAGCGCATCTGCTCGGAGGCGTTGGAATGTTCTGCTTCGCCTGCTGATACCGAGATAGCTTTTTTCGGCGGCAGTTTTACAGCGATTAGGCGCGATTATATGACCGAGCTGCTTGATGCTGCTTCCGAGTTTATCGGAGAAGGAAAGTTTAAAGGTATCCGTATCTCCACCAGGCCGGATTGTATAGATAATGACATCCTTAAGCTCCTTAAAAACTATGGGGTCACTTCCATTGAACTGGGTGCTCAGTCTATGAATGATAAGGTCCTGGAGCTCAATGAGCGCGGCCATACTTCTTTAGATGTAATAAATGCTTCAAGACTTATCAGGAAGCATCATTTTGAACTGGGGCTTCAGATGATGATAGGGCTTTACGGCAGCACGATCACGACAGAGTATGATACCGCAAACGCATTTTGTCATCTTAATCCGGATACTGTCCGGATATATCCGGTAGTCATCCTGAAAAACACCAGACTAGCGGAATTGTATCAGGAAGGTGTGTTCAAACCTTTTGAATTTGAACAGGTCATAGATATGACAGCAGATTTCATCAAAAGATTTGAAGGGCAAGGTATAAAAGTAATTAAAGTCGGGCTCCATGCTTCCGAGATCGTGGAGAATGAGATGCTGGGAGGTTTTTATCATCCCGCATTCAGAGAACTCTGCGAGAGCCGGATATACAGATCAGAGATCGAGAAGCTGTTTGACGGCCCCAGCCTTATTATAAGTGTTCCTGCAAGGAACCTTAGCAAAGCTGTTGGTCAGAGAAAATCAAACATAAGATATTTCGAGGAACACGGTAAAAAATTGACCGTTATCCCTGATGTCAGACAGACAGATATGATCAGAATTATCAAGAATTGAAAGAAAAGGGGGTTGAACTTTGTATTTAAGATCACTTGAATTACAGGGCTTCAAATCCTTCCCGGATAAAATAAAGCTGGAATTCAATGAGGGCATATCCGCAGTTGTCGGCCCGAATGGTTCCGGAAAATCCAATATCGGCGATGCAATGCGCTGGGTAATGGGAGAGCAGTCTTCCAAGACACTTCGCGGCGGGAAAATGGAAGATGTTATCTTTCACGGGACTAAAAACCGTCCTGCCGCCGGTTTTGCACAGGTTACATTGAATATTGACAATACAGATCACGCTCTCGATGCTGACAGCGATGTAGTCTCTGTATCCAGAAAACTTTACCGCAACGGTGACAGCGAATATCTTATAAACAATAATGTTGTCAGACTTAAAGACGTTCTGGAGCTGTTTATGGATACCGGCCTCGGAAGAGACGGATATTCCATAATTGGTCAGGGCAGGATCGCTGATATAGTAAGCAGTAAATCTACTGAAAGACGAGAGATCTTTGAAGAAGCTGCTGGTATCTCTAAATTCAGATATAAAAAAGAAGAGGCCGAGAGAAAGCTCAAAGCTGCTGATGACAATATTGCAAGGCTCAACGATATCCTGAATGAGATCGAAGACCGCATCGGACCGTTGGAAAAGCAGTGTGAGAAGGCGAAAAAGTTTAAGATCCTTTATGATCGCAAGAGCGAGCTGGAGATATCTGTATGGGTAACACAGCTCCATTCTCTCGATAATGCGCTTTCAGAGAACAAAGAACGTTCACGTTTGCTCAGCGAACAGTATGAGCAGATCTGCCGCGAGGCTGACGAACTGAGTGAAGCCGTTGAGCTTTCGAGAGAACAGAGCTCCGAGAGGTCGGTTCTGATGAATGAACTTCGCGAGAAGATACATCAGATAGAGCTTGATGATTCACAGGCGGCATCAAAAATAGCTGTTCTGGAAAATGATATCAAGCATATCGAGGCTGCGATTGATTCAATAAATGCACAGATCGATCAGAATGAAAGCTCCAAGTATTTTCTTAAAACAGAACTGGAAACTAAGCGCAATGAGCTGAAAAAGCTAGATGAATCTGCCGAAAAGCTCAGGATCGGGATTCAGGACACGGAAGCCGGATTTTTAATGCTCAGTGACAGATCGGAAGACTGCGACAAATCATTGGCTGAGGCTTCGGCAAAGCTCAATAACGCCTATATCAAAAAATCTGAACTCAGCTATAAGTCAGAGGCAGCAAAAAACTCTTTCTCTGAAGTGCAGGAGGATCTGTCAGCACTTGTTGAAGACAATACTGATTTCAAGAGCAAAGCTGATCTTGCCGAGAGCGAGTTAAAAGCTGTAAGTAACAAAAGAGAAAAAGCCGCAGAATTGGAAAATGAGCTCGGCAATAAACTCTCAGGCCTAACCAAGCTGCTTGAAAACAGAAACGGCAAACTTGCGGATGCTGAGAGCAGATTTGAGGATAGCAATGCAAAACTTATCGAGACCGAACAGAAGCTGAAACTCCTCAAAGACCTTGAGAGCTCTATGGAGGGCTTTGCGTATAGTGTCAAATGTGTTCTTACTGCTTCAAAGCAGGGGAGACTTGGAGGAGTTTGCGGTTCGGTCGCACAGCTCATTTCTGTTCCGGCTGAATATACTACTGCTATTGAGATCGCTCTCGGCGGGGCATTACAGAATATAGTCGTCGAGGACGAAGACTGTGCTAAGCGTGGGATAGGTATCCTTAAAGATTCAAAAGCCGGCAGAGCGACTTTTCTGCCGCTTACTTCTGTAAAAGTCACAGAACTGGAGCATATACCAAGCAATGAAGACGGGTTTGTTTCTGTAGCATCGGAGCTTGTTAAATGCGATGCGAAATATAAACGTATAGCTGATCATCTTCTTGGCAGGATCTGTGTCTGTGAAGATCTTGACAGTGCGACCAGGATCGCCAAAAAGACTAATTACAAGATCAAACTCGTAACACTTGACGGTCAGATAATCAATGCCGGAGGTGCTTTTACCGGAGGCAGCGTTTCAAAGAGCACAGGTATCCTATCAAGAAAAAATGAGATAGATAAGTTATCAGTTTTTCTTGAGGAATTGAGAACAGAATACAACAAATCAAAAGCTGATCGGGAAAAGCTATTGCAGGAAACGGCGAAGTATTCTGCTGATATAGACGGTGTCAGAGAGCAGCTTTCAGAGATTTCCAAGGAAGCAGTAATGCTTGAAATGGATATCAAACGCATCTCTGAACTCAGGCAGCAATATAATGATCGGCTGGAGAATATTGAAGCAGAAAAAGAACGTCTTTCTCTGCGTTTGATGCTGCTGCAGCAGGAGCAGGACGAACTCAACGGTCTTTTATCAGAAGTTGATAAGGAGATATTTGAGGGAGAAGCGCTTTTACAGGACTCTCAGAATCAACTGGAAGGTCTTAAAGCTGACAGGGAGCGTGTTTCTGAAGAACTTTCGCAGATGAAGATCAGGCAGATAGAGCTTGCAAAGGACAGAGATGCCTGCCTGCTATCAATCGAAAGCCTGGAAAACAGTATTAACGGCAGTGGCGAAGAGAAGGAAAAACTCCTGGGTCAGATAGAAGAGAGCAAGGCTTCTATAGAAAGCAAACGGCTGGAGATCGATGCGATCAATGATTCTGTTTCTGAATCTGGCAGGAAGATCAATGAGATAAAAAATCAGATCGCCCAGGCTAACAGGGAACATCTTGAGCTTGAAAAGAAAGCGGATCTTCTCAACAGAGATGAGAAGCTGAAGCTGAATGAGAAAGAAAAGCTCTCTAACGAGATCAACAGGCTTGAGGAACGTCTCAAAAGCTGTGAAGCAGATATTGAAAGCCTTGCGGCTAAACTGTTTGAAGAGCATGAGCTTACACTTTCGGAAGCGGAAAAGGGCTGTGAACCTGTTGAGAACATGAGTGCGGCCAATAAAGAACTTGCAGAGCTGAGAGGAAAGATCAATGCTTTAGGACATGTCAATCTCGGTGCGATAGAAGAATATGCTGAGGTCTCTGAGAGATACGAGTTTATGAAGCATCAGCTCGGTGATGTTACAGAGAGCAAAGTGGAGCTTGAGCAGCTTATTGATGAGCTTACCGAGACAATGAAAGATATGTTCGTTGAGAGCTTTGAGAAGATCAATCAGAATTTTAAACAGATCTTCACAGAGCTGTTCGGCGGCGGGCACGGTGAGCTGATTCTTTCTGACCCCGATGATGTTCTTGAATGCGGTATTGAGATCAAGGTCGAGCCTCCCGGAAAGATCATTAAAAACTTAATGTCTCTTTCCGGAGGAGAACAGGCTTTTGTTGCTGTCTGCATTTATTTTTCGATCTTGAAGATAAGGCCCTCGCCTTTCTGTGTTCTTGACGAGATCGAAGCTGCCCTGGATGACAGCAATGTTGTTAAATATGCCCAGTATCTTCATAGATTTACAGATACCACTCAGTTTATCGCTATAACGCACAGGCGAGGGACTATGGAAGAAGCCGATGTCCTTTACGGCGTTACTATGCAGGATGAGGGTGTTTCTAAATTGCTGAAGATGGATCCGGGAACAACTGTGAATATTGATCTGGATAGTAAGGAGTGATCATAATGGGATTGTTATCAAAGCTGAAGGCAGGCCTTAAAAAGACTAAAGATTCTATGATGGGAAAGATCGAAAGACTGCTCCATTCATTTACAAAAATTGATGAGGACCTTTTTGATGAGCTTGAAGAAACGCTTATAACTTCTGATATCGGAGTAGTTACGGCAGAAAAGATCTGTGAAGAGCTCAGAAGGCGCGTCAAAGCAGACGGCATTACAGACCCGCTTGCAGTAAGAGATCTTCTGAAAGATATTATCGCTGAGATGCTTGGTGAAGAAGTACCTCTTGACCTTTCAACAAAGCCTTCTGTGATCCTTGTAATAGGTGTAAACGGAGTCGGAAAGACTACTACCATCGGGAAGCTGTCTTACCAACTGCATAATGAAGGCAAGAAGGTCATAGTTGCAGCCGCCGATACATTCAGAGCTGCAGCAATAGATCAGTTGGAAGTCTGGACACAGCGTGCAGGTGTTGATATAATAAAACATAACGAAGGATCAGACCCAGCTGCGGTTGTATTCGATGCGCTTACTGCTGCGAAATCCAGAAATGCCGATGTAGTCATCTGCGATACTGCCGGGAGACTCCATAACAAGAAAAACCTTATGGAAGAGCTCAAAAAGATCTCCAGGATCGTACACCAGCAAGCTGAGGGCTGTGCTCTTGAAGTTCTGCTGGCTCTTGATTCTACAACTGGACAGAATGCTGTTAATCAGGCAAAACAGTTCAATGAGGTCGCAGATATCACAGGGATCATTCTTACCAAGCTGGATGGTACAGCAAAGGGAGGCATTATTATCAGCATCACCGATGATCTGAAAGTACCTGTAAAACTTGTTACTGTCGGAGAAAAGATCGATGATATTCAGCCTTTTAATACAAAGGAGTTCGTAGACGCATTGTTTGAGTAACAAAGAATGATTTAATGGGTGGAAATGATGGATAAAGTATTATTTGTTGTTGATATGCAGGAGATCTATGTCGGACGCGGAAGAAATACCGAGAAGTACCGATATAATACAGAACGTTTGATAGATGAGATAAATAAAAGGATCGCTGCTTACGCTCCGGATGAAGTTTTTTATTTCAAAAGCATCGCCAAGGGTATCGGCGGCTTGTTCGGAGCTCTTCCGAAATCCGGAACGCATGAAGCAAAGTCGGTCGAAAAAATGAAGCTCGTCGGTAAAAACTTTTATGAGCGCAGCAAACCTGATGTTATGCAGATGGACGAGATAATTGATTTTCTTCGTTCAAGACACGTTTCAGAGATCGAATTCGTCGGCTGCGATGTAAATAATTCGATTGGTCTCAGCGTTATCACCGCAACAAACGAGTATAATTTCAACGTGTACTATAACAGTTTGTGCATCGTGTCCCCGACACCGGAAAAGACAATGAAATCCCGGGAAAAATTCAAAAAGAGCAGAGTTACTTTCAATGAATAACGGCGGTGGAGCATGAAACTGATAATTGCAAGCAATAACAAAGGAAAAATCAAAGAATATAAAGAAATACTTGAACCGCTTGGGTTTGAGATCCTTTCTCAGAACGAGGCTGGGATCTTTATGGAACCTGAGGAAAATGGCTCCAGCTTTGCCGAGAATTCTAAAATAAAAGCAAAAGCTATATTCGATGCTGCCGGCTGTGCAGTCCTGGCTGATGACAGCGGACTAGTTGTCGATGCTCTTGAAGGAGAGCCGGGGATTTATTCTGCGAGATACGAAGGGATTGAAACAGCTGAAGGCCGTTCTGCTAGGATACTCGAAAAGCTGAATAATGTTCCTGACGAGAAGAGAACAGCGAGATTTATCTGTGCAATATGCCTTCTTTTGCAGGACGGCCGTGAGATTTCAGTGCAGGGAAGCTGTGAGGGCAGGATAGGGTATGGCTTCCGAGGGACAAACGGCTTCGGATATGATCCTATTTTTATGTTCGGAGATCATAGTTTCGCAGAGATATCTGCGGATGAAAAAAACCGCGTTTCTCACAGAGCAAAAGCTCTGGAGATGCTTATTGAAAAACTGAAAGGGATAGATCTATGATTACACCAAAGCAAAGAGCTGAGCTTAAAGCTCTTGCAAACTCACTTGAGCCATCTTTTCAAATCGGCAAGGGCGGTATAAGTGATACTCAGACCGCTCAGATCGATGACTATCTGAGAGTACATGAACTGATAAAGATCAAGGTGCTTGATAATTCGCTTTACACTGCTAAGGAGGCCGCCGCCGAGATCGCGGAGAAGATAAGCGCCGATGTTGTTCAAGTCATAGGCTCTAAGGCTATACTTTATAAACGGAATGAGAAAGAGCCTGTTATCAGGCTTAAAAGCAAATGAACAAGGCAATAGGTATTTTCGGCGGCACTTTTGACCCTGTTCATCTTGGACACAGATACATACTTGAAGCTGCTCTTGATGCTGTGGAATTTGAAAAACTGTTTGTAATCCCGGCTAAGATTCCTCCTCACAAGTCTGCCAGCGGAATGACAGAGCCAAAAGACAGGCTTGAGATGTGTAAACTCGCATTTTCAGATCTTCCTTCGGTCGAAGTGTCTGATTTTGAGATCAATTCTGAGGGGAAAAGCTATTCATATTATACAGTAAAGCATTTCAGGGAGCTGTATCCTGATATGCCGATGTATTTCATTATGGGAAGCGATCAGCTTCTTTGCTTTGATACATGGTACAAAGCTGATGAGATTCTAACGATAACAGGAATTATCTCTATCTCTCGTGATAACGATATTAGCTGTGCTGAGCTTGAAGCAAAGGCTTCAGCTCTAAGGACAGAAGGGCATAAGATCATTTCCGTAAATGTCAAACCTATGGAACTGTCTTCAACGTTTATAAGAGACGCATTTAAAAACGGAGATGATCCGTCTTGCTATCTGAGTGAAAAAGTTGTAAACTATATCAAAGATAAAAAACTTTACGGATACAATCAGGATTTAAGCAATGATAAGAAAAAGCTGGCTGATTACAAGGATCTGATAAAAGAAAAGCTTTCCAAGAAACGGGCTCAGCATTCATTTAACGTTGCAGATGCAGCAGTCAGATTGGCAAGGCTTTATGGCGAGGATGAGGGTAAAGCATATATCGCAGGGCTTTTGCATGATGTTTGCAAGGAAATGCCCCAGGCTGATCAGCTAGCTCTTGTTAATAAATGTGATCTTGATGTGGATGATATCGAAAAAAGCGCACTGCCGCTTTTTCATGCTGTTGCAGGAGCAGTATATGTTAAGGAGATCCTTGGGATCAATGACCCTGAGATCGTTAAAGCGATAAGATATCATACTGTCGGATGCGGGAATATGGATAAGCTCTCGCAGATAATCTACATTGCCGATCTAATATCTGAAGACAGGGATTACAAGGATGTAAAGAAAATGAGGAAGTATGCAGAGCAAGGGCTTGATAAAGCTATGCTGGAAGCACTTAAATTCTCTATCTCAGATTCTGTCGGAAAGGAGAATACTATCCCTGCCTGCACTTTTGAATGTTATAACAGCTTTATAAAGATCAGGAAAAAGAAGGAGGACTAATATGGAACAGAAGCAGATGCTTGAAACTATCGTAAGGGCTCTGGATTCAAAAAGAGCGGAGGACATCAAACTTTTGTGCATCAAGGACATCACTGTTGTTGCGGATTACTTTGTTATCGCTAACGGTACATCGAACACACAGACAAAAGCTCTTGCTGACGAGGTCGAGTTCCGGTTGAAGCAATCCGGCGTTGAGCCGCTCCGCATGGAAGGATATCAGAATGCAAGCTGGATCGCTATTGATTACGGTTCGGTGATCGTACATGTTTTCTATAAGGAGACAAGAGATACATATAATCTTGAAAGGCTTTGGAAGGATGCCGAAGAGGTAGATATTTCTGAATACATAATCAAAGAGTAAGAATTGATTTACATAGGGGTGATATTTATGGGCCATTCTGTCAACGGAAGGAACCTGTGTGGATTGATAGCGGGGTATATGATAATAAAGTCTATCGTTAATATTGTTTTGGATCATGGGTTTACCAATATACTGATGCTGGCAGTTTCTATCGGTCTGGGTGTTTGTATGCTGAGCCGTCTGAAGTTTATGAACTATATTACCGCTGCGGTCCTTGCAGTGATGGTAATAGTTCATCTGAAGGATAATATTTCAAACTTCGGATTAAACCGACATCTCATCTATCTTGGTGAGGGGGTTATAGACTTGATCTGTGCATACAGACTGGTAGCGGATGAAGATATAAAGGAATTTTTCAGACATGGCTAAAGATGTACCTTTTTTGAGGAACGATGATGACGATATTGCCGAAGAAGGTAAGAGGACGATACGTGAAGCCGGGCGAAGCATCATTACTGTTTCGGCTGTGTTCGGAGCTGTAGTATCATTTCTCTCATTCTTTATGGAGGGAAAGAGCTTCGGCGCACCGAATATCATTATTGCGATCGGAATTATTGCAGGCATCTTCTGCGGTACTGCAATGCTGATCAAACCGGAGTTCTGCAAGAGCTTCTTTATCGCATTCTTATTGCTCGGAGCTTTGCCTATATTGGGCGGGACTTTATTTGCCCTGTTTCGGACAGGACCTATGGGATATCTGAGAGTTGTTATAGAAAACCTCGTCGGATGGAAGATAGGACTCAAATCTTTCTTTGGTAAGATCTTCGATATAGTTGCCCTGATAATGCTGGCTTTCGGAGCATCAACTTTTATCAGACATCTTTACTATAATTATCTTAGGATCATCAAAGACAGCTATACAAAAGAATATCTTAATAATATTGCTCATGAAAAGACAAAATGGGATTTCTGAATTAGCGCTAAATCTATTATTTTTTGCAAAGGAATGATAATAAATGAAGTACGATCACAGTACAGTCGAAAAAAAATGGCAGAAGTATTGGGAGGAGCACGAAACGTTCAAAACGGATGTTTGGGATTTCAGTAAGCCGAAATTCTATGCCCTTGATATGTTCCCTTATCCTTCCGGAGTAGGTCTTCATGCCGGCCATCCCGAGGGTTATACTGCAACGGATATAGTATCCCGTATGAAGCGTATGCAGGGATATAATGTTCTGCACCCGATGGGGTATGATTCATTCGGACTTCCGGCCGAGCAGTATGCAGTAACGACAGGCAATCATCCTAATGGATTTACTCAGAAAAATATTGACACATTTTCAAAACAGCTCAAGGAGCTCGGCTTTGACTACGATTGGTCAAAGATGATCGCGACTTCTGATCCTTCATATTATAAATGGACACAGTGGATATTCAAGCAGCTCTATCTTGACGGTTATGCTAAATATATCGATATGCCAGTCAATTGGTGTGAGGAACTTGGAACGGTCCTTTCCAATGATGAAGTCATAGACGGTAAATCAGAACGTGGCGGATATCCTGTTGTAAGAAAGAATATGAAGCAGTGGGTAATAGATCAGCCTGCTTTTGCCGAGAAACTGCTGGAAGGCCTGGATGAGATAGATTGGCCTGAGTCTACAAAGTCTATGCAGCGCAACTGGATAGGTAAATCTACCGGAGTCGAGGTAGAATTCAATATCGTCGGAGGCGGGAAGTTCTCGATATTTACGACCTGTATTGAAACAATCTACGGTATAACTTTTATGGTGCTTGCTCCTGAAGGGGACATAACTGCCAGCCTGCTTGACAGAGTCCAGAACCGCGAGGAAGTCCAGGCTTATATCGATGAGACTAAGAAGAAAAACGATATGGATCGTACCGAGCTCAATAAGACCAAATCCGGCTGCGAACTAAAAGGAGTTACCTGTATAAATCCTGTCAACGGTAAAGAAGTTCGTATGTTTATCGGAGATTTTGTGCTTGCAAGCTACGGTACAGGTGCAGTTATGGCTGTTCCGAGCCATGATCAGCGTGACTTTGAATATGCAGTTGCCCATAATATCGATATGATCCAGGTCATCGACGGTAAGGATGAGCATATCGATGTTTCAAAGGCTGCTATGGAAAAGACAGAATATCTTGGAAAGGGCTATAAGCTCATAAACTCAGAAGAGTTTACCGGGATGACTGTTGAGGAAGCTAAGGAAGCAATAACAGTAAAACTTGAGAAGATGGGTATAGCAAAGCGCACTGTCAATTATCATTTCCGCGAGTGGATATTTGCCCGTCAGCGCTATTGGGGTGAGCCTGTCCCTGTTGTTCATTGCGATGATGGAAAGATACATATTCTTGATGACAGTGAGCTGCCTCTTGTCCTTCCTGAGCTCGATGATTATAAAGGCAAAAACGGCAAAGCGCCTCTTGAAAATGCTACAGAGTGGAAAAAATACGATAAAAACGGTATTAAAGGCACTCGCGAGACTTCAACAATGCCCGGAAGCGCAGGCTCAAGTTGGTATTATTTCAGATATATCGACCCGGATAACGATAAAGAATTTGCAAATCAGGAGCTTTTAAAGCATTGGATGCCAGTTGACCTGTATATAGGCGGGCCTGAACACGCAGTAGGTCATCTTATCTATTCTCGTATCTGGAACAGATTTCTTTATGATAAGGGTCTGGCTCCTACAAAGGAACCCTTTAAAAAGCTGGTGCATCAGGGTATGATCCTTGGTGAGAACGGCATCAAAATGGGTAAGCGTTTCCCTGAATTCGTAGTAAATCCTTCCGATATCGTCAAGGAATACGGTGCGGATACTCTCAGGCTCTATGAGATGTTCATGGGCCCTCTTGAGGTTAGCAAGCCCTGGAGCAAGAGCGGCGTTGAGGGTGCAAGGAAGTTCCTTAACAGAGTCTGGAATTTCTTTACAGAGGAGAAAAATCTGACCTCAGAAAGCGATGGGGCTCTTGATAAGGTTTACCATGAAACTGTAAAGAAAGTCTCTGAGGACTTTGAAAACCTTGCATTTAATACTGCAATCGCTCAGATGATGATTTTCGTAAATGCTGTTTACAAGAAGGAGAGCTGCCCGAGAGAATACGCTGAAGGGCTCGTAAAGATGCTTTCATGCGTTTCTCCTCATATATGCGAGGAGATATGGAGCATTATGGGTCATCAGGATACAATCGCTTATGAGAAATGGCCTGCTTATGATGAGTCTCATCTGGTTGAGGAAACTATCGAGATTGTAGCTCAGGTCAACGGAAAACTCAAGTGCAAGCTCTTAGTTCCTGTTGATATTTCTCAGGAAGAAGCTGTTGCGGCTGCAAAGGCCGACGAGACGGTCAAGAAAGCCATAGAGGGCAAGACTATTGTTAAGGAGATATATGTCAAGGGCAGACTTGTCAATATCGTCGCAAAATAACCTATATTTTGTCAATTCTTCCTAAGCGCTTAAAAAATCTTTACATATTTTTATAAAACTACTTGACATCAGAGCATCATTATAGTATAATGTTAGTTGTAATCATATTGGCTTAGTATCAGTAAGGCTGGATTGACAGAGCACCAAGCCGAGTAAACAGGCATTGGGGTCGTAATAGTTTGCGTTGCAGACTTACCTTCACTATTCATCGAAAGCCTTGCTGAGCCGATATATTGCCTCTGTCAACGGTGTAAAAGGGAGGGAATAATTTTGGCTGAGATCCGTGTTGGAAAGAACGAAACTCTGGATACCGCTCTTAAGAGATTTAAGAGATCCTGCGTAAGAGACGGCGTTATTGCAGAGGTCCGTAAGAGAGAGCACTATGAAAAGCCTTCGGTAAAGCGCAAGAAGAAGTCCGAAGCTGCTCGTAAGCGCAAATACTAATATGTAACTAAAGGCGGGCAATGATTGTCCGCCTTTTCTTTTAAGGAGTAAATTATGTTTCTCAAGCCAACTTATGTTTTTGATAAGGTCGGGGACATTACCCCTCAATTCTTGAGGCGAAAAGGGATAAAAGGGCTGATCCTTGATCTTGACAATACTTTGACTACACATAATAATCCCATCCCGCCGAGCTCTTCTTTGGAGTGGCTGGATAGGATGAAAAGGGCCGGGATCAGGCTTATGATCGTTTCAAACAATCATCCTCCCAGAGTAAGACCCTTTGCAGAACAGCTCGGATTGGATTTTGAATGCGATGGCAAAAAGCCGCTGACATTTGGTTACAGTAGGGCTGTCACGAGAATGGGCCTCACAAACAGGGAAGTTGCGGCGGTCGGAGATCAGATCTTTACAGATGTTCTTGGGTCGAACCTGAAAGGCATCCGCTCGATTTTTGTGTTCCCTATTGAGGCGGAAACAAGTCTTCCTTTCAGATTCAAAAGAGCCTGCGAGAAACCATTTCTGCCGAAGAAGGAGCGTGTTTTCAAATGACAGCTCGGTTCGGCCCGGCAGGAAATTCAGACAGCTTTTCTGCAAAATACCGTTCTACTGTTTTTGCGCCTGAATATTTGAAGAATATCGGACTCGATCATTATGAATACCAGTGCGGGAGGGGAGTCAGAGTCAGCAAAGACATGGCTGCTTCTCTTAAAAGCAAAGCTGAAATATGCGGTATTACTCTATCTTTGCATGCTCCATACTTCATATCTCTTTCAAGTATTGAGCCTGAAAAGAGAGATAAGAGCATCGATTATATCATAGAGTCCTGTGAGGCAGCAGATATGCTCGGAGCTGACAGGATAGTTATCCACAGCGGCTCGTGCTCAAAAATTTCTAGAAATGAAGCATTGATATTGGCTAAAGATACCTTGATTCGCGCTAGAGAAAAAGCACTCGGCCTTGGTTTCGGGCATATTCATTTTTGTCCGGAAACAATGGGTAAAGTCAATCAACTCGGAGATCTTCAAGAAGTGCTTGAATTGTGCTGTCTGGATGACAGCTTTTTGCCCTGCATAGATTTCGGACATCTGAATGCCAGGACATTCGGAGGGATAAAAAGCAAATCCGATTACGAATCCATTTTTGAAGCGATCGAAAACAAGCTGGGTTCTGACAGACTCAAATGTTTTCACAGCCATTTTTCTAAGATCGAATATACTGTTCCGGGAGGGGAAAAGCGCCATCTGACTTTTGTTGAAGGGGACAGCTTCGGCCCTGATCATCTGATGCTTATGGAGCTTATCGCTAAAAAGGATCTTTCTCCGGTTATTATATGCGAGAGTGCCGGGACACAGACAGAAGATGCGCTTGTTATGAAGCGCTGCTATAACAAATTCAGACAGGAGGAAAAATAATGAAAAAGATACTTGTTATCCATGGCCCGAACCTGAACCTTCTCGGAGAAAGAGAGCCCGGGATCTATGGGACCGATACCTTTGACAGCATCAATTCCGAGATTACCGAATATGCCCTGAACTGCGGTATGTATTGCGAGATCTTTCAGTCCAATCATGAGGGAGAGATCATAGATCAGCTCCATGTTGCAAGAAAGAATTATAATGGTATAATCCTTAATGCAGGAGCGTATACACATTACAGCTATGCTATTCGTGATGCAATTGCCGCTATAAAGGTCCCGGTCATTGAAGTCCATCTCAGCAATATCCATGCCAGAGACGAATTCAGGAACAGATCTGTTATAGCTCCGGTCTGTGTCGGGCAGATCATTGGATTTGGTAAAGAAAGCTATATCCTGGCTGTTGAAGCGTTACATAAAATGCTGAAAGAGGAGAATGCAGATGTGTGATCTTTCGCCGCTCTATATGCTTATGAGTGAGATCGGTACATTTACCGATTGTGCAGTTATTACTGACGATACCGACAGAAGGTATTTTACAGGTATGCGTTCCAGCGCCGGGACCCTTGTCGTTTTCGGAGATGCTGCCTATTTAATCATCGACGGTAGATATATTGAAAAAGCTCGTAAAACCGTTACTTCCTGCGAGGTCATTTTACAGAAGAAGCTATATGAGCAGATCAATGAGCTTATTGAAAAGCATGAGGTTGTAAAGGTCTCTGTAGATGCTTCCAAAACTACTGTATCTCAGCTAAATAATTATCTTGAAAAACTGCCCTGCGAAGTTGACAGCTCTGATGAACTGGCTGATACTATCCGTTCAATTAGATCTATCAAACGAGGCGAGGAGATAGAGTCCATGATCGCGGCGCAGCGTATAGCTGAGAAAGCCTTTGATCATATCCTTGAATATATCAAAATTCCCGGAGTTACCGAGAAAATGATACAGCTTGAGCTTGATAACTATATGCTTCTCAATGGCGCCGAGGCTCTTTCTTTCGATACTATCGCGCTTACTGGAAAGAATACCTCTATGCCGCACGGAGTACCGGGTTATGACACCGTCAAGTCCGGAGACTTTGTACTTATGGATTACGGTGCCGTTGTAAACGGCTACCATAGCGATATGACAAGAACTGTGTGCTTTGGTGAGCCGACAGAAGAGATGAGGACGGTCTATGATACTGTTCTTAAAGCCCAGCTTGCGGCTTTGGATGCCGTAAAAGAAGGTATAAAGGCTTCTGAGCTTGACGCAGTCGCAAGAAAGATGATCACAGATGCAGGATACGGTCAGTGCTTCGGTCATTCGCTCGGTCACGGTGTCGGGATGGATATACATGAACTGCCCTTTGCTTCACCTGTAAGCGAGGATATCTTGCAGGCTGATATGGTCGTTACTGTCGAGCCCGGTATCTATCTCCCTGAGAAGTTCGGTGTCAGGATCGAAGATTTCGTAGTTGTAAGGGAAGATGGCTGCTTTAATATGACCGAATCTCCCAAAGAACTAATTGTTATTTGAAGGGCTTAATGTAAATAAATTATGAATGTAACGCAAAATACTGTTAAAACACTTGAAAAATCTCTCGAAATAAGGTAAAATAACTATAAGGGTATTTTTGTATATAAAAAAGTATCGCTTGCCTATCTAGCGGCATAATATTTTAATGGAGGTATTATTTATGATCACTGCCGGCGATTTCAGAAACGGTGTTACATTTGAGGAGGACGGAAATGTAATGCAGATCGTTGAATTCCAGCACGTTAAGCCCGGAAAAGGCGCTGCATTTGTAAGAGCAAAGGTAAAGAATGTTATTTCCGGTTCCGTTATTGAAAAGACTTATAACCCGACCGCCAAGTTCCCGACAGCATTTGTTGAGAGAAAAGACATGGAGTATTCCTATAACGACGGAGATCTCTATTACTTTATGGATCCTGAGAGCTATGAGCTTGTTCCTGTTAATGCTCACGAGCTTTCTGATAACTTCAAATTTGTCAAGGAGAACATGGTCTGCAAGATCCTTTCCTATAAAGGCAAGGTATTCGGTGTTGAGCCTCCCTTCTTTGTTGATCTTGAAGTAACAGAGACAGAGCCCGGTCTTGCCGGAAATACCGCTACAAATGCTACCAAGCCTGCAACTGTTGAAACAGGTGCTGAGATAAAGGTCCCGCTCTTTATCAATATCGGTGATAAGATCAGGATCGATACTCGTACCTGTGAGTATATGGAGCGTGCTTGATATTCTCACTGAAGGAGGATAATTATGGAGCTTAAAAGTAAAGTTGCTTATCTCAAAGGTCTGATGGACGGTCTCAAGATCGACGATAGTACCGATCAGGGCAAAGTCCTGAAGGTCATTGCCGATGTTCTTGACGAGATCGCCGGTTCAGTTGAGGATCTTGCAGTAGAGGTCGATGAGGCTGTTGAGCTTATCGATGCTATTGATCAGGATCTAGGTGAGCTCGAAGATGATCTTTATGAAGATGACGACGAGTATGATGATGAAGACGAAGATTATGACGACGATGATGATGACTTTGAGGATGCCATGTATGAGTGCGTTTGCCCTAGCTGCGGCGACACCATAATGCTCAATGAAGCGATCATCAAGGATGGCTCGATCGATTGCCCTAACTGCGGTGAAAATCTCGAGTTCGATTTTGATGACGAGTCTGAAGAATGATCTTAGTCTAAACTTAATAATTTTAAAGTTTCAGGGGTGGTGAAAGTCCACACCGGAGGTTATAGTCCTCGACCGCAGAAATGCGCTGAATCGGTGAAATTCCGATACCGACGGTAAAAGTCCGGATGGAAGAAACGACGGTTCTTTATGGAACATAAGCCCCCGTTTAGTTCGGGGGCTTTTCATTTTCCCGCTGTTTCTCCTAATAATTTTATTATTGGAGGAATAAACAATGTCTGTAAAATCTGTTTCTGCTAATAACGGCAGTAACCGTTTCAACGTAAAAAAGATGACCATCCTTTCGATGTTCATTGCTCTCGGCTATGTCTGCTTGTTCGTATTCAGGATTAAGGTACAGTTTCTGACGCTTGAATTCAAGGATGTCTTTATTACGATGTCCGGTTTCATCTTCGGACCGTTAGCTGCCGTTGCTGTTGCATTGGCAGAAACGCTGCTTGAGCTCATTACCATTTCCGATACCGGATTCTGGGGCGCACTGATGAATTTTGCCGGCAGCGCTTCTTTCGCTGTAACTGCTTCGCTCATTTATAAGTTCAACAAGACATATAAAGGAGCAGTCATCGGTCTTGTTGCCGCGGTATTCAGTATGACGGCTGTTATGCTTATTATGAATATTCTTATCACGCCGATCTACACTCATACCGATATGAAGACTGTTGCAGGAATGATTCCTAAGCTGCTTTTGCCTTTCAATGTTATCAAGGGTATGCTCAATGCTGCTGTTGCATTTATTCTTTACAAGCCTCTTGCACAGGCACTCAGGGCTACAGGTATGCTCCCGAAGAGCTCAACAAGCTTTTCTGTGTCAAAAAAATCGATTCTCGGTCTTGTTGTTGCTGTCCTGATAGCTGCCGCTTCAGTTGTTCTTATTTTCATACTGTTTGACGGCTCTTCTTTTGAGTTTGTTAAAAAGTGATCTTCTTATAGAAAAACAGAGGCTGTTGCAAACTGATTTCTTCAGTTTGCAACAGCCTCTTTGTTATTACGATGTTACTTAACAGCTTCCAGCAGAGTATCAACTCTGTCGGTCTTTTCCCAAGCAACACCCAGATCTTCACGGCCAATATGTCCGTAAGCTGCAAGCTGCTTATACTGCGGCTTCCTGAGATCAAGATCGCGGATTATTGCAGCAGGACGCAGATCAAAGACTTTCTTTACAGCATCAGCGAGTTTTTCGTCACTGACTTTTCCTGTCCCGAAGCTATCGACAAGAATGGAAACAGGGTGGGCAACACCGATCGCATATGCGAGCTCGACTTCGCATTTAGAAGCAAGACCGGCAGCTACAATGTTTTTGGCGATATATCGAGCAGCATAGCTTGCAGAGCGATCTACTTTTGTGGGATCTTTGCCGGAGAATGCGCCGCCGCCGTGGCGTGCGTAACCGCCGTAAGTATCAACTATGATCTTTCTGCCTGTCAGGCCGCTGTCGCCCTGTGGTCCGCCAACAACAAAACGTCCTGTAGGATTTACATAATATGTTGTATTATCGTCAAGGAGTTCGGGAGGGATAACGGTTTTAATTACTTTCGAGATAATATCCTCTCTGATCTTTTCAAGGGGTGTGTTCTCATCATGCTGAGAAGAAACAACAACAGCATCGATCCTTGAGGGCTTGCCGTCAACGTATTCAACAGTGACCTGAGTTTTGCCGTCCGGTCTGAGATAGGGTAATGTGCCGTTCTTTCTTACTTCTGTCAGTTTGATAGCCAGCTTGTGTGCCAGGGAGATAGGCATAGGCATAAGTTCAGGTGTCTCATCACAAGCAAAACCGAACATTATACCCTGATCTCCGGCTCCGGTGTCAAAAGCATTATTCTCTCTGCCTTCCAGCGCATTATCTACGCCCATAGCAATATCAGGAGACTGTTTATCGATAGTTGTCATAACAGCGCAGGTATGTCCGTCGAACCCGTACTTGGCCCTGTCATAGCCGATACCGACAACAGTGTCCCTGACGATCTGCGGGATATCAACGCTTGCTTTTGTTGTGATCTCCCCCATACACATTACCATTCCGGTAGTTGTAACGGTTTCGCAAGCGACCCTTGACATTGGATCCTGTGCAAGCATCGCATCAAGGATCGCATCTGATATCTGGTCGCAGATTTTATCAGGATGACCTTCTGTGACCGACTCTGATGTAAAAAGATATTTAGACATGGTGTCCTCCTTCTATGCAGCTTAGCTGCGGTATGATATTATATATCTGTTATAATCAATACCGAAGGAAAAATAAAAGGCGCTTCTATTCCGAAACGCCTGAAAATCGAATTTCCTCATCTCTCGGAATAATACCGCAGGAATTAGCACCTTGATCATCAGATCAGGTTGCCGGGCGTCATAGGACCTGTCCCTCAGCCACTCTTGATAAGGTATTAAATTATAACATTGTTATTATACTATACTTGTCGTAATTTGTCAATAGCAATTTTCTACGAGTATCAAAGTGCTTTCAGATCATAAATTGGCTTATTTTCGAGAATCTTGCTTCCGTTCTCAGCGATCCTTCCGATCATGCGTTCATCAAATTTCTTTTTAAGGATGTTTTCTGCTTCTCCGAGGAGAACATGATCTGAACTTGGACGATGATAATCTGTTCCGAGAATATAAACGAAGCTGTCAGCGAACAGCTTTTTGCAGAGCCTTCTGCCGGAAAATCTTGTAAGGGAAACGGCATTTATCTGGCCAATAACATCGAGGCTCATAAGTGAAGCAAGCTCATCGTAGGAAGTAAAGTTCAGATAACGTTCGATATGTGCGATCATCAGCTTTATTTTGTTGCTCCCGGCAAGCATTTCAGTGTCATCGACGATACCGCTGGTGATTTTTGTGTAGGGCATTTCCCATAACAAATAATCAGTTCCTTCAAGGCAGAGCTTGTTAATGTCTTCACAGCTTATTAAGGAGTGATTATAAAGCACCTCTGAACCAAGAAGGATCTTCGGATGCTCGGGCTTTATATACGGCTTCAGCGTTTCATAAGCTTCATTCCGACGGTTGATGAAGCCGTCGATGCTGATCTTATGGCTGTAAAAATGCGGTGTTGCGCAGACAATGTCGACTCCGTCTTCGGCCATCATATCCAGCAATTCAACAGATTCTTCGATGCTTCTGGAACCATCATCGATCTTAGGCAGTATATGCGAATGGAAATCTATCTTCATAGTATTATCCTCCATAAACCAATTATATCATTAAATGTCTTGCAAGTCAATAGCACTGTTCTTTTATTTTCAGGATCTTTTGAAGACAATCTGATATAAATCTAATGAAAATGAATAATTGAGATTTCAAAAATTCATTTTATTGTACTTTTTGTTAATTTTGCCCAAGCTCTCTTGACTTATATGATCAAAAGTGCTATTATAATAATATCTTTTTTGTCGGAAGGAATGATATTATGAAAATACCGTTTATCAACAAGAAGCAAGCGGAAGAGATCATAGAAAAATACCCGACTCCTTTTCATATCTACGATGAAAAAGGAATAAGAGAAAATGCAAGGAAGCTTTTTAAGGCTTTTTCCTGGAATAAAGGTTTCAGAGAGTATTTTGCTGTCAAGGCTACACCAAATCCATATATACTGAAGATCCTGAAAGAAGAGGGATGCGGCGTTGACTGTTCTTCGCTGACTGAGCTTATGATGAGCGAGTGCTGCGGTTTCTCTGGGAGCGACATTATGTTTTCATCTAATGTTACTCCAAAAGAGGATATGCAGAAAGCTTTTGATCTTGGAGCCTATATAAATCTCGATGATATTACTCACATCGAATTCCTTGAAAACCTCTGCGGGCTTCCTGAAACTGTTTTCTGCCGTTTTAATCCCGGCGGTCATTTTGAGCTGGAAAACAGAATAATGGATGATCCCGGCGATGCTAAATACGGCTTTACAAAAGAGCAGATCATTGAAGGCTTCAGGATTCTTAGATCCAAAGGCGTTAAACACTTCGGTATCCACGCATTTCTTGCCTCTAATACTGTAACAAATGCTTATTATCCCAAGCTGGCCAGAATCCTCTTTGAGCTTGCAGTTGAGCTTAGAGATCTTACCGGTGCTGATATTAAGTTTGTTAATCTTTCCGGCGGCGTTGGTGTTACATACGAGCCGGGCAAGCCTGAAAATGATATTATAGCTATTGGAGAGGGTGTGCATAAGGCTTTTGATGAAGTCCTTGTACCTGCCGGAATGGGTGATGTTTCGATATTCACAGAGCTCGGAAGATATATGCTGGCTCCTTACGGACATCTTGTAACTAAATGTATCCACCAGAAGCATATTTATAAGGAATATATCGGCTGCGATGCTTGTGCTTGTAACCTTATGAGACCGGCTATGTACGGTTCCTATCATCACATAACAGTTCTTGGGAAAGAAAATGCTGCTTGTGATCATAAATATGATGTCACCGGAGGCCTTTGTGAGAACAACGATAAATTTGCCATAGACAGGATGCTCCCGGAGATTGATATCGGAGATATCCTTGTTATCCATGATACCGGTGCTCACGGTTTCTCGATGGGATACAATTATAACGGTAAGCTCCGTTCTGCCGAGCTTCTTCTCTGTGAGGACGGCAGTGTCAAGATGATAAGACGTGCAGAAACACCTTCTGATTATTTCCGCACCTTTGATTTTTGCGGTATTATGGATAAATACATTGAAAAATAATTCTCTTTATGCGCTTTGTTTCTGACAAAGCGCATATTTTATCCTCTTTGGTTGTATAATCTATTGAACCGGTTTTTCGGTCTCAGATCGTATAAATGAGGAGGATCGTTATGAAAAGGATCGTTCTGTTCGTTATTGCTGTTCTGATGTTGTCATCATGCGCTGATAGGAAGGACAAGCCGGTATTGATGATGTGTTCGCCAAGACCATCTGGTATCGGTCAGGAGTATGTCTCAGAAAAGAGCATTCAGAAAGAGCAGAAATATGAAGCTCTTAACTATAATAGGGTGAAGGCAGTTTGGGTCTCATATCTGGAGCTTGCTCCTATAATTGGCAACGGTGAAGATACATTTCGTAAGGAATTTGATAAGATCTGCAAAAACTGCTGCGATATCGGGTTTAATACTGTGTTTGCTCATGTCAGGACATTTTCCGATTCTTTTTATCCTTCAGAGTATTACGGACAGTCAAAAGCGTTTAATGGAAAATCGTTTGATGCATTAAGCTGTATGGTCGAGATAGCACATTCATACAAGCTATCTTTCCATGCCTGGATAAACCCCCTGAGATGCGAGACAAAGCAGTATATCAATACAGTCTCGGAAGGAACTCTGATCGGGGAATGGCTCTCAGACCCGAAGAGATATGATGAGTATGTTGTTTATGTAGAAAAGACGGGGCATTATTGGCTCAATCCGGCTGTCACGGAGATCAGACAGTTAATTGCCGACGGTGTAGCAGAGATAGTTAGAGGATACGATGTCGACGGGATCCATATCGATGACTATTTCTATCCGACAAATGAACCTTTCTTTGATTCTGGAATCTATATTGAACATAATGTTGACAAGTCTCTCTCGGAATGGAGAACAGAGAATTGCTCTGAAATGGTATCCCAGCTCTATCGTGCTGTCAAAGAAGAAAACAGCCTTGTAGAATTCGGTATTGCTCCGCAGGGCAATATAGAAAACAATTATTATTATCTATTCGCTGATGTAAAGCGCTGGTGCAGTGAGGATGGTTTCTGCGATTATATTGTCCCTCAGATCTATTTCGGATATAATAATAAGTATAAGCCATATTCAGAAACTTTGAAGGTATGGTCTGAAATGTGCTGCAGGTCAAATAAAAAGTTGGTGATCGGTATAGGTGCTTATAAGATAATGACCGAGGATGAATTCATATATGATAAAGGTATCGTTGTCAGACAGGCGGCTGATGCGTTGGATTTATGCGATGGTGCTGCTATGTTTTCTTATAACAGTTTCTTCGGAAATGACAGAGCGGAGGAAGAAAGAGCGCGCTTAAAAGAATTCTATCAGAAATGACATAATAAAATGAATATTTTACTTTTAGGTCTTGCAATCCTCTGAAAAATATAGTATAATATGTTTTATTATAAGCATAATCTATTTTTGGAAGTGGTTTGATGTTTAAGATCCTGAAAAAAGAAAAGCTCAATGAACAGGTCGTCCTCATCGTTATTGATGCACCGTTTATTGCTTCAAAAGCTGAACCGGGTCAGTTCGTTATACTCCGAGTTGACGAACTGGGAGAGCGTGTCCCATTTACAATAGAAGATTATGACAGAGAAAAGGGTACTATTTCTGTTATATATCAGATCGTCGGTGCATCTACCATGAGACTTGCTCAGCTTGAAGAAGGAGACTCTATTCTTGATGTAGCAGGCCCTCTTGGTGTAGCAACAGAATATAAGTCCGGCGCTAAGCGTATCGCAGTAGTTGGAGGCGGAGTTGGGTGCGCTATTGCATATCCGCAGGCCAAGAAACTTCACAGTATGGGTGTTCAGGTCGATATGATCGCCGGGTTCAGAAACAAGG
Source organism: uncultured Clostridia bacterium (assembly GCA_946545645.1). Taxonomy (GTDB): domain Bacteria; phylum Bacillota; class Clostridia; order Oscillospirales; family Ruminococcaceae; genus FB2012. The sequence goes on along the minus strand of CAMNNQ010000161.1, from coordinate 136,496 downwards.
ATCTTATCATCCTTGAGAAAGAGATGAAAGCTGCATCCTCTGACCTCTATATCTGTACTGATGACGGAAGCTACGGATATAACGGATTTGTTACAAACAAGCTCAAAGAACTTATCGAAGGCGGAGCTGATTACGATGAGGTAATTGCAATAGGCCCTGTTCCGATGATGAAGTTTGTTTGCAAGGTAACTGAGCCTTACGGGATCATGACCCTGGTCTCTCTTAATCCGATCATGGTTGACGGCACAGGTATGTGCGGCTGCTGCAGGGTCAAAGTCGGCGGGAAAATCAGATATGCCTGCGTAGAAGGTCCGGATTTTGACGGACATCAAGTGGATTTTGATGAGCTTATGCGCAGGAACTCGACTTATAAAGAGCATGAAAAAGATCATGTTTGCAGGCTTACCGGAGGTGTTAGATAATGCCTAATATGGATAATAAGAAAACACCGATCACAGAACAGGATCCGGCAGTAAGAGCCCGCAATTTCATGGAAGTCTCCCAGGGCTACACCGCTGAACAGGCTGTTAATGAGGCTAAGCGCTGTCTGAACTGTAAAAATCGTCCTTGCATGACCGGATGTCCTGTAAGTGTCAGGATCCCTGAATTTATCGCTAAGGTCGCAGCAGGGGAGTTTGAAGAAGCATATAAGATCATCAGGTCGACAAATGCTCTTCCTGCTGTTTGCGGAAGAGTTTGTCCTCAGGAGCGTCAGTGCGAGAGCAAATGTGTTCGTGGGATCAAGTGTGAGCCTGTCGGCATTGGCAGACTTGAGCGTTTTTGCGCAGATTATATGAGAGGAAAAGAGCTCGCTCCGACCGTTTGCGAGCATAACGGTCATAAGGTCGCCATTGTAGGGTCTGGTCCTGCCGGATTAACAGCGGCAGGAGATCTTGCAAAGCTTGGATATGATGTTACTGTATTCGAGGCTTTCCATACTGCCGGCGGTGTTCTGATGTACGGTATCCCTGAGTTCAGGCTTCCGAAGGCTATCGTTCAGAGCGAGATTGACGGCCTTGAGAAACTGGGCGTAAAGATCATGACAAATATGGTCATCGGCAAGGTCCTTTCTGTGGACGAGCTGTTCTCTATGGGATTTGAAGCTGTCTTTATCGGATCCGGTGCAGGATTGCCAAGATTTATGGGCATTGAAGGCGAGGATCTCATCGGAGTTTATTCCGCTAATGAGTATCTGACTAGGATAAACCTTATGAAAGCCTATCTTGAGGATCATTATACACCGATTATTAGATCTAAAAAGGTTGCGGTTGTAGGCGGCGGAAATGTTGCTATGGATTCAGCAAGGTCAGCACTCAGACTTGGAGCCGAGAAGGTCTTTATCGTTTATCGCAGATCTATGGACGAGCTGCCTGCCAGAAAAGAAGAAGTTCATCATGCCGGAGAAGAGGGAGTAGAGTTTATGCTCCTTACTAACCCAACTAAGATCATCGGGGATGAGAACGGTCAGGTGAAGGGAATAGAATGCATTAAGATGGAGCTTGGAGAGCCGGATGCTTCAGGCAGGCGCAGCCCCAAAGCAATCGAGGGATCAGACTTCACTCTTGATGTCGATACAGTTATTATGGCTATCGGTACTTCTCCGAACCCGCTTCTCAGGATGACAACTCCCGGTCTTGAGACCAATGCCAAAGGGACCCTTATCGTTGATGAGAATGAATGTACCACTAAAGACGGTGTATTTGCAGGCGGAGATGCTGTTACAGGTGCCGCAACTGTTATTCTCGCTATGGGTGCAGGCAAGAAAGCAGCTCAATCTATTGACAGATTTATAAAGAACAAGTAATTTTTCAAAAAAAGACTTGATTTTCTCTTCCATGTGTGTTATAATAAATTTTAGTTTTTGATATGGAGGAAGTAAAATGAATTTAGTTGCAATTCTTGCTGAAGAACAGTCTACCGGAAGCACTCTTGTAATGTTTATCCCGCTCGTTCTCGTTATCGTTTTTTTCTACTTCTTTATCATCCGTCCTCAGAAGAAGCAGGATCGCAAGGATGCTGCAATGAGAGATAATCTCGAGATCGGCGATGAAGTCATCACAAACGGTGGTATTGTCGGGATCGTTTTCTCTATCAAGGATGATACTGTTGTAATTGAAACAGGTGGAGATCGTTCCAAGATCAGAGTAATGAAATGGGCTATCGCCAAGAATCTCACTACTCACGACGAATGAACAGATTTTTTTCAGAAAACGTCCGATTTTTTCGGGCGCTTTTGTTATATAGCGGTCCCTCTCTGCATATCAATGGATAAAGGGAGGGGATTCTTATGACAAAACAAAAGCGTTTCAGGAATATAAGACATTTATCTGCTTCTCGGGCGCTGCTTGCAGCAGGGTGGGGGATCCTGATTATTCTAATTATAGTTCTTGTTTTTTCTTTCGTTTTGACTAAGATCGACCTTCCGGAGGGTGTGGTTTCGGCAGTAACTGCTGCGGCTCTGTGCATTGGCGCATACTGCGGAGGTTTTATATGTGCCAGAAGGAACAGGCGTAACGGGCTGCTTCTTGGTGCTGTTTGCGGGAGCGTAATTTTTCTTGTTCTGTTTGTTGTCAGCATCATTTTTGTTCGTTCTTCAGAAGGACTCGCAGGAAGTACAAAACTGATATTTGTTGTCTTATGCGGAGCAGTAGGTGGAATTGCCGGTGTAAACAGCAAAAACAGTCGGTTTTAAATTGTTTTATTTTCGGAAAACGTTTATTTAGCTCATAATATGAAAATGTTTATTGTTCCGTCATAAATATTTCATATAAGTTCGACGTGTATATGATATAATAAGTAAAATAAAGATTTGGAGGTTTCATTATGAAGCATATCAAGACTATCAACAAGGCTAACCTCAAAGCGTCTGCTGCTAAGGGCGGCTGTGGCAAGTGCCAGGCTTCCTGTCAGTCAGCTTGCAAGACTTCCTGCACTGTTGCAAATCAGAAGTGCGAAAAAGAGGCTTGATCCTTATTTATCAGGATATGAAGGGGCATTGTTATGTCCCTTTAATTTTTATTGCAGATTTCTGCACGAATTTGAAAATGGGTGAATAGTATGATACATAAATACAAGCTCTCCGGCTTTAATATCCTGCTTGATGTCAATACCGGCGGTGTCCATATCATTGACGATCTGACTTATGATCTTTTAGATAATGTTGAACCGCCTTTTGAGGATGAATGCCAGGAGGCAGTTCTTGCTAAACTTGCAAAGCTCTATGATCCGACAGATATCAAAGAATGTTACTCCGAGATAAAAGAGTTATATAATGACGGTATACTCTTTTCTGAGGACGATTACGAAAAATATGCTAATACTTCTGTCGCATCGCCTATCAAGTCAATGTGCCTCCATGTAGCTCATGATTGTAATCTCAGATGCAAGTATTGTTTCGCATCTACCGGAGATTTCGGCGGAGGCAGGATGCTGATGGATCTTGAAACAGGCAAGAGAGCAATTGATTTTCTGCTTAAAATGTCTGCTGAGAGAAAATTCCTGGAGCTCGATTTCTTTGGCGGCGAGCCTCTCATGAATTTTGAGGTCGTTAAACAGATAGTTGCTTATGCCCGCGAGGAAGAGAAAAAGGTCGATAAGCATATCCGTTTTACGATAACTACCAACGGGATGCTCCTTACAGAAGATAAAATGCAGTTCATCAATGATGAGATGTCTAATGTCGTTCTTTCCATTGACGGCCGCAAAGAGATCAACGATCGTATGCGCCCCAGGGTCGACGGAACGGGCAGCTATGACAGGATCGTTGAGAATTTCAGAAAATTTGTCCCGATGCGCGGAGATAAGGATTATTATGTTCGCGGTACATATACAAAATACAACCTTGATTTCTCAAACGATGTGATGCATCTTTATGACCTGGGCTTCGAGCAGATATCTGTCGAGCCTGTAACTGCCGATCCTAAGCAGCCTTATGCAATCACTGACGGTGATCTCCCAAGGATCTTTAAAGAATATGAGGTGCTTGCTGAGAAAATCTCTAAGATCAGAAGTGAAGGGAAGTTCATAAATTTCTTCCACTTCATGCTCGATCTTGATCAGGGGCCTTGTGCTATCAAGCGTCTGAAAGGCTGCGGAAGCGGAAATGAATATGTTGCAGTATCTCCGGACGGTGATATTTATCCCTGCCATCAGTTTGTTGGTATCGAGAAATTCAAAATGGGAAATGTCAATGACGGCTCATTTAATTACGATATCAAAAAAGAGTTTGCTCATTCACACGTATATACAAAACCAGATTGCATCAAGTGCTGGGCAAAATTCTTCTGCAGCGGTGGATGCAATGCAAATAATTATCTTTATACCGGTGATATCCATACTTCTTATAAGATCGCCTGTGAGATCCAGAAAAAGCGTCTTGAATGTGCTATAATGTTAAAGGCCGTAGAAAAGTTGGAAGCAGCGGAATGATCAGATGGCTTTATAATGTGCTCCTATAATAAAACGCCCCGTTTATATAACGGGGCGTTTTTGTGATCTTAACTTGCAGCTTATTTTTTGTTTATCTTTAGATATTTGAGCTGTAAATATAGGAAGTATCCGATGCCATAGATAGAAAACAACATTACTATAATGAAAACAGCCCATTTAAATTCATTTGATCTGAAATATGAGGCTGCGATACGAAGAGTCGAACTCTTTTTTGAACGCTTGATAGATGCTGTAGCGATCAGATCGACAGATTTGAGGACTTCGCCGTTATATGTCAGGACTAGCTTTCCAAGTACATCTCCTTTTTCGACCGGGGCGATGATATTCTTGTATACGGTCACATCATGTTTAACGACAGAGGTTTCAAGATCTGAAGGCCATAGTATATTGATCCCGCCGGAAGGCTTAAGATTAACATAATCCGCTCCATCGCCGAACTCGACTTTTGCATCTGTGATCTCGCTGTTCGGGTTGATGAAATCTACATGGTCGAGTGAGCCGAATGCCCATCTGTAAAGGGATGTATGATCAAGAATATTATACTGGACATAATCATCGCCGTATATCGAATCCGGATCGTTCTGCCCCTTTTTTATATCTGCTTCGGTTTTTTCAAATGGTGCTCCCATTGTAACGGTCAGATATGTGCTGCCGTCTTCGCTGGCGCATGAGACCATAGAACGCCCGGAATCTTCCTGTGAAGAGACCTTGATGCCGGAGGCATTCTTATAATAGTAGGGCGAATAGGGATTTATCATCAGATTGTTGTTGTATATATTTGTTCCCTCGGTATGGTCTTCAGTCGGCTCAAGAGTTATCATCGTTTCGCTGCATATATCCGAAAATACAGGATAATTATTATAAAGATACCGGCATAGGATAGACATATCCTTTGCAGTAGTGTAATTCTGCATAGTGAACAATCCGTGAGGGGAAGAGAAGGATGTATTATTCATACCCAGCTCAGATGCGCGGTTATTCATCCTGATTGTAAACTCAAAGATGCTTTCGCAAAGATTTGTCGCGACTATATTTGCAGCTTCGCAGGAAGAGCAAAGTATCATAGAGACCAGAAGATCGTAATAGTTTACTTCTTCATAGGGCTGGATATCGGCGGTAGGAGCGCCTGTGTTGAAAAGCTCATCATAAGCAGCGCTGTCGCCGGAAACATAGGACTCTCGAAGTCTCTTTTCATTTCCTTTGAATTCGTCAAGCACTATCGCACAGGTCATTAGCTGAGTAAGATATCCTGCTGCCAGCTTTTCATCGCTGTTTATATCTGTTATAGGGGATCCGCTGTCCAGATCTATCATAAAAACAGATTTGGAATAGAGATAAATAGGAACAGGCTTTCCTTGATCATCTACACCGTTAGTCGGTGTGAAAGTGACCGCAGAAACTGTGATCGGAACCGCCGTCAGCATTGTAAATGCTGCTGTGACCGCAGCTATAAGCCTTTTAAACATCTTCATTTTATATCATGCACCTTTGTAGTGTTATAATTCTTTTTCGGGAGCCTGTAAAGCTGTTCTGTAAAGAAATGACCTGGATGATTTTCCGCATTTTTCTGTCAGACCCAGATAGCTAAGCAGGTTTAATGTTGTCTGAGCTGTTGATATGCTGATTTTCGCAGCAGCAGAGAAGTCCTTAGAAGTGAATTGTTCAGAAAGCCCGTCCGGGATAAAGAGTGCATAATCTTCAGGCTTTTCAAAACGTATCTCTTCTACCAGCTCTGAGGGGATCCTGTCGCAGCGCGTTGAGCCTCGCTTTTTATTTCTTGACCATCCGTTGAGATATCTGGTCTCTTCGAGCTCCAGCATACAAAGGCACAGCCCCATCCTGGGATTATCCAAAGTATACTTAATACGGTAAAGCTCGTTTACTGCATCGTAAATCCGGCCTTTTTTCGGTGATTTGCGTCTGGAAGTCATTTCACCTGTCTCGAGGTCGATCCATGAAAGATATTTGACCGCAGCTATCGGATAAACAACAGTAACGTTGCAGTATTCAAGAAAGCTCTCAAGCTTTGGTACCAATCTGTTGAACTGGCGGGTCTGTATTTCGATTACTCCCTGTTCGCCCACTATATCAGCGACAAATTTTCCGAGAGGTATCTCATGGTTCTCTTCGTTTGGCTCAAAATAGTTTTTCAGAACTGCGTGCAGAGTTTTTTCACCGAGAGTGCCGATACCCTTTTTCTCCCGTTCTGAGCAGATCACTTTGTCTCTCGCTTTGATAAATCTCTCATTAGACAAATCGACACCCCTAATAGATTATATCAGAATAAATCCCAGATGTCAATATAACAGACAAAAACAAGACCACCCGCAGAGACGAGTGGTCTAAGGATCTTTATCATGTAATGCTTGTAGCAAGGAGCTTATCGATGTATTCGCTTTTTTCGATCTTAAGAGAATCGATCGTGTCGCTGTAAAGTTTGTTGAGTGCGGGTTTGTGATATTCTTCGATCATTGCATCGAGGTTTTTCTCAACATAGTCCATATCAACAGGCAGTCTCTTAATTATGAACCAGCCGTAAGCAGACGATTCAACAAGATCGCTTATCTCGTTTTCCTTCAGCTCAAAGCTCTTGTCAGTAAACTCCTTGATAAACGGGGAGTTGTCTTTTATAATATAGTATCCTTCGGGGGAGTATTCCATTCCGGGATCCCAGCCATATTCTGTAATGAGTTTAGCAAAGTCATCGCCCTTTTTGGCTTTTTCAAGGACTTCATCAGCAACTTTCTTAGCTTCTTCTTTGACTTTTGCTTTGTCTTCATCGCTGAGAGCGTTATATGCAGCTTGCTTGGCTTTGCCCTTCTGGGAAAGATTGTAGTTCTCATATTCTGATGCAACAGATTCATCTGTCAATTCGGCTTTACAATAGAAGGGGATAAGGATGTGGATGACTCTGCTGTATTTATCGTTATCCTTGACGATCTTCTTGAATTCCTCAGCCGATGTCGCATATTTTCCGCCGTTTGTGAAAAGTGTCTTATACATTTTATCATATATCTTGTTTTGAATGAGGAGATTCTTGTAGATCTCGGGAGTAAGGTAGGCGGATTTCATAGCATTCTGGAACTGATCTTCGGAAGTGTAGTTCTTTTTGGTCTCCTCGATCTTATCATCGACTTCCTTCAGCTCATCTGCTGTAAGCTCTATCTTGTTTTCTGCAGCGAGCTTAGAAGTCGCCTTATCGATCTTGATGGAGGTCATGACCTTTTCAAGAAAGGCTTTATTCATATCTTCGCTTGCAGCAATAGCAGCGGCGTTACCACGATAGTTGTTGTAAAGCGTATACATAAAATAGTATCTGAAAAGCTCAAAGTCGATATCAACTCCGTCAACTGTGCACATTACAAGATCGGAATTAGAAATATCGATCTTATTACCGTCTACGGTAAGAGAAGGCTCGGGGATCTTCTGTTCCTGCTGCTCAGGGCTTGCAGTCCCTTCGCCGGACTGGCTCTCGACAGGAGGAAGTGTGATCTGTGATGCGTCGGTAACGGAAGCAGCAGCGGATTCTGTCGTGCTGGATGAATTATGGCCGTCAGCGCAGGATGCAAGAGATACACAAGTGATCGTTACTGCTGCAAGGATCGCGGCAAATTTTTTTATCATTTTAACTATCCTTTCTTCTTTTTAAGATGGGATGATTTTGATGTTTAGATACAATCCATATTATACTATATATTTGTGTGTGATATGTGATATTATTTTTAACTATTTTGTGAATAAACTGTGATATTATCGTGCTTGAAAAAAAGCTGACAGTATGGTATAATATTCATCGGAGGCGTAAACTATGAATTTTGGAAAATATATCGCCCATCGCGGGCTGCACGGCAACGGTATACCTGAAAACTCTATCCCGGCTTTCAAAAAAGCCATTGAGATGGGGCTTCCTATAGAGCTCGATGTTAGATTGACAAAAGATGCAAAAGTTATCGTTCTGCACGATAAGGATCTTAAAAGAATGTGTGGAGTCGATAGAGATGCTCTTGATATGACCTATGAGGAGATAAGCAAGCTGACTCTTGCTGACTCTGATGAGCATATTCCCTTATTTAAGGATGTTCTGAAGCTTGTCAGAGGTCAAGTGCCTCTGCTGATTGAGATCAAAAGGGGAGCGCCTGTATGGACATTGGAAAAGAGAGTCCATAACTTTTTAAAAAATTACAATGGCGATTATGCGATACAGAGCTTTGACCCCAGGCAGGTGCTTTGGTTCAAGATCCATTCACCCGAAACATATCGCGGCCTGCTTGTAACAAGAGACCATTACGAAGACACATTCGAGAATATTTCCTGTAAATTCGGCGGTATGCGTTTTATGTGGCGTATCTCTTCTCCGCAGTTTGTTTCCTGTAATATCAGGACTCTGACAGATCGTGATGTAAAACACATCAAAAAGCTCGGGTGTGAGCTGTTCTGCTGGACGATCGATTCTGAGGAGACCCTCGATAAGGCAAAAAAAGTCGCTAAGACTATAATAGGGGAGCATTATCCGGAGGGGTTTGATTTTTCTGAATAAGTATAAAAGGCACTTCCGATTTTTGAAAGTGTCTTTATGATAACTGAGCGAATGGGGTCGGGATATATGGAAAGAACAGAGAGCTTTGTATTGCTCGATGAAACTAATATTCCTCAAATGGCGGAGCTGTATAAAGAATCGTTTATAGGTGAACCGTGGAATGACGATTGGAGCGATAATGAACAGCTCATGGCGTATATCAGGGATCTGTCCTGTTCATTTAATTCTTTGAATTACGGTCTTATCATAGACGGCGAGCTTGCAGCGATCTCGATAGGATCTGTCCACCATTGGTGGGAGGGGACAAATTATGATCTCGAAGAATTCTGTGTTTCTCCTAAATATCAGGGGCAGGGTGTCGGGTCAAGGTTTATGAAAATGATCGAAGACGATATCCGGGACCGAGGCCTTGCAGGTATCTTTCTTCAGACAGACAACGATAAACCGTCGTATAGATTCTATAAGAAGAACGGCTTTAACGAGCTTGTAAATCATGTGAGCTTTTTTAAAGACCTGAGAAAAACGTTAGATGATGATTGAATTCAAACGATCAGAAATATAGCAACAGCCAGTTGCTTGACCGTTGAGTATCTCATATGATATACTGTAAGCAAGGAGGGATGCTATATGGAAACTAAAAATATCCTTTATGAATTGCGAACACAAAATGGTTTATCTCAGGATGCCCTTGCGGAAAAGGTGTTTGTTACAAGGCAGGCTGTTTCAAGATGGGAGAACGGAGATACCGTTCCGAATACGGAAACATTGAAACTACTTTCAAATCTATTTGATGTTTCTATAAATACCTTATTGGGTTCACCCGCAAAACTGTACTGTCAATGCTGCGGTATGCCGCTGGAAGATCCTATCATAAGCAGGGAAAAGGATGGCTCCATGAATGAAAGCTATTGTAAATGGTGCTATGCAGACGGCGAATATATGTATAGTGATCTTGATGATCTTATCGAAGTCTGTGTCAAAAACATGGTCAGTGATGAGCATCCCGAGGATGAAGTGCGTGCTTATCTGAAAACAGCATTGCCAAAGCTTGATTATTGGAAACGATATGAAGAACTCAGCGACGGCGGCGCTTTTGAGGACTTTAAGAAGGAGCTCATCAAGGAGATCAATGCGCTGGAAATAGAAGGTATGCCAAAGGTCGAAAAGCTCAACGCCCTTGTCGGGAATTATGTCAATCTTGAGTATAGACTTCCCAGCGGGAAAAAAGTCAGATTCCTTGATGACAATACGACTTATCTTGGAAACCAGTTGGAAAGCGAGTTCGGTGGTGATCGCTGCTTTGGTGTACTTGCAAATATGGACTTCATACTTGTATGCACTTACGGAAAAGACGGCTCGGATCCAGAGCTTGTCTTGTACAAAAAGCGCTGAACCCATACCAGATAAATTGGCCCGAAAGCGGTGTTATAACTGCTTTCGGGCCATCTATTCTGTATTATTGTTTGTTTAGCATCTTCAGGGCTTTGGTCAACTGATCGGGGCAGGATGTCCCGCGGCCCTTACAGTCGATGCCCTCTAATTTTTCGATGACATCAGAGACTTTCATACCTTCTGCAAGTTTTGAAACTCCCTGAGTGTTCCCATGGCATCCTCCTATAAAAGTTACTTTAGTGACTATATCACCTTCAACTTCGACATCAATGCGGGTCGAACAGGTGCCCCTTGTTTTATAAGAAATCTTTTTCATATCTGACTCCTTATCATTCCGGCTTGGGCTTCGCAGCCTTAGCTTTAAGCATATTCTGATGAATGAGCTTAAAGAGCTTGTCAATGTTTTCGGCATCTGTGGTCATCTGACCTATATGGGTCGGAACTTCATTATACAGCCCATGAAAATCCGAGCCTCCGGTGCATATAAGATCATGCTCCTGAGCAAAGGCAATCAGTTCATCCTGCTGTTCCTTTGATGCTGAGTGGTGATAGACCTCGACACCGTCCAGCTTGCATTCCGCGGTCAGTTCATGCAGCAGCTCGATATTATCAAACATATACGGATGAGCCATTACAGCGATACCTTTAGAAGAATGGATAAGATCGAGGACGAAATTGACATCGGGATATTCTCTTGTAACGAGACATTCACCGTCAGGATACTTGAAGAGCATATCGTTTACCTTACCGTAAAGCTCGGTAGCGTAGCCATAATTGACAAGAGCACGCATTATGTGCTGCTTATATATGCTCTTTGAGCCCTTTGTATACATTCTTACAGCGTCCTGAGGGATAGGATATCTTTCCATTACTTTGTTGATCATATCCTTCGCACATTCTGTCCTTATTGAACAGGATTTAAGGCAAAGCCCTTGCAGCCGGTCCGGTTTCTGCGGTGCATAGCAGAGAATATGGACTTTCATATTTCGTTTTTTATCCCAGGCAGACAGCTCAACTGCCGGGATTATTTTGATCCCGTATCTGTCAGCCAGTATCTGCGCTCTGTCCGAAGAAGAGAGAGTATCGTGATCTGTTATAGCAAGAACATCGAGCTCCATCCTTTTGGCCTGAGCTATGACTTCTTCTATCCCGAGGGAGCCGTCTGAAAGTGTTGTGTGGCAGTGCAGGTCACCGATCATGGTGGTACCTCCTTGAAAAAGGGTTAGATGTAAAAAATTACAATAAAAAGATTATACCATATTTCATCCAAATAATCAATAAGATTTTATTTAATTCGACAAATTCAACATTTCGTATACCAGGTTATTGTCTATACTGCATAATTGAATTATATCAGATTTTTGAACCAAACGTCTTTAACTTCAAAACTTTTGTTGTTAAGATATTTCAACTTTCCTGCATCGGTAGTGAATTTAAAAGTCAGTTTGTAGGCACATAAAGCCTGTGTCTTTATATTATACTGCCGATTGATCCTGTTTATTCCGTATTTCCCGTCTCCCAGAAGGGGATAACCTTCAAATGCAAGATGAGCTCTTATCTGATGAGTTCGTCCCGTGATAAGATCCACTTCCAGAAGCGCCAGTTGCTTTTCTCTGTCCGCTTTGATCATCTTATATCCTGTTAGTATCGTTTTGGCATCCTGGAACGGTTCTCTTGCAACTTTTACTTGGTTTAGCTTCTCATCTTTACGGAGATAGCCTTTTAGTGTTGCATCTTTCTTTTCCGGAATACCGACAGTTATGCAGAGATATCGTTTTGCGAGCTCCCTGTCTTTGACCTTTTGGTTCATTATCCTCAACGATTCAGCATTTTTGGCGCATATCACTATCCCGGAGGTGTTTCTGTCGATACGGTTGCAAAGGGCCGGGATAAAGGAATTCTCATCATCTGGTATGTATTCTTTTTTGTCATAAAGATAATGCAGTATCCTGTTTATCAGTGTGTCGTATCCGCCGTTCTCATCTTCATGTACTACAAGGCCGCAATGTTTATTGACAAGCAGGATATTTTCATCCTCATACACGATATCAAGGGCAGCTGGTGCTTTAAGATAGGACTTATCGATGTCTTTTTCAAAAAACTCGTCGTTGATATATAAACTGATAAGATCGCCGGAGGACAGCCTTGTTGAGATCTCGCAGCGTTTGCCATTCAGTTTTATTCTTTTCAATCTTATATATTTGTATAGCAGATTTTTAGGGAGCAGCGGTACAGCCTTAGAAAGGAATTTGTCCATACGCTGCCCGGCATCGTTTTCATTGACGATCAGTTCTTTCATCTTCTCACCTTCATGACTTGATATGATTATATTTTACACTTCTTTAGTCATTTTTTCAAGTATATTCATGAAAACTATTTACTTTTTAACTTAATTGGTGTATAATTAAATAGAATTCAAACTTTTGTTCGTGATTTTTGAGGTGCTCTATGGATAGATTCAAGCTCGTATCTGATTATAAACTCTCAGGAGATCAGCCTGAGGCAGTAAATAAGTTGGTCGAAGGTATACAGAAAGGTGCCCGCGAGCAGACACTTCTCGGCGTTACTGGTTCAGGAAAGACATTTACTATGGCAAATGTTATTGAAAGAGTTAATCGTCCTACACTGGTTCTGGCTCATAATAAGATACTGGCAGCGCAGCTTTGTTCTGAGTTCAAGGAGTTTTTCCCCGAGAACGCTGTTGAGTATTTTGTCTCATATTATGATTACTATCAGCCTGAAGCCTATGTCCCCAGCAAAGATATGTATATTGAAAAGGATTCGTCCGTCAATGATGAGATCGACAAGCTGAGACACTCTGCAACTACTGCAATTACCGAGAGAAGAGATGTTATAATCGTCGCTTCTGTTTCCTGTATCTATTCTCTCGGAGACCCGGCAGAGTATAAGTCTATGGTCGTATCAGTCAGACAGGGTATGGAAAAGTCCCGCGATAAACTCATAGCCGAGCTCGTGCTTATCCATTATGAGCGTAATGATATTAACTTTGTCAGAAATAAATTCAGAGTCCGCGGAGATGTTGTTGAGATCTATCCTGCCGGTTCGACTGATACCTGCATCAGAGTCGAATTTTTCGGAGATGAGATAGACAGGATCAGCGAGGTCAATGTCGTCAGCGGTGAAGTTCTCCGCCATCTTAACCATGCCGCTGTTTTCCCGGCAAGCCATTATATCGTCGGTAAAGAAAAAATGCACGATGCTATCGAAGAGATCAAGCAGGAGCTTGATGAGCGGATAAAGTATTTCAAAGACAGAGATATGCTAATAGAAGCTCAGAGAATAGCTCAAAGGACAAATTACGATATTGAGATGCTGGAAGAGGTCGGATTCTGTTCAGGAATAGAAAACTATTCCCGTGTTCTTGCCAGACGCTCTCCGGGAGCGGTGCCCTTTACGCTGCTGGATTTTATGCCGGATGATTTTCTGCTGATAGTTGACGAATCACATGTTTCTTTGCCCCAGGTCAGAGGAATGTATGCCGGCGACCGAGCCAGAAAAGAGACATTGGTCAACTATGGCTTCCGCCTTCCTTCTGCCCTTGACAACAGGCCTCTCAGATTCGATGAGTTTTACAGCCATGTCAGGCAGGCAGTCTATGTTTCCGCTACCCCCGGACCTTTTGAAAAGGAACATTCGGAACAGATCGTTGAACAGGTCATCAGACCGACCGGGCTTCTTGATCCTATCGTAGAGGTAAGGCCGACAGAAGGGCAGATCGAAGACCTTATTTCTGAGATCAATATCAGAGTCGAAAAGAATGAGCGTGTTCTTGTAACTACGCTTACAAAGAAAATGGCTGAAGACCTTACAGGCTATATCAAGGATTTCGGAATCAAAGTCAGGTATATGCACCACGATATAGATACTATTGAACGTATGGAGATAATAAGAGATCTCAGATTGGGCGAATTCGATGTTCTTGTGGGTATAAATCTTCTCAGAGAAGGTCTGGATCTTCCGGAGGTGTCTCTTGTTGCGATACTTGATGCCGACAAGGAGGGATTCCTTCGTTCTGAAAGCTCTTTGGTTCAGACAATCGGACGAGCTGCTCGCAATTCCGAAGGTACAGTAATAATGTATGCTGATAGCGTAACTCGTTCTATGGAGGCCGCTATCACCGAAACAGAACGCAGGCGCTCGATACAGATGCAATTCAATGAAAAACACGGTATAATTCCTAAGACGATCATCAAGGATATCCGCGATGTTATCGAGATATCCTCTAAGGAAGAAGTCGAATATTCTGCAAGACAAAAATCCAAGCTCTCAAAGCGTGAGACCGAGGCACTTATTGATAAACTGACAAAGCAGATGAAAGAGGCTGCAAAGCTGCTTGAATTTGAACACGCTGCCTTCCTGAGAGATAAGATTGCTGAGCTCAGAGGCGAGAAATAGTATCAAGGAGATATTCTTATGGCATCAAACGAAATAGTTATCAAAGGCGCAAGGGAGCATAATCTTAAAAACATTGATCTTACTCTACCGAGAGATAAGCTCATTGTTATGACCGGTCTCTCAGGCTCAGGGAAATCTTCTCTTGCTTTCGATACGATCTATGCGGACGGTCAGAGACGTTATATGGAGTCACTGTCATCCTATGCCAGACAATTTCTGGGGCAGATGGAAAAGCCGGATGTTGATTCGATCAGCGGCCTTTCTCCTGCGATCTCGATAGATCAGAAAACAACATCCAAGAACCCGCGTTCGACTGTCGGGACGGTAACAGAGATTTATGATTATCTTAGGCTGTTATACGCCAGAATCGGTGTCGCGCACTGCCCTGTCTGCGGCAGAGAGATTTCGCGTCAGACTGTAGATCAGATCGTCGATCAGATAATGAGCCTTCCCGGCGGGACAAAGATCCAGCTTCTTGCTCCTATAGTCAGAGGACGAAAGGGAGAATACCGCAAAGAGCTTGAACAGGCAAGGAAATCCGGCTATGTCCGCGCTAGGATCGATGGTATTTCTTATGATCTTTCTGAAGAGATCAAGCTCAACAAAAATCAGAAACACGATATCGAGATCATTGTAGACAGACTTATAATCAAGCCGGAAATAAAATCACGTCTCTCTGACAGCCTTGAAACCGTATCTCAGCTTACCGGCGGGATCATAGGCGTGGATGTTATTGACGGAGAGCCGCTCCTGTTTTCTCAGAGCTATGCCTGCCCGGAGCATGGTATTTCTGTCGAGGAATTGGTTCCGAGGATGTTTTCTTTCAATAATCCCTTCGGAGCCTGTGAGAAATGTACCGGGCTAGGCATATTCAAAAAGATCGATCCGGCGCTCATTATCCCCAATACCGAACTGTCTATAAGACAAGGCGCTATAAAAGCCAGCGGCTGGAACAATCTCGATGAGAGCTCTTTCGCTATGGCTTATTTCAAGGCGATATCCGATACCTACGGTGTATCGCTGGATGTTCCTGTGAGTGAACTTGACCCTGATGCTGTAGATATATTTTTATACGGGACACAGGGACAAAAGCTCAAGATCTCTCGAAGCAACGATTATTTCAAAAAAGAATATGAGACTGTTTTTGAAGGAATAATACCCAATCTTGAGAGAAGATATGCAGAGACAGCCAGCGATTGGGCAAAAGCCGAAATAGAACAGGTCATGAGCGATGAGCCTTGTCCTCAGTGCCACGGCGACAGGCTGAATAAGCTTAGCCTTTCCGTAACTATCGGCGGAGTCAATATCTCCGACCTGTGTAAACTATCTATCAATGAAGCGCTTCGCTTTTTTGACAGCCTGGAGCTTTCCGAAAGAGATAAACTTATCGGAGAAAGGATAATCAAGGAGATCAAGGAAAGACTCGGTTTTCTTTCAAGCGTCGGACTCGGATACCTTACACTTTGGCGTTCCAGCAGCTCGCTTTCCGGTGGTGAGAGCCAGCGTATCAGGCTTGCGACCCAGATCGGTTCATATCTGATGGGTGTTCTTTATATTCTGGACGAGCCCTCGATAGGTCTGCATCAACGCGATAACGACAAGCTGATTGCAACACTGAAAAGGCTGCGCGATCTCGGCAACACTCTTATTGTCGTTGAGCACGATGAGGATACGATGTATAATGCAGATTATATCGTCGATGTAGGCCCCGGCGCCGGGATACACGGAGGAGAAATAGTGTGTGCCGGAACGATAGATGAAATAAAAGCCTGCGAAAGATCTGTAACAGGGCAGTATCTCAGCGGAAAGAAAAAGATACCTGTCCCCGAAAAAAGACGTAAAGGAAACGGACATAAGCTGGTAGTCAAGGGCTGCAAACAGAATAATCTGAAAGACCTTACCGTCGAAATACCACTTGGGATGTTTGTTTGCGTTACCGGCGTTTCAGGAAGCGGCAAGAGCTCCCTTGTCAATGAGATCATTTATAAGGAGCTTGCCGGCAGACTGAACCGTGCTAAGATCCGTTCAGGAGATTTCAAGGAGATGCTCGGGACAGAATATCTCGATAAAGTCATATCAATAGATCAGTCTCCGATAGGCAGGACACCCAGATCCAACCCGGCAACTTATACCGGATTGTTTAACGACATCCGCGAGCTTTTCGCACAAACAAACGATGCGAAAATGAAAGGATACAATGCCGGAAGGTTCTCCTTCAATGTCAAAGGAGGACGCTGCGAGGCTTGTGAAGGAGACGGTATATTAAAGATCGAAATGCATTTTCTTCCGGATGTTTATGTACCCTGCGAGGTCTGCAAGGGCAAGAGATACAACCGTGAGACTCTTGATATAAAATTCAAGGGTAAGAATATCTATGATGTTCTTGAAATGACTGTCGAAGAGGGCGTTAGCTTCTTTGAAAACCATGAAAAGATCAGACGGAAGCTGGAAACTTTGTTTGATGTTGGTCTTGGCTATATTAAGATCGGTCAGCCAGCAACCACTCTTTCGGGCGGTGAAGCACAGAGAGTCAAGTTAGCAACTGAGCTTTCCAAGCGTTCAACCGGTAAAACGATCTATATCCTTGATGAGCCGACCACCGGTCTGCATACTGCTGATGTCCATAAGCTGACAGATGTTCTGCAGAAGCTCTGCGATGCCGGCAATACTATACTTGTCATCGAGCATAACCTTGACATCATAAAATCAGCCGATTATATAATCGATCTCGGACCGGAAGGCGGAGGAGAGGGCGGCCTGATAGTTGCGAAAGGGACGCCTGAGCAGGTCGCTGAGTGCAAAGGTTCCTATACAGGGATGTATCTGAAAAAAATTCTTAAATAATTTAAAATGGGAGCCTTTTTTGGGGGCTCCTGTTTTTTTGCTCTTTTTGCTCTTGAATTCTTACCGGAAATGTGTTATACTTAAATTGTTTATACATATTCCGGGAAGTGTTATGATGATAATTAAGATCAATCCCAGCCGCTTTGGAAGATTTTTTAATGTTCCTTGCAGCGTAGTTGATAAATACTTACTTATGAGCGACGGAGATTATATCAAGATCTTGCTTTGTATTCTTGCAGGTGATACCGATACGGCAGATACTGATGTACTATCCAGACAATCCGGCCTTGATGAAGCAAAGGTTAAAGATGCAATATTATACTGGACGGGGTGCGGGGTTATCTCTTGTGGAGATACTTCTGAAGAGAATACGCCCGTTCCTAAAGCTATAGCTGCTTCTGCACCTGCCGAACAGGCTGCTGCTCCCAAAGCGGAGACCCCGGTCAAACCGGCTGCCAGGCTGACCCTTAATCCGTCAGATCTGGCTAGACGTCTTGAGAGCTCTGCCGAATTGAAAATGCTTGTTTCCGAGTATGAAAAGCTGAAGGGCTGCGATATAAAGCACTCTGAACTGATCGGGTTCATCAATCTGACCGATTATTACGGGCTTGATGTTCAGTCTCTTCTTCTTATAGTCAATTACTGTCACGATCTCGGAAAGGATTCTATCGCTTATATTGAATCCGTAGCAAAAGATTGGATAGCCAGAGGTATAGATACTTACCCGGAGGTAGAAGCTGAGATCATCCGTCAGCAGAGGACCAGATCTTTTGAGAATAAGGTCCTCTCATCTTTCGGTATCTCCGGAAAACCTACAAAACGGCAGCTTGAGTATATCCATAGCTGGCAGCAGCTCGGTATGAACGAAGGCCTTATCGCATTAGCATACGAAATCTGTATGGATAATATTTCCAAGTTTGATTTCAGATATACCGATAAGATAATCAGAGGATGGTCGGACAATAAGATCTATACAGTTAAAGATGCCAAAGAAGCAAGAGCTAAATATTCATCCGGCAAACAATCCAGGGGCGGCAATACTGATGCTTCCTATAATATTGATGAGTGGGTCAGGTTTTCAAACAGCTTTGATCCTTCAAATATCGGAGGAAAGAAATGAACAGATATTCCAGAAATGTATATGAAAGAGCAGAGATCGAAATTGATCGCCGCCGGTTAGAAGCTGAATCTGAACATGAGAGAAGAGAGAAGGAAATCTGCGATAAATATCCTGAGATCGCAAAGCAGGTTACTTTCCTTAAAAGCGCCTCCTCCCAGGTTTTCGGTATACTCAAAGATGGCGGAGATAACTATGTTCAGAAGATCAGAGAGTTTTCTGAAAAGAACTTAAAAGCCCAGGAGGAGACAAAAGATCTGCTAGAAGCACTGATCGGAGACAGGGATTATCTCGAAATCCCATATACCTGCCCGCATTGCAAGGATAGGGGAGTCGTCGAAGGGAAACGCTGTGTCTGCTTTGATGAACTGCTCAGAAAGTATGCTGCTGTTGACCTGACTCTGGAAAGCGGTATGAAGCTCCATGATTTCAGTGAATTCAGAACAGATGTCTATCCGGTATCCGGACAGTACGGAAATGTAAGAGAATATATGAAAACAGTTCTTGAATCCTGCAGGAGATTTGCCGAGAATTTTACTCCGGAGAGCGGTTCTCTGATCTTTCTCGGCAGAACAGGACTGGGTAAGACATTCCTTTCATCATGTATCGCTAAAACTGTTTCCGAACAAGGGTTCAGTGTTGTCTTCGGTCCGGTCTCATCTTATTTGAGAAAGATCGAGAACGAGCATTTCGGCAGGGCTGACTCTGATACTCTGTCGCTGCTCACGAACTGCGATCTTCTCCTCCTGGATGATCTCGGTTCAGAATTCAAAACATCCTTTACGGAATCTGTTATATACGAGATAATCAATTCGCGTATAAATTCAGGTCGTTCAACTGTTATCTCGACTAATCTAACCAACGATCTTATCGATAAAACATATAATGAGAGGATAGTTTCCAGGCTTACCGGATGCTATATGCCTGTAATGTTCCGCGGTGAGGATATAAGACATTTAACCAGAAACTTCTGATGCTTTGTATTGACAAAGAGTGAATTTTATGTTATTATTATATTTATAAAATGAAAGGAAAGCTTATGAACTGGGTCGAATTAGATATTTATACTACAACTGAAGGTATTGAACCACTGACCGGATCGCTGCTCGGACTGGGCGTAAATGGCTTTGTCATCAAAGATGCGGCTGATTTCAACGAATTTCTCAGCGATAAAACGATAAACTGGGATTATATCGACGATGATCTGATGGGCCTTAAAGACTGCGAAACAACAGTTACGGTTTATCTTCCGGAAAACGCTCAGGGGCATGAGAATCTTGAAGCAATAAAGCTGGAGCTCAAAGCCTTGAAGCAGAGAGATGCAGAGGGCTCTTTCGGACGTCTTGAATATGAGCTGAAAAATGTTAAGGAAGAAGATTGGGCAAATAATTGGAAGCAGTATTTTAAACCGCTTACTGTAGGTGAAAAGCTGCTGATAAAGCCTTCCTGGGAAAAGGTCGATGATAACGAATCCAGAAAGATACTGGAGATCGACCCTGCATCCAGCTTCGGAACAGGGCAGCATAACACTACCCAGCTTTGTCTTGAGCTTATCGAAAAGTATATCAATAACGGAGATACATTATTGGATCTCGGCTGCGGCAGCGGTATTCTTTCGATCGCAGCAGTGCTGCTTGGAGCATCCAGCGTAAAAGCAGTGGATATTGATGAAAATTCTGTTAGGATCGCAAGAGAAAACGCTGCAAAGAACGGTATCTCAGATATAGTGTATAATGCTTACTGCGGGAATGTTATCGAAAATGATCTGTTAGTTCGTCAGTTGGGCTCTGGCTACGATGTCGTATGTGCAAACATCGTTGCAGATGTTTTGATAGCTATGAGTGGAAAATTCAGTCGCTTTGTAAAAAACAGCGGTTATCTTATCATATCAGGAATAATCGATTCGCGTAAAGGCGAAGTCATTGACAGTGTTAAAGCCTGCGGATTTGAACTTATAGAAACACGCTGCAAAGAAGATTGGGTAGCAGCCGCGTTCAGAGCTTTGTGATCTTTTCTGAAAGGAGACAGTTTATGCAGTTATTGTTTTTGATTATCAAAAGGACTGAATTGGTCGATGATATTATGAAGGCTCTGGCCGGAGCTGGAGTTCACGGCGGAACAGCTATAGACAGCATCGGTATGGCTAAATCCATCTCCAATATGGATAATGTCCCTACTATAGGTTATCTCAGAGAGATGCTGAAAGGTGTTGACCCTGCAAAGAAAGGAAAAACTATTTTTGTTGCTGTTGAAGATGACAGAGTAGAAGCAGCCAAAGAAGCTATCCTCGGAATAACCGGTGACCTTTCAAGACCGAACGCAGGTGTACTTTTCGGTGTCCCCATTACCTTTGCTTTAGGAATAAACTGAGCGCTTATCCGCCGGAAGTATCCGGCGGTCTTTTTTGTATTTGAAAAAAATTTATTAAACCTATTGATATTTATGACGAAATATAGTATAATTATCTTCGAGCACTGTCGGATGCTGATCCGATGAATTTATAATTGTTGGGAGTATTGCAAATGAAAATGTTGGACACGATCGGTTTTGTAGAGAAATTCGATAAGGAAGTCGGCGAGGCTATGGGTCTTGAGCTCGCCCGCCAGAGACGAAATCTTGAGCTTATTGCCAGCGAGAACATCGTTTCTCCTGCTGTTATGGCAGCTATGGGCTCTGTTCTTACCAATAAGTATGCTGAGGGCTATCCCGCTAAGAGATACTACGGCGGATGTGAATGTGTCGATATTGTAGAGCAGATCGCTATCGACCGTGCCTGCAAACTGTTTGATGCTAAGTTTGCCAATGTTCAGCCCCATTCCGGCGCTCAGGCTAATACCGCAGTCTATTTTGCACTTCTTCAGCCTGGCGATACTGTTATGGGCATGAGCCTTGACAACGGCGGACATCTTACACACGGATCGCCTGTTAATATTTCAGGTAAGTATTTCAATTTCGTTCCTTACGGCGTTGATGACAACGGCTTCATTGATTATGATGCTATGGACAAGCAGGCTAAAGAAGTTAAGCCCAAGCTCATCGTTGCAGGTGCTTCTGCATATCCCAGAGCTATCGATTTCAAACGTATCTCCGAGATTGCTAAGTCCGTTGGTGCATATTTCATGGTTGATATGGCTCATATTGCCGGACTTGTTGCTGCCGGCCAGCATGAATCTCCGATGCCTTATGCTGATGTTGTCACAACTACTACCCATAAGACTCTCAGAGGCCCCAGAGGCGGCATGATCCTTACCAATGACGAAGCTCTTGCAAAGAAGTTCAACAGCGCTATCTTCCCCGGAACACAGGGCGGCCCGCTCATGCACGTTATTGCCGGTAAGGCTGTTTGTTTCGGCGAGGCTCTTAAGCCCGAATTCAAGTCATACGGAGAGCAGATCGTAAAAAATGCTCAGAGACTAGCTAAGGGATTGCTTGACAAGGGCTTTGATCTTGTATCCGGCGGCACAGATAATCACCTGATGCTTGCTGACCTCAGACCTTTCAAGATCACAGGCAAGAAGCTCCAGAATGACCTTGACGAAGTTTATATCACTGTTAACAAGAATGCAATCCCCAACGACCCTGAGAAGCCTTTTGTTACCAGCGGTGTTCGCATCGGTACACCCGCTGTTACCACCAGAGGCCTCGTTGAAGAGGATATGGATGTTATCGCTGAAGCTATCTTCCTTACTGCTTCCGATTTTGAGGCTAATAAGGAAAAAGCCAGAGAGCTTGTAAACGGTATCTGCAAGAAGTATCCGCTTTACGAATAATTCTAGTCTTTATTAAAAAAAGCACTTCCTTTATGGAAGTGCTTTTTTGTGTTGAAATCTGGATAATAATGTGTTATAATATAATCATAGGTCTGATATGAGGCCGATATTGATCGGAGGGGTTAAAAATGAACGAGGTTCTTGACAGCTTTTTGATCGAAGAGATAAATGAGGCTCTGTATTGTGAGCTATGGAGGTTTTTATCTTCGGAAAATGTCATTCAGGGGACGTTTGAAGGCTCTTATCATACGCTCATTAAGCTTTCTGGTGGGCAGGTCGTTATTTACAGACATTCTATCGGTTTGCAGAACTCTAAATACCGTGATGCTGTTATCGTTGCAAAAAACTATCTTCTGAAAAAGATAAACAGCAGGGCATACGAACTCAGGCTGCCGGATATTCAAAATATTTTTGATTGACTATTATTCAAGGAGATAAACTATGAATGTTCCTCTTGCGGAAAGGATAAGGCCAAGTTCGCTGGACGATATAGTAGGTCAGCCTCATCTTCTCGGAGTTGGTAAGCCTCTCCGAAAGATCATAGAAAGCGGAAAGATCCCCAATATGATCTTTTACGGCCCGTCCGGGATCGGGAAGACGACTGTCGCCAGGATTATTGCCGAGAATGCTCAGATGACGATGCATAAGCTCAACGGAACATCTGCATCAATAAGTGATATAAAGCAGATCGTTGCCGAGACAGAGATGCTTAGCGGAGTAGGTGGAATACTGCTTTATCTTGATGAGATACAGTACCTTAATAAAAAGCAACAGCAATCTCTGCTGGAGTATATTGAGAACGGCAGCATAACACTTATAGCTTCGACTACTGAGAACCCGTATTTCTATGTCTATAATGCTATTATTAGCCGCAGCACTGTTTTTGAGTTCAAGCCGCTTCTTCCAGAAGAATTGCTGCCGGCGATCAGAAGAGCTTTTCAGATCAGTGCTGACGATCTCGGCCTGACATTAAAGCTGGAGCAAGGTGTTTGTGAATATATAGCAGCAGGCTGCGGAGGAGATGTAAGAAAGTCGATCAATACTGTCGAGCTCTGTACTCTCTCCGGCGAGAACGACGGAAAAACCCTTACAGTAAGGCTTGATGTCGTTAAGACTCTGACCCAGCGGAGCAATATGCGTTACGACAGAGACGGCGATCAGCATTATGATATCCTTTCTGCTCTGCAGAAATCTATCCGTGGAAGCGACCCGGATGCCGCTATACATTACGCAGCCAGACTGATCGAGGCCGGTGATATAATCTCTCTTTCTAGACGTCTGCTTGTCATCGCTTCGGAAGATGTAGGTCTTGCTTATCCGCAGGCTGTCCCGATAGTAAAAGCCTGTGTTGACAGCGCTATGCAGCTTGGACTCCCGGAAGCAAGGATTCCACTTGCCGAAGCTGTAATTCTTCTTGCAACTTCTCCTAAATCGAACAGTTCCTATCTTGCTATGGATGCCGCTCTCACAGATGTCAGGAACAGCGGAGCGCTTGATTTTCCTAGACATCTGCAAAACAAGCATCTCGACGGCGAAGGCGCTGCTGTCAAAGGGCAGCATTATCTTTATCCGCATAATTATCCTAATCACTGGGTGGAGCAGCAGTATCTTCCTGATGCTCTTGTCGGTAAACGTTACTATGAGTTCGGCGAAAACAAGAATGAAATGCTTGCAAAAAACTATTGGGATGGGATAAAGAAAAAAAAATAAAACTAAAAGGCTTCCTTGCCGCTTTCGGAGGGAAGCCTTTTAGTTTAAAAATATGTAGATATGCTTTTGCCGGACTGTTCAGTTGAGTATACCCAACTGTCGATATGATCTCCCTCAGGAAAATAGGTAAGCGGGGCAGGAAAGTTTGGATCGTCGAAAACGTCAATGATTATCAGCTTGATCTTCATTTTTTCCGGTATGATTGCTTTGATGAAAACTCCTGCTGTCTGACCTGTACTGACTCCTTCTCGAAGCTCTGCCAATCCCGCAAGATTGGGAGCCAGTTCGACAAATATCCCGTATTCTTCAATAGATCTTACTATCCCGCTGACTGTCTGGCCTGCTTCAAACCGTGCTGCGTTTTCCTCCCAGCTCCCTAAGAGTTCTTTGTGTGAAAGAAGTATCTTCTGTCCGTCAAAGCCTTTGACTACAGCTTTTATGAGCTGACCGTTATAAAATCTGTCATTCGGATGTGATATCCTTGATACCGAAATTGAATCAATCGGTATCAGTGAAGGAATGCCGCAGCCTATATCAACAAAGCATCCGAACTTTTCCAGATGTGTCACTCTTGCAGGGATGATATCGCCGCTTTTAAGGCTTGAAATATAATGTTCCATACATTCAAGCTGTGCCTCCCGCCTTGACAGGAGATATCTGATCTCTTCGCCTTCAGTTTTTATGGCAGTGATCTTAAAGCATACGCTTTTACCAACTTTTGAGATAAGTGCGATATCCCTGGTGATCCCTTCACGGATGCCGACAGCGCCCTCCTCACGAGGTATAATTCCGACACCGCAGGGAAGTTCAACTATCAGATCGTGATCTGATGTGCAGAGCTTTGCTTTGCCTTCAAGT
The DNA here is from genome assembly GCA_946545645.1 of uncultured Clostridia bacterium. Lineage (GTDB taxonomy): Bacteria > Bacillota > Clostridia > Oscillospirales > Ruminococcaceae > FB2012. Next base: position 111,403 of record CAMNNQ010000161.1, on the reverse strand, counting down.
ATCATGCCTTGCCGGTATGCTGTCAACATACCGGCTGCGCTGGATGTATGTATGAGATTTTCCTGTGTTAGGATCAATTCGCCCTCCGGCACATAATGATTCATTTCTCGTGACCTCTTTTCTGCTTTACTTGTCTTTTCTTTTGCGGGCTCTGCTGCCTTCTGTTAATTTGTATGCCAGGATAATACGGATTATTCATTTCAGGTTAGCACAAAAAGCGACTTGACATTATTATGGTGTTGCTGTATAATAAATAATTAGATGACTAATGAAAGGAAGGTAGAATATGATCAAACAGCTTATGGGCTGTGTCCGAGAATACAAAAAACCGACTATTCTTACACTCTTGCTGATCATCGGAGAAGCCATCATCGAGATTTTTATCCCCTTTATAACTGCAAACCTCGTCAATGCAATAAACAAAGGTGCCGAGATGTCAGAGATAGTAAAGACCGGTCTTATCCTTTCTGTTATGGCAATAGTTTCGCTGGCTTTCGGCGGTCTCGCAGGATTTACTAGTTCAAAGGCATCGGCAGGCTTTGCAAAAAACGTCAGAAAAGATGTATTCGGCAAGATCCAGACCTTTACATTCGGGAATATTGATAAGTTTTCTTCGTCCTCTCTTGTTACAAGACTTACTACTGACGTATCCAATGTTCAGATGTCATATATGATGATAATCCGAATAGCTGTCAGAAGCCCTATCATGCTTATTTTCGCTATTGTAATGGCTTATATCATGGGCGGTATGCTCGCCGGTACATTTGTTGTAGTAGTTCCGATACTTGCTTTCGGGCTCTTCTTTATCGCCAAGAAGGCTATGCCGGCATTCAGGAGCGTTTTCCGCAAATACGATAAACTAAATGAATCAATCGAAGAGAACGTCAGAGCAATGCGTGTTGTCAAAGGCTTTTCGCGTGAAGAGTACGAAAAAAAGAAATTCAATAACGCCGCCGACGATATTCGCAAGGATTTCACCAAAGCAGAAAGGATCGTTGCGTTAAACGGGCCTTTGATGCAGTTCTGCATCTATTTCAATATGGCTTTTGTTCTTCTTGTCGGTTCAAAGATGATAATCAGCGGCAAGGGAACAGACATAAATGTCGGTCAGATGTCGGCTATGCTGACATACGGTATGCAGATCCTTATCTCAATGATGATGCTTTCTATGATCTTCGTTATTATTACGATCTCTGCCGAGTCTGCAAAACGAATCTGCGAGGTGCTATCCGAAGAGCCCGCTCTGAAAAATCCTGATGATCCGATCTATGATATCAAGGACGGATCTGTTGATTTTGACGGCGTATCGTTCAAGTATTCCGAATCTGCTGAGAAAGACTCGCTGGCGGATATCGAATTGCATATAAGATCCGGCATGATCGTCGGGATCATCGGTGGAACAGGATCAAGTAAATCGACTCTTGTCCAACTGATCCCGAGGCTTTATGATACGACTCAGGGCACAGTACGGGTCGGTGGGCTGGATGTCAGAAAATACGATATCGAGGCACTCAGAAACAGTGTTGCGATGGTTTTGCAGAAAAACCTGCTTTTCTCAGGAACTATCGCCGATAATCTGCGCTGGGGTAATAAAGATGCTTCTATGGAAGAGATCGAAATGGCATCAAAGATCGCCCAGTCGCATGATTTCGTAATGTCTTTCCCGGAAGGGTACGATACATATATCGAGCAAGGCGGAACAAACGTTTCCGGCGGTCAGAAGCAAAGGCTCTGTATTGCAAGAGCTTTGCTGAAAAAGCCTAAGATACTTATCCTTGACGATTCGACCAGTGCCGTTGACACCAAGACAGACGCTCTTATCCGTGAAGGGTTCAGACAGTATCTTCCTGAGACAACCAAGATCATTATAGCGCAGAGGATCTCTTCCGTTCAGGATGCAGATCTTATAATAGTAATGGATAACGGCAGGATCACTGCACAGGGCACGCATGATCAGCTCCTCGAAACAAGCAAGATCTACCGCGAAGTATACGAGCAGCAGACGAACGGAGGTGACAGCGATGAGTAAGCCGATGGATATGAATGCAAAAAAGCCTGAGTTCAACGCTTCATCGCTGAAACGTGTGATAAAGATGATGTATCATTTTTATCCAAAATTGGTTATCCTAATAGTTTTCAGCATCCTTTTCTGTGCCTTTGCTTCCTCTATCCCTGCAATATTCGTTCAGAATGTAATAGCTGTTATTGAAAAATGGGTAGAGACAGGCGATTGGGAAGCTGCCAGCGCCGAGATAATACCGAAGGTAATCCTTCTTATAGGCTTCTATGTCCTGTCGATTGCGCTTATGACTCTGCAATCTCAATTAGGAGCCTATATGACGCAGGGCTTCCTGAGCAAGATGCGCTGCACTATGTTTGATGGGATGCAGGATCTTCCTATAAAGTATTTCGATACTCATAAACATGGAGATATCATGAGCTATTATACAAATGATATCGACACTTTACGCCAGCTCATCTCTCAGGCGATCCCTTCGCTTATCCAATCAGCAGCGATAGTTATGTGCGTCTTTGCAATCATGCTGTATTACAGCGTTTGGATAACTCTCGTTGTTATCATCGGTGTAGTCTTCATGATGTTTGTCTCAAAAAAGATCGGCGGAGGATCAGCAAAATACTTTGTCCGTCAGCAGCAGTCCCTCGGAAAGACCGAAGGATATGTTCAGGAGATAATGAACGGTCAGAAGGTCGTTAAGGTGTTCTGCCATGAGAACGATTGCTCCAAAGGCTTCGACGAACTGAATGAAGCTCTTTTTCAGGACAGTTTCCGCGCAAATGCTTATGCTAACTCTCTCGGGCCTATCATTATGAATATAGGAAATATACTGTATGTTATCATTGCTATGGTAGGCGGTATTTTCCTGATTTCTGGTCTTACCAATTTCAGCATCTCCGGTCTGCCGTTTTCTATCAGTATACTTGTTCCTTTCTTAAATATGACCAAGCAGTTCACCGGAAATATCAATACGGTTTCGCAGCAGATCAACGCTGTTGTAATGGGTATGGCCGGAGCTACACGTATTTTCGCCCTTATGGATGAAAAGCCTGAGCCGGATGACGGCTATGTTACATTGGTCAATGTTAAAGAGAACACTCAAGGCGAACTTATCGAGACTTCTGAACGTACTAAAAAATGGGCCTGGAAACATCCTCATTCCGCTGACGGGACAGTAAGTTACATCCCTCTGAAAGGGGATGTCCGTATGACAGACGTTGATTTCGGATACGTGCCCGGAAAGGATGTTCTCCATGACGTTTCGGTTTATGCTGAGCCCGGACAGAAGGTCGCTTTTGTAGGTGCTACCGGCGCCGGTAAGACGACGATCACCAATCTGATCAACCGATTCTACGATATTGCGGACGGAAAGATCAGATATGACGGAATAAACGTCAATAAGATCAAGAAAAACGATCTCAGACGATCTCTGGGCCTTGTTTTGCAGGAGACCAATCTGTTTACCGGAAGTGTTATGGATAATATCCGGTACGGAAGGCTTGATGCAAGTGATGAAGAATGTATAGCTGCGGCCAGTCTGGCGGGTGCAGATGATTTTATATCGAGACTTCCGGAAGGTTACTCCACTCAGCTTTCAAATAACGGTGCTAATCTTTCACAAGGTCAAAGGCAGCTCATAGCCATAGCCAGAGCGGCTGTCGCCGACCCGCCTGTTATGATACTTGACGAAGCGACTTCTTCCATCGATACAAGAACAGAAGCCATTGTCCAGCAGGGTATGGATAAGCTCATGGAGGGCAGAACGGTTTTTGTTATTGCTCACAGGCTCTCTACTGTTAAGAATTCCGATGTTATTATGGTTCTCGATCACGGCAGGATCATAGAGCGAGGGGACCATAAGAAACTGATCAGTGAAAAAGGCACTTACTATCAGCTCTATACAGGTGCTTTTGAGCTTGAATGATAAAATATTAACCAATTTGAACGCCGGCTAAATTTATTGGCCGGCGTTCAAATCTTTATATACAAAAAGGATTGACAAGCCTTAAATGTTTTGGTATAATCTGCTTAGAATAATTGATCGTTCACTAGTGCTAAAATATGAAACAAGGAGGGCTTAATATGCCAAACCCAATTCTTCCACTCTGGGAGTATATTCCGGACGGTGAACCCAGAGTTTTCGGAGACAGAGTTTATCTTTACGGTTCGCACGACCGCTACGGCTGCGAGTATTTCTGCGATTATAAACTGAAAGTGTGGTCTGCTTCTGTTAATGATCTTAACAACTGGCAGTGTCACGGAGTCAGCTTCAGAACGAGAGACGGTGCGGAACACAAGGCAGATACCGCAGAATGGACAGATCACGAGCTCTATGCTCCTGATTGTGTAACCAATCACGGAAAGTATTATCTCTATACCTATATTGTCGGTTCAAAGGGATGTGTTTCAGTATCAGACCGTCCAGAGGGGCCTTTCACTCTGCTCTCCAGATATGAGTACGACGAAGCAGATGCAGGCGATGACGGTATCTATAATGATTGCGGTGTCCTTGTTGATGACGATGGCAAGGCATATATTTACTATGGCTTTGAACATTCTAACATGAATGAGCTGGATGCTGAGTCGATGTATAAGATCGTGAAGGGGAGTCTTAAAAAACCTGTTATTGACGATAGAGAGGAAGTCCCCGAGGAAAGAAGATTTTTTGAAGCAAGCTCTCCCCGTAAGGTCGGAGACATTTACTATCTGATCTATTCTCCAAGGAAGGGGAGCCGCCTGGCTTATGCTACTTCAAAATCACCAACAGGCCCGTTTGAATATAAAGGCTATATTATTGATAACGGAGTAGATTATCCTGCCGGGAACAATCACGGTTCCATTTGCAATATTAACGGGCAGTGGTACGTCTTTTACCACAGGATGACAAATAACACTATCATGTCAAGACGCGCCTGCGTAGAGAAGATAACTATTCTTCCAGACGGGACTATTCCCCCGGTCGAGATGACTTCGCTTGGTTTTGAAGAATCGCTTGATCCTTATAAGCAGACTCCCGCTGAGCTTGCCTGTGTTCTTAAAGGCGGCTGCTTTATTTCCGAGCGAGACGCTTTCACAAGACCTGTCACAAATATCAGGACCGGGTGCGTGATGGGCTATAAGTATTTTGATTTCGGACATGATGAGTCGGATAATACAATGCTTTTTTGTGCCAAGGTAAGAGGCCAGGGCAGCAACTGCAAACTCGATATCATTGCCGACGATCCGGACAGCGGGGAGCTGCTTGGAACAATGGATATCGGGCTTTCAGACGGTATATATAAACATAGAATCAAAAAGCTGACCGGCAGACACGCAGTATTCTTCCGAGCATACCATACTGTTGAAGGCTGGATGAAGTCTGCTTTCGATGCTAAACCATTGTTTGAATTTGAAGAATTTGTATTTATGAAATGAGGTCGGAAAATGAAGCTGAACAAGTATTTTTCATTATTTTGCGCTGCTCTCATCGGTACTACCGCTGTTATGACATCGTGCAGCAGTAATGATTCTTCTTCGTCGTCTGTTTCTGAGACGGCAGTATCATCAAATAATACCGGGGCTGAAACATCTGAGACTTCAGAAAAGTCCCTGCAGGAGATGGATAGATCTATGACTGCACTGGAGCTGTGCCGAAAAATGGGCAACGGCATTAACCTCGGTAATACAATGGAGGCGTACGGACACAAAAGCTATGTAAAAGGCAAAACGGATCCGACTGCTTTTGAGAAAAACTGGGGTCAGCCTGTGACAACAAAAGAAATGATCGAGGGAATGAAAGCTGCAGGCTTTGATTCGCTGCGTATTCCCGTTGCATGGACAAATGCTATGGATTTTGAGCACGACGATTATGAGATCGACGAGAAATATCTTAATAGAGTCGATGAGATTATCGGCTGGGCTATCGACAGTGGGATGTACGTTATAATCAACGATCACTGGGATGGCGGATGGTGGGGGATGTTCGGCTCTGCCAGCGAAGCAACATCCAAGAAAGCTATGGACATGTATACCTCGATGTGGCAGCAGCTCTGCGACAGATACGGCCATTACAGTGAAAAACTGATCTTTGAGTCTGCTAACGAAGAGTTGGGAGACAGACTGAATGATAAAGACTATGCTCCCGATTCAGGTTCGCTCAGCAAAGATCAGTGTTACGAGAAGCTACTGGAGATCAATCAGAAGTTCGTTGATACAGTAAGAGCTTCCGGAAAGAACAATACTGACAGGTTCCTGCTCATAGCCGGCTATAACACAGATATCGGACATACCTGCGATAAGCGTTATAAAATGCCGACAGACACTGTCAAAGACAGAATGCTCATTTCTGTCCATTATTATACTCCCTGGTTTTACTGCGGTGAAGACTCACTTCAAAGCTGGGGCACACCCACAGAGATCGCTGAAATGAACAAGCTCATGAAGGATATGACCAAGTTTACTGATCAGGGCTACGGTGTAATAATCGGCGAGTATGCTGCAAAGAATAACGGACATATTCCTAAGCCTGACTGCGATAAATTCACTACAAACTTGCTTAACAACTGCGATCTGTACGATTTTGTCCCTATGCTCTGGGATTGTAACGGGCTCTATAACAAGTTAACAAGGGTTATTGATGATGAGACAATGGCCAATATCTATAAGAGCAGGTCGTATGCTTCTGAGAGCGGCCTTTCTGAAGATGAAGTCAAAAGTAAGGCACAGGCTGCTCTTGATCAGTTCGCAAAAGATGCTGAAGAGGCTCAGAAAGCTGATATTTCCATTCCGGCTTCTGACGATAAGGCTGTGGCATGGATAATGTATAACAGCGGCGATTATAATGTCAGCTACTGTGTCGGTGATAAATATGATCCGGAGAGCATGACAGCCGGTGTTAAAGCAACAAATGTTATAGTTGAGGGTAACGGGACATATGAAGTAAGTCTTGATTTCAGCAAGGCCGGTGGTGCTCATGGTGTTGCGTTCAGCGCTTTGGGAATATCAAACGGAGAAGAGCTTTTCCCGAACAGTAAGATCAAGATCGAAGAGATAAAGATCAACGGCGAGCCGATAACTTTAGCAGCATCGAATTATACATCTTCAGATGATAAGAAATGCACAAGAGCCAATATTTACAACGGCTGGGTAAATGATATTCCGGCAGACGGAAGAAGCGTTGATGGAAACCTCGATAACACTTCCGCTGTTATCGTCAACAAGGACGATTTCGGAACGGTCAACACGATGTCTGTAAAGTTTACTTTTATCACAGAATAGCAGATCAGTATCTTTAAGGCAACACCGCACTACCCCTGTGCATCAGTATGCGCAGCCTCAATTAACATTGAGGCAAAGATTTTTGTCAGATTGCCTAAATTCGACGCAGGCTTGCAAGCAAAGTTCACTTCGCTTTATGCAACGTCAAGGAGAATTGACGTCATCTTTGATGACGTCGGTAATCATGACGGATAAGCCGGTCGTCAAGCAGGTTTGACACGGCAGATGATGTGCAGAGGCGTTAGCCGCAGGTCGTGCGGTGTTGCCTTAAATACTCAGACATGATTAAAACCGTATATCCTCACCGTCAAATGGAGTGGATATACGGTTTTATAATTATGCTGCTTATTTTATACGAAGCGATCTGAGATATTCTTTATGCTTATCAGTTATACGGTAGCTTTCTATTGATTTTTGTATAGTTTTGTTATGAACCCATTTCGATAGTCTATGCTCTGTCAGATAGGGGAGTATAGATTCATAATTCTTTGCTAGAGCTGTAGCGAAATACCAGGCCTGCATCATCATGATGTAATATTCCTCGCTGCTGACAGCCGCAACAAGCCCGCCGAATTCATTTTTATAGTTTTCTCCGAGATACCAACGCATTAAGCAGGCTATCCCGAATCTGACAGTATATGTATGTTCAGAAGAGAGCCATTTTTTAATATAAGGGAGAAGTTTGTCGGTTTGTTTTGCAAACGATCTGGGAGCAAGGCTGTCGCAGGTCGCCCAATTATTCACATAGGGGAGAAAAGCCTCTGTTAAGTCCATAGCCTTGTCAAATAGTTTTTCCTGGTCGATCATAAAAGCATGAAGATTGTTTTCTTCATAGTATTTATGCGGCAGATCTGTCAGGAATTCTTGTATCTCTTCGGTCTGGGACAGTTCTTTTGCCAGCTTTTTGAGCTGAGGAATCCTTACTCCGATGATATAATCATCATCAAAGCCCGGCATTAAGTTTTTGTGAAAAGCCGCATATTTGGTATCACGAAGCTCAAACAAACGATTTCTTATTTGTTCTTCCTTTGTCATTTATTATCTACCCCGCTTTCTCATTGATTATAGCATTAAAGCCGATAAAATGTCAATACTACCCAAATGATTGACTTTTTTGATCCGGTATGCTATAATAATTATGTATGTATAATCATTTTTCAGTATCTTCTGTTGATTGGGGTGTATAGATTATGAAATGTCCTAAATGCGGCGAGAAAGCTGCTAAGGATGACAGGATCTGTCGGAATTGCGGTACAGTCCTCAAGAAAGAGAGCAAAGGGTTCTTGCTTCTCGGAACAAAAAAAGCTTCTTCGGCTGTTCCGGCTTTAGAGACAAAATCTTCGTCTTCTCATTCTGCGACTCGCTCTTCATCTGCTTCTTATGATAAGTCAAGAATTCTTAAAACCATCGGCATAACTGCTGTCGGTGCTGTGATTATCATCCTTGTTGTTGTTCTGGTATTTCATGTTGCTTCCGGAAAAGGGCAGAAACAAGCTGAGAAGCTGGCTGAATATATCGGCAATAAGGTCGCCTCTGCTGAAAAAGAGCTTGAGATAAACTTAAAGGATAACAGTTCATTCTCTTCTGTAAATAAGTCGGATACCTTTGATTTTATATATGAATCAGAAGACAGTGTCAAGGTAAATGACGTTACATTTCCCGAATGGGCAGTTACTGTTACAAAAACTCAATCTGATAAGATAGAGCAAGTCGTTTTTACAGACTACCGTGTTCTGAAAAAAGATGCTCGTGGAGAAAAGACCGATAAACGTTTTGATCTGTCCAAATACGATAGGAACACCAAGATCAATACCGTCCTTGACGATATTGATATCAAGCCTTTCAGGATCACTTATGATGCAGCTTTCAGAAAATACGAATACCGTTATTATTATAAGCTGGACAGCGGAGATGTTCAGAGCGTTATCCTGACTGTTAATTCCAATAGCGATAATAAGTATATGTATTCTGTCTCGGATGATATTTACCCTATCATATTCTCCAACGATCTTTTTAAAGACACAATGGCTTACAGAGATATTTAGTAGTTACAAAAATATCACAAATTGTTTCATAAATCATACAGTTGCGCGTATTTTCTTGACTAATTTGAATTTTGCTGATATTATATACATTGACTTCAAGTAATAAGGAGGATCAGCGTGGATATAAGTTCAAAGCTTTGCATGGGCTGCATGAATGAGCTTGACGAAAACGGAAATTGCCGCTTTTGCAATTACTCTGACGATATTCCCCATCTCCAGTCTTATCTTGCACCCCGCACCATCCTGGACGATAGATATATCGTCGGGAAGATGCTTTCCTATAACGGAGAAGGTGCTTCATATATATGCTACGATATGATAAAAAAGAGCAAGGCTGTTGTCAGGGAGTATATGCCGGATACGCTTTGCGAGCGAGAGAGAGGAACACAGAATATCGTTGTAAACCCTGAGTTCCTGGCTAAATATAAAACATATATGTCTGAATTTGCCGATATGAACAAGGCTCTTTCGCGTATGCGTAACCTTACTCATATCTCGACAGCTATGGATATATTTGTTGAGAATAATACAACTTATGTTATTCTTGAATATGTTGAAGGCGTTTCTCTGAAGAAGTTCCTTCAGACAAACACCGGCTATCTGACATGGAACAGAGTCAAAAAGCTGTTCATGCCGCTTTTTACTACGCTCAGCATTATCCATAATGCCGGTATCATCCATCGCGGTATCTCTCCGGAGAATATAATAGTTACTACTGACGGCGAGCTTAAACTAACCGGGTTTTCTATCAGTTCGATCAGAACATCAAATACCGGGCTTTCTCCTGAGTTTTACTCCGGATATACTGCTCCTGAGCAGTATTCCTCACTGGCATATCAGGGGACATGGACAGATGTCTATGCTGTTTCGGCTGTTCTTTACAGGATACTTACCGGATGTATGCCCCTCGATGCTAACACCAGACTTACAAATGATACTCTTGTTCCTGCTTCAAGAGTTAATCCCGGAATTCCGGTCTATGTGTCTAATGTCCTTTCTCACGCTATGGCTGTCAGGGGAGAAGACAGGATACAGACCATCAACGATTTCGTTACTCAGCTCTTCGATAAACACTATCTTATGGAGCATCAGAAGGGCGCTACTCAGACTATCCCGATCCAGCGTTCTGAGAGGACTCCTGCGGTAAGACATTCATCTCCTCAAAGGAAACGGTCAAAAAAGGACCAAAACAAAGTCAGCAAAGCCTCGATAATTGCTGCTGTAATAATTGCTGTTGCTGTTCTGGCTCTCGGAGGAGTGCTCCTTTGGCAGCTTCTTACTCCGCCTGCAAAGGATTCGACCAACAGCCGGACTATCAGTTTCCCTGATGAAGATTCCCTGAATGATGCTGCTCAGACATCGGTAACTACTGAACAGATCATTACTCAGGCGACTCCCGCCGAGCCGGTATCACCTTACGGTGTCGGCGCGATCATGCCTTCCTGCGTTAATGAAAGATTTGAAGTTATCAAGAAGATGATCGGAAATGAGTTCGAGATTAAGATCGAAGATGTCTGGAGCGATGATATCCAGAAGGGAATAGTCCTTTCTCAGAGCATCCCTGAAGGCACCGATTATGACCCGAACAAGAAAAATGAGCTTGTCCTCAAGGTGTGCAGAGGTTCCGAGAATGTTCGTGTTCCTGCATATTCTGGCAAGACATGGTCTGCTTATGAGGAAGAGCTCAAGAAACTGGAGATCACTTACAAAAAGATCCTTGCATATTCTGATATAACCAACGGTTTTGTTGTCAAGACAGATATTGCTCCGGGCTATAATGTAAATATCAGAAATAAGGAAGAACTGACGGTTTACGTTTCTATCGGCAGGAAGCCGGTAACACAGGCTAAACCCGACGATTCCAAGCCTGCTGCCGCCGCTGACTGATCGCTGTTTATTGTGTGGGAGGCTAAATGTTACCAAAGCTACGAAAACGTTTAAATAATCTTTAAAACTTTGATAAACCCTTGACAATGTCAAGGGTTTATGCTATTATATAAAGTGTTGTTAAGGCTTATTATTATGGAATTATATGAATATTGGAGGAACAGATCATGGCTCATAAGATCGGTGTACTTACCAGCGGCGGCGATGCGCCGGGAATGAATGCAGCGGTTCGTGCCGTTGCCAGAACAGCTCTTCATAAGGGAATGGAAGTAGTCGGCATCCGCAGAGGATATGTTGGCCTTCTTTCCGGAGATATCATTGATATGAATGCCCGTACCGTTTCCGGTATTATTGAGCGCGGAGGTACTTGCCTCTATACTGCCAGATGTCCTGAGTTCAGAGACATGGCCGGCGTTAAAAAGGGCTATGAGATGTGCATGAAGCTCGGTCTTGACGGGCTCGTAGTAATCGGCGGCGATGGTTCCTTCAGAGGCGCCGGAGATCTTTCTTCTCTTGGCGTTCCCTGCATCGGTATCCCCGGAACTATTGATAACGACATCCAGTGCACAGAATATACTATCGGTTATGACACCGCTATGAATACAGCTATGGAAATGATCGATAAGATCCGCGATACGACTCAGTCTCATGACCGCTGCTCTGTCGTTGAGGTAATGGGCAGAAAAGCCGGCTATATAGCTGTCAACGTCGGTATCGCAGTTGGTGCAGAGGCCGTTATAACACTGGAAGAGCCCTATGATCTCAATAAGATCGCTGCTGATATCATCAGAGCTAAGCAGGGCGGTAAGACCCACTTCCTTATTGTTGTTGCTGAGGGTGTCGGTCAGACCGATGTTATTGCAAACTCTATCAAGGATATGACAGGCATTGATTCCAGAGTTACTGTCCTTGGCCATGTTCAGCGCGGCGGCTCTCCTACACTCAGAGACAGAGTTCTCGCTTCAGAAATGGGTTACCATGCTGTTCAACTGCTCGATCAGGGTATCGGCAACAGGATCGTAGGCCTCAAAGACGGTCAGGTATACGATATAGATCTCCAGGAAGGCCTCGCTATGAAGAAACCTTTCCCGCACAGAAGATATGAAGTCCTGACTACCACAGCATTCTAATTGGCTCTCTGCCGCTTGGCAGACCGCATATTACAGAGTAGAGATCGGTGCGTTAAGTGTCCGAAGGACGGGGAGTTGCTTTCGGGACGAAAAGACACAGTTCTTGCGGTTCCGATCTCGCATCCCGCTTAATATGATATGAAATCAGATACCTTCTTTTCTTATCGTATTTTGTGAGGAAAAGGAGGTATTTTTATGTATGCAAAAACAAAAAACAAGTCAGCAAATAAGATTGCTCTCTTCGGAAGTGTAAAAATCCTCGTCGCCTGTGCGATGTTTATCGCTTTCAGTATAGTTTTCGGTAAATTTCTGGCGATCAATATTGGAGATAATATCAGGCTCAGCCTTGAAAATCTTTCTCTTATACTTGCCGGCATACTTTTCGGCCCGAAGATCGGCTTGTTTACTGCTATTGCCGCCGATATAGTCGGATGTATAGTCAGAGGCTATGAGATCAATCCCATAATTACTCTCGGAGCTGCCTGTATAGGTTTCTTCTCAGGCTTTATGTATCTGTATGTTTTCAAGAATCATCTTGTACCGAGAGTCGCTCTCTCTGTTTTCACAGCGCATATTATCGGTTCGATGATCGTAAAGTCTATTGGATTGTATATATATTTTCCCCCTCAGAGAGTGACTCTTATCTGGAGGATCCCGAGCTACCTTATCATCGGAACAATTGAAACTATCATCATATGTGCGCTGCTCAAAAACAAGGTATTCTCATCTCAGTTTGAAAGGCTGAAAAACAAATGAATAGAATCCAAACAGCTGAAAAGCTGTTGAAAACAGCTTCAAGATCGGGCAGCAGGCTCGGTCTTGAACGCGTTTTAGAGCTTAGCTCTCTTCTCGGAGATCCGCAGGATAAGCTGAAAACGATACATATCGCCGGGACAAACGGTAAAGGCTCATTGAATGCTATGCTCTCCGCTGTCTTAAGAGAACAAGGGTATAAAGTCGGATCATTTATCTCTCCGGCTATGCTCAGCTATAACGATCAGATAAGAATCAACGGTATTCCTGTCAGCAATAAAATATTGGATGAAGCTGTTGTCAAAGCTGAAGAGAAGGCAGGGAAGATGCTGGATCATCCTACTGAGTTTGAGCTGCTGACGGTCGCAGCTTTTCTCATTTTTTCTGAACAGCGCTGTGATATCTGTCTGATCGAGTGCGGGATGGGCGGAGATACTGATTCAACAAATATCATCAAAAAGCCTCTTCTGTCCGTTATAACTAATGTTACACTTGATCATTGCTCGATCCTTGGAAATACAACTGCTGAGATCGCTTCTCATAAGGCCGGTATCATAAAACAAGGTGTTCCTGTTTTCTTTGGCGGGGACGATAAGGATGCGCATTCAGTAATAAAGCGTAAGGCAGTGCGTAACGGTTCCAAACTTTACACCGCTGATCGGTCGCTGTTTGAAAGGCGTTATGATCCGGGATTTACAGCATTAAAGTATAACGGGCGAGTATATCGGACTTCTTTGCGCGGAGAATTCCAATACGAAAACCTCAAAAACTGCATTTCATGTGTGGAGATCCTGCGTTCAAATGGAACGGTTATCTCATATCATGCCTTGAAAAACGGTCTGCTGAATGTTCATTGGGAAGGGCGCTTTGAAACACTTTCAAGTGACCCGTTGATTATTTTTGACGGTGCGCATAATCCCGACGGGATGAAAAAACTATGCAGCAGTATTAAAACATTGTTTGGGGATGATCGACCTGCTGTTCTGATAGGGGTCTTAGCTGATAAAGATTATTCGATCTATCCTGAAATGCTGGAAGGTCTTGTAAGCCGCGCCTTCGCTGTATCACCGGATAATCCTCGAGCACTTCCTTCTGTTAAGCTGGCAGAGTGTCTGAATAATGGCAGGATATGCTGTGATAGCTTCCCGGATATTCCCTCAGGGTTTGATGCCGCAGTAGATTGGTGCATCAGAAATACACATTCGCTGCTGGTAATAGGTTCAATTTATATGTATAAAGACATCAAAGCCTGTGCAGAAAAGCTCAAAGGCTGAAAATTATCCTTGAAAGCCCTTGATTTATTCCGGCTTTTGTAGTATAGTATTATTATAAGTGTTTTCGGAGGTCTTATTATGAATGTTGGTTTTATCGGAGCTGGAAATATGGGATACGCTATTATGAAAGGTATAGTATCCTGCATGAATGACCCTGCACCGAAGCTTTTTGTTTATGACAATTATGAGCCGGCTATGCAAAGAGCAGCAGATCTGGGTGCATCCTGCTGTAAAGATGCGTCTGAGGTCGTTTCAGTCTGCAAATATGTATTTCTCGCTGTAAAGCCCCAACAGCTCGATGAGGTACTTGATGCTATCGCAGGGAGCGTATCTGATGAAACAGTCATTGTTTCGATATGCGCCGGCATCTCTGATGATTATATCTGCTCAAAGACTGTTCAGGGCGCTAAAGTAGTTCTGGTAATGCCGAATACTCCGCTCTTGTTAGGGGAGGGCGCGACCGCACTTTCCCGCAGCGATACTGTTCTTGACAGTGAGTTTGATATCGTTTGCAGGATCTTTGGCTCCAGCGGTATCTACAGCGTTGTTCCGAAAGACAAAATGAAAGAGATAATCGCTATAAATGGTTCTTCTCCTGCATTCATTTACCTCTATGCCAAAGCTTTTATTGATTATGGCGCCTCTGTCGGGATCGATGCTTCCGCAGCAACTGAGCTTTTTGCTAAATCTCTTATTGGCTCCGCTAAGATGATAACTGACAGCGGGAAGACCATTGAAGAGCTTATCACAATGGTCTCTTCTAAGGGCGGCACAACTATCGCCGGTCTTGAAAAGCTGAGAGAAGGAAATCTTGAGGAGACCGTTTTTGAATGCTGCAAAGCCTGCACAAAACGAGCCTACGAGCTTTCTAAGTGATATAATCAAGCCTGTCTGCATATCATATACCAGAATAATATAAAGGGTGATGTATATGCGGAGCAAAATCATAGGATCAAATAATGATATTGCCTTTGCTTTTATGATCGGAACTGTATTGATAGGAGTCCTTCTGGGGACACTCTCTTTCTGCTTTGTTTCCGGGAGCGCTGCTGACCGCCTCGTTTCGGCTGCAAAGGATTATATATCATACAGGCAAAACAGTGAGATCGGCTATATCCTGCTGGATTCTTTCTTTACTTCTTCTTTGTATATCATGGCGCTGTTCATATCAGGCCTTTTTGCCCTGGGGCAGCTTCCGGCTATCGGGATACTTCTCTTTAAAGGCTCCGGTCTGGGAATGGCTCTTTCGCAAGCATATTCCAGCCATTCTGTCTCAGCGGCCATGATACTTATCCCTTCTTCGCTGATCTCATGTTACGCTATCAGTATCGCCGGCAAAGAAGCGATCTCTTCGTCTACAAGATTGCTGACGATAATCATGTCAAACGATCATTTCAGTGATATCGCCGTACATACCAAGCGTTACGGAGCAGTTTTTATTTCTCTTGAGGCTTTCGCGGCTGTGTCTGCTGCTGTCGATTGTGTGTTCTCAATGATATTTTCAGGCAGATGATTTTTCAAATAAAGGAGATTAAAATGGCTAACACCAATGATTTTCGCCGCAGGGGGCTGGCAAAGCCTCCGAAAGAAAAAAAGGGGATATTCAAATTCTTTGAGATCTACGGCCGCAGGATGTGGAAGCTCATAGAGCTCAATATCATCTATTTTACGATCTTTATCCCGACTATCTTCGGCTGGTGGCTATCTACTACATTGAACAGCTACGCCCCAATGGCTTTTGCCGTCATAACAGCGATAGCTTTCGGGCCGGCTACTACTGCGATGACAAAGATCTGCCGAAATTACTCTCAGGAACGTAACGCTTTTGTATTTGCCGATTTTGTTGACACTTTCAAAAAATGCTTTACTCAAAGCCTTATAATGGGTATCATTGATATTATATTCTTTGCAGGCTTTGTCGTAGCTGTTCCGTTCTATAACAGGCTTGCTCAGGATAACCAGATGATGTATATCCCGTTTGTCCTGACTATCAGCTTTATGCTGGTATTCTTCATGATGCATTTTTATATCTACCTTATGATAGCATCGACTAACCTTTCTCTCAGAAAAATACTCAGAAATGCATTCTTCCTTGTCCCGCTGGGTCTTAAAAGCTCTATCTTTACCTTCCTTAACTGGGCTTGGATCGCACTAATTTTCTATGTTGTAAGGCTTTACGGCGTGTTTATCGTTCCTTTCTGGCCTTTTTCGTTCCTATGCTTCGTTACTGCCTTCAACTGCTATCCTCACATCAGAAAATACGTTATCCAGCCTTACTATGACGCCAGGGGAGAAGACAATCCTGAATTTGATTACCTTAAAAAGAAAGAAGACGAGGTTGTCTTTGAAGATCATCCCGAGTTGGACAAGCCCGTTGAGAAAAAGAAAGTCACAAATAACAAGAAGCGCAAGACTATTTCCTGACAGAAAGGTGTTTAGGTTATGAGCAAAATCAGAGATATCTCTTTATGGGAGAGCGGAAAGAGAAAGATTGATTGGGTAAAAGGGAATATGTGCCTGCTCAGAAGCATTGAAGAAGAATTTTCTTCCGAAAAGCCATTCAAGGGACTAAAAGTTGCGCTTTCCATACATCTTGAGGCGAAAACAGCGTATCTTTGTAAAGTTCTTGCTGCCGGCGGAGCGGAAATGTATATAACCGGGAGCAACCCTCTTTCGACACAGGATGATGTTGCCGCTGCTCTCGTCCATGACGGTCTCAACGTATTTGCATGGCACGGTGCTACTCCCGAAGAGTACAGCAGTCATATCAGAGAAGTAATTAAGGTCGGCCCTAACATCATTATTGATGACGGCGGTGATCTTGTAAATATGATACATAATGAATTCCCGGAGCTGACTGCAAATGTCATAGGAGGCTGTGAGGAAACTACTACCGGAATTATCAGGCTCATCAATATGGATAAGGACGGAGCACTTAAATTCCCTATGATGCTTGTAAACAATGCTCGCTGTAAGTATCTGTTTGATAACAGATACGGCACAGGTCAGTCTGTCTGGGATGGGATCAACCGCACAACCAACCTTATTGTTGCCGGAAAGAACGTCGTAGTCGCTGGCTACGGATGGTGCGGAAAAGGCGTTGCTATGAGAGCCAAGGGCTTAGGAGCTTCTGTTATAATAACCGAGATTGACCCGATAAAGGCTATGGAAGCAGTTATGGACGGCTTCAAGGTCATGAAAATGGAAGAAGCTGCAAAGATCGGAGATCTTTTTGTTACAGTAACAGGCTGCAAGGATGTTATTACAGAGAAATCGTTTTTCAATATGAAGGACGGAGCTATTCTCTGTAATGCAGGACATTTTGACTGTGAAGTCGATGTTGCCGGTCTTAAAAATCTGGCTGTCGAAACAAAACTGGCCAGAAACAATATTGAAGGTTATAAGCTGTCTAACGGAAGATGGCTGTATGTCATCGGAGAGGGAAGGCTTGTCAATCTTGCAGCGGGAGACGGTCATCCTGCCGAGATAATGGATATGTCTTTCTCGATACAGGCTCTTTCTGCCGCCTGGCTTGTTAAGAACAAAAACAGCCTGTCTGCAAAGATCAATACTGTTCCCGAAGAGATAGATAATGATGTTGCTGATCGGAAACTGCGTTTCTGGGGGATCGAGATCGATAAACTGACCGCTGAACAGGAAAAATACCTCAAAAGCTGGCAGGTATAAACAAAAAGTATCCTGGGTTTTCTGTATAATTGATTAAAACACCCCCGACTGAGCCAAATTACTATTAGGCTTGGTCGGGGGTGTTGTTATTGAAGAAAACTGTCGGTGAGATCATTGCTGTATTCTGGGTCGGAGCCATCGCTTACGGCTGCGTTGAAGTCATAGAGCGTGGTTATTCACATATCACTATGGCTCTTCTCGGCGGGATATCACTGATAATGATACATTTGCTAAATGACGAAAGACGCTGCGGAGCGCATTGTATACTTCTTTTGCTGATATCGACCGCTTTTATTACTGCCAGTGAGCTTCTTGCAGGAGAGATACTGAATGTCTACCTGAAGATGGATATTTGGAACTACGGGAATATGGCTTATAACCTCGACGGAGTGATATGCCCTTCATACACCTTCTGCTGGTTCCTGCTTTCATTTGCCGGTATGTTCGTAGATGATCTAATCAGAGTGCGTTTATTCAGGGAAAAGGCTGATTTTGATTATCTTCGTCTGAAAAGGTTTCTTTCAGTAAGAACATAAAAGGGCTGTCAAAGATCCATTATCCTTTGCAACAGCCCTTTTGCTTATTCAGTTATTGCCTCTGCTATTTTTATATCCAAAGGCGATGTGACTTTTATATTTTCGACGGAGCCCTTGACTATGCTGACCGGTTTACCGACGGAAGAGAAGATACCACAAATATCTGTCAATGAATTGATCTGTTCATCGGTAAGACGAGCATAGGCTTCAAGTAAAGCATTGATCTTGAAAGTCTGAGGGGTCTGAGCCTGGAAAAGTGCATTCCGGTTCGGAGTTTCATCAACTTTTGAACCGTCCGAAGATACAATGATCGTATCAGTGACCGGAATAGCAGTGGTACAAACTGTGTTTTCAGACGCACATCTGATATTTTCTTCGATCATTTCATTTGTTACAAAGGGCCTGGCAGCATCATGAGTGATAAGGATATCATCATCTGTGATGTTATTATCCGAGCACACCGCAGTTATGATATTCATAACTGAATCGTTTCTGTTAATTCCGCCTTCGATCAACTTTATTCTGTCAAGCTCATCAGCTTTATAATGCTTAACAAGCAGTTCTTGCGCATAAGTAAACCATTCAGATGATACAGCAATATATATGCGGCAGATCTTATCTGTAAGAGTAAAAGGCTTGACAGTTCTAATCAGCATCGGGCAGCCATTTATATCAAGATACTGCTTCGGGATCGTTCCTCCGACTCTTGAACCAGTCCCGCCGGCAACTATTCCTGCATAGATCATATTTGCTCCTTTAAAAAATTAGGGCGGAAAGCTCCGCCCTTTGGATTATTTGTGTGAATCAAGCAAAGCCTGGATCTTTTTGTGCGGATCGAGTATCGTCGAGATGGACATATCATGATTGAGCGACTCGATAAAATATGCGATATACTTGGCGCAATCGACCTCATGGAACCAGGGCCTCTGAAGGAGCTCAGGTGTCCTGTAGGTGAGATTGGTGCCGAAGACTCCGTCGATGATCCCATCTGCATAGGCCTTATCGAAAGTATCAAGGCCGTTTGTAAATATTGCATAAGTAGCATAAGCAAAGATTCTCTTTGCGTTGCGCTTTTTGAGCTCTACTGCGATATCGAGCATGGATTCTCCGGAAGAAATGATATCGTCGGCAATGAAAACGTCTTTGCCTGTAACATCGTTTCCGAGGTATTCGTGAGCTACGATAGGATTACGGCCGTTTACGATAACGGAATAATCACGCCTCTTGTAGAACATTCCGAGATCGACACCAAGAACCGAGGCATAGTACATATTTCTGTTAATAGCACCTTCATCGGGGGAAACAATCATAAAGTGATCTTTATCTGTTTTGAGATCGCTGATGCTCCTGAACATAGCTTTGAGCACCTGGTAGGAGGGGATAATGTTGTCAAATCCCATAAGAGGGATAGCATTCTGAACTCTGGGGTCATGCGCATCAAAGGTAACGATGTTTTCTACACCCATGTTTTCCAGTTCCTGAAGGGCAACAGCGCAGTCAAGAGATTCACGATAGCTTCTTCTGTGTTGTCTGCCGCCGTAAAGAGAAGGCATGATAACATTTATTCTGTAAGCCTTGCCGCTGGCAGCCTGGATGATCCTCTTGAGATCCTGGAAGTGATCGTCAGGCGACATGGCATTCTCTTTTCCGTAGTAGTTATAGGTGCAGCTATAGTTGCCGCAGTCCACAAGGATAAAGAGATCATAGCCTCTGATTGTTGATTTGATAAGGCCTTTTCCGTCTCCGGAGGAAAATCTGGGGCAGTCTGTCTCGATAAGATAGGTGTCTTTTGCACCTCCGTGCTCATTGTTGAATCGTACAAGATAGCTGTCGATCTTAGCTCCAAGCTCACGGATACCGTTCATTGCTATGACTCCAAGGGGCGCTACGACCTTTTTCTGACCGAAGATGTCTTCCTGCTTTTTGTTGTTATCCATACCTCGACCTCCATATCTGCATTTTATACAATAATTATACTTTATTTATCCTGCTTTGACAATACCTTTAACTGAATTTTCAGATTTTTCTGCCCTTTTCATAGCATTAGACAAAAATAGACTAAATATCAGCTCTTATTTTGCACATAACAATTATGGCTGAATTATTGAATAGCTGACCATAAATTGCTCTTTTTCCTTACTATATCTATTTTCCCCCGCTGCTATTGACAAATCAACGCAAAAGGATTATAATAGTATAGAATGTATAGATATGTCATAACGTATACTATATGTTGATATCTCAACTAAGGAGCTAATTATGGAGGAGCATAGTCGAGCACAGCGTTTCTTGCTCGCATATACATCTGACTTTATTGCCCGGACAGGCAGGAACCCCCTTGCTTTGGTACATTCCTTCGGATGCCAGCAGAATGTCTCTGACGGCGAGCGCCTTATGGGGAGACTTGCAGCGGTCGGCTACGGATTTACAAAAGATCCCGAGGAAGCGTCACTTATCATTTATAACACCTGTGCTGTCCGCGAAAATGCTGAAGACAGGGTATATGGCGCTATCGGCCAGCTCAAGCATCTGAAAGAACGCAAACCTGAGCTTGTCATCGGTATTTGCGGTTGTATGGCACAGCAAAAACACGTTGCGGAAAAGATTAAAGAGACCTACAAACAGGTCGATCTTGTTTTCGGGACTTTTGCTTATAACGATCTCTACGAGATGCTCTGTGAAGTCATTGAGAACAAAAAACGTGTATTCAACAGGTCCGAAAGGCCTACCGATATTGATGAGGATTTTGTTCAGCTCCGTGAGAACAGCTTTCAGGCCTTTGTTCCGATAATGTATGGCTGCAACAATTTCTGCACATACTGCATAGTTCCTTATGTCAGGGGCCGCGAAAGAAGCAGGAGACCGGAAAGCATTATCAGAGAAGTGCAGGGCCTTGCAGATTCAGGATACAAGGAGATAACACTTCTCGGCCAGAATGTTAATTCCTACAGCTATGGCTTTTCTGAACTGCTGCGTGCGGTAAACGATATTGAGGGAGATTTCAGGATCCGCTTTATGAGCTCACACCCCAAGGATGCTTCAATGGAACTGATCGATACGATACTTTCCTGCGATAAAGTCTGCAAACAGCTTCACTTACCTGTTCAGGCGGGCTCAGACAGAGTGCTGAAGCTGATGAACCGAAAGTACGATACGACGACGTATCTTGAGATCGTTGACTACATACGGGATAAAGCTCCCGGCTTCTCGCTCTCGACCGATATTATCGTCGGGTTTCCCGGAGAAACATATGAGGAATTTTGTATGACGAAAGCGCTTATCAAGCGCGTCAAATACGATAATATCTATTCTTTTGTCTATTCTAAACGATCAGGAACACCTGCCGCCGAGCTTCCGGATGATATCTCTGATAAGCAAAAAGGATTATGGCTCAGAGAGCTGCTTCTGGAACAGCGAGAGACTTCTTCTGTGTGGCTCAGGCGCTTTATCGGTCAGATCTGCCGTGTTCTTGTTGAAGGGAAAGGAAGGAAATCGGAAGAATATATGACCGGAAAGAACGATGAAGGGATTATCGTTGAGTTCAAAGGCAGCGAAGAGCTGATAGGGAAGTTCGTACCGGTCAGGATAACCAAAGCCATGAACTGGGCTCTTGAAGGAGAGCTGACAGGAATTGATCAATAATAGATTGGAGAAAACACTATGAACACTATTGAAGCAGCAAGAGCACTCGGAGCTGCGATCCAGCAGGACGAAAGATATCTCAGATTTCAGGCGGCAACTAAAGCCTCTGATTCCGATACCGAGCTTCAGAACAAGATCGGTGAATTCAATATGCTGAGAATGAATCTTTCCAACGAAATGCAGAAGGAAAATAAGGATGCAGATAAAATGACATCTCTCGATAACGATATCAAGGCTCTTTACGATGAGATCATGGCTATGCCCACAATGATCGCATATAACGATGCAAAAGCTGAGCTTGACGATATGCTGGGATCGGTCAACTATATTATAGGTATGTCAGCTAACGGAGAAGACCCGATGACCTGTCCTGACAAGGCACCCGCCGGCTGCACAGGAAGCTGTTCGAGCTGTGCAGGCTGCCATTGACATCTTATTCATAGAAGGAGCTTATAAATGTTGCTTTTAAAGGATGTTGACATTTCAAAGATATCTCCGATGATGAAGCAGTATTTCGATACTAAAATGAAATACCGCAAGCATATCCTTTTTTATCGCCTTGGCGATTTTTATGAAATGTTTTTTGACGACGCGATCGTTGCATCCCGCGAGCTCGAACTTACTCTTACAGGAAGAGATTGCGGGCTTGAGGAGCGTGCGCCGATGTGCGGCGTGCCTTATCATGCCTGTGAGCTTTATCTGAAAAGGCTTGTCGATAAGGGTTATATGGTCGCGATCTGCGAACAGACCGCCGATCCTGCGACCTGCAAGGGGCTTGTTCCCCGCGAGGTCATAAGAGTCGTTACTCCCGGCACCCTTATCGAAAGCACTATGCTGGACGAGACATCAAATAACTATATTTGCTCATTCTATGCTAAAAGCAAAGAAGCGTCGATGTGTCTTGCAGATATCTCTACCGGTGAAGTCCATCTGTTTGATTTCTCTGGGAAAGAACTTGCAACTTCTGCAATAAACGAATTTTCTCGTTTTGAACCTGTTGAGATCCTCATTAACGACGGGTTCCTTTCTTATAAAGAAATTGGGGAGTTTATCAAGCATAAACTTAAAGCGGCTGTTCAGCTCCTTGATGATAATGATTTTTCGCCTGAGATCCATACCGAAGACGTTACTACTCAGTTTTCTGTATCAAGCCTTGATTCACTTAATATCAAGTCTGATTCCATCGCTGCTTATGCTGTATGCGGGCTTTTCGCTTACTTCCATGAAACTCAGAAAGCTCTTGTAGGCCGCTTTTCCAATATCATAAGACATGATTCCGACCCGATAATGACTATCGGATATACAGCCAGAAGAAATCTTGAACTGACAGAGACACTCCGCAATAAAGAGAGACGCGGCTCGCTTATCTGGGTGCTTGACCATACAAAAACTTCGATGGGCAAAAGAATGCTGAAAGCATATCTTGAACAGCCTCTTGTCAATCCGACCAGGATTATCGACAGGCTCAATGCCGTTGAACAGTTGGTTTCATCACCGATAGAGCTCGATGAGCTGACGGATGTACTTTCAGGAGTTTACGATCTTGAGAGATTGATGACCAGAGTAATGTATAAGACCGCGACACCGCGCGATCTCAAATCTCTTTCTCTTACTGCTTTGAAGCTGCCTACTGTCAAAGAAGTGATCTCTGCCTTTTCATCAAAGCTTATCACTAAGCTGAACGGAAGAATATCAACACTTGATTCCATCTCAAATCTTATTGAAAACGCTCTTGTCGATGAACCGCCGGCTAATGTCAAGGACGGCGGTGTTATCAAGGAGGGCTTCAATGAGCAGCTCGACAGCCTCAGAAACATAATCTCCGGCGGTAAGGGGATAATCGAGGATATCGAAGCCAAAGAGCGTGAGAAGACAGGTATCAAATCGCTGAAGATCGGATATAACCGCGTTTTCGGATATTATCTTGAAGTTACAAAATCCTATTACGATCTTGTCCCCGATACATATATCAGAAAGCAGACGCTTTCAAACTGCGAGCGATTCATAACGGAAGAGCTGAAGGTCGCCGAAAACACTATTCTAGGCGCCAGCGAAAAAGTCATCAACCTTGAACAGGAGATCTTTATTGAACTTCGTGAGTTCGTCTCAACTCAGCTCAGGCTCGTCCAGGAGACAGCTAACGCAGTCGCTGAGCTGGATGTTCTCGCATCCTTTGCACATTCTGCTATCAAGTATAACTACTCCAAGCCGGATATTGCCATAGACGGTGTTATAGAGATCAAGAACGGCAGGCACCCTGTTGTTGAGCTTATGCAGAAAGACGAGATCTTCGTTCCTAACGACACCTATCTCGATCTGACCGGAAACAGGATGGCTGTGATAACAGGGCCTAATATGTCGGGCAAATCCACGTATATGAGGCAGGTCGCACTTATTACTCTGATGGCACAGATAGGTTCGTTTGTCCCTGCTGATTATGCCAAGATATCCGTTGTAGACCAAATATTTACAAGGATCGGCGCTTCCGACGACCTTACTGCCGGACAATCAACTTTTATGGTCGAAATGAGCGAGGTCGCAGACATAGTTAAACACGCGACAAAACAAAGTCTGGTCATCCTTGACGAAGTTGGCAGAGGAACATCTACCTTTGACGGGATAAGTATTGCAAGAGCAGTATCCGAATACATCTCAACTTCAAGATCTCTTGGATGCAAGACACTTTTTGCCACTCATTATCATGAGCTGATCGCTCTTGAAAATGAGCTGGAAGGAGTAAGGAACTATTCCGTTGCAGTCAAGAAGAGCGGGGATACTATCAAATTTCTTAGAAAGATTGTTCCCGGCGGTGTTGATGAGAGCTATGGAATAGAAGTTGCAAAGCTCGCCGGTCTTCCCGGAAAGATAATCACAAGAGCTAAACTCCTCCTAACAGAAATGGAAGAAGAAAACAAAAAAGCAAGATCCGCTGTGCAGAAAAGCGACGATCAGATATCCTTCCAAAAACTCGGTTCGGATATCATTGCCGATAAACTGCGGAGAACTAATATTGATGAGATGACTGATCCAGAGCTTCGTGAATTCGTCAAGGAGCTGACCAAATACCTGTAAACAGGATAGAGCGGAGGAAATATGGCACATATCGAAGTGCTCAGCAAAGAAGTATCGGAACTTATAGCTGCAGGCGAGGTCATAGACAGACCTGCATCTGTAGTAAAAGAGCTCCTGGAAAATGCTGTCGATGCTGAAGCGAATGTCATAACCGTTGAGATCAAAAACGGCGGGAGAACTTATATCAGGGTCACAGACAACGGCTGCGGGATAGCTGCCGGAGAGATCAATAAGGCCTTCCTTCGCCATGCGACCAGCAAAATATCCTCCAAAGAAGATCTTTCAAAGATACTTACTCTGGGATTCCGGGGCGAAGCGCTGGCTTCAATAAGCGCTGTCGCCAAAGTCGAGGTGCTGACCAAGCAGAAAGATCAGACGTTCGGTACACATTATGTTATCAAAGGCGGAGAAGAAGAGCTCAACGAGACCAGCGGCTGCCCGGACGGCACAACTTTTGTGATAAGAGATATTTTCTATAACGTCCCTGCGCGTCTGAAATTCCTTAAAAAGGATATTTCTGAAGGAAATTATGTTGCTGACCTCGTTACTAAGCTGGCTCTGTCTCATCCGGAGATATCCTTTAAGTTCATCAGAGACAACAGGCCTGAGCTTATAACCGCCGGCGACGGTAAGCTTTATTCAGCAATCAACTCTGTGTTTGGCCGGCAGTTTGCAGCATCACTTATCCCGGTAGATTCGACCTGGAACAATATAAAAGTTTCCGGTTACATTGTCCGACCTCTTTGGGCAAAGCCTAACCGCAAGTTCCAGAATTTCTTTGTAAACGGAAGATATGTAAGAGCAAAGACCTGTTCGGGTGCTCTTGAAGAGGGTTACAGGAACAATATTATGGTCGGTAAATTCCCGGCCTGCGTGCTCAATATCGAAGCTTCGCCAGAACAGATCGATGTCAATGTCCATCCGACGAAGATCGAAGTTCGCTTCTCTGACGATAAAATGATCTACGAGGCTTTGTATTTCGCAGTCAAGGACGCGTTACTTAAAGATGATAAGCCTGTCGAGATGTCACTCGAAAAAAAGAGGCATTTTACCGATAAAGAGCTATATGATCTTCCCCCGAAACCGCAGGGAGAGCAGCTAAAATTCACCGTCAGAGAGAATGAGACGGGAACGGACCCGACAGAAAATACTACGGCTGCACCTGCCAAACATCCGGAACCGCCTGCTTTTGAGAGCAAATCAAAGCCTTCGGTATCAGTTCCGCCGGCAGGGAAGCCTGTAAAGATCGAAAACAAGAACGGGGAAGATCTGTTTCTTAAATCTCTTGAGAAGCAGATTGATGACCCTTTACCTCCTGTATATGATGCTCATCACGCTGCTTACGATCAAGAGAAAGATACTCCGCAGGATGTTGAAACGGTTTCGCAGGAAATCAGCGAGCAGATAAGCGAATTCAAATACATTTCTAACAGCAGTTTTGAACGGAGAGCCGGAATAGTCGAAGAAAGTGTCAAGGAACCTGTCAAACCTATTGTGATAGGCGAGCTGTTCAAGACATATATCGTTGCACAGGCCGGTGACGAGATGCTTTTGTTCGATAAGCACGCATCGCATGAACGCTATATTTTTGAAAAGATCAAGGACGAGCCGAAAGAGTTGGAAACACAGATGCTTTTGGAACCTATATATGTCCTGCTTTCTTATGATGAGTTCGATGCTCTTGCGGCTAACGTTGATAAAGTCAATACCCTGGGATTCTGTATAGAACCCGATGTTGCACCTAATGTTGCTGTAAAAGGTCTGCCTGTCATCCTAGGAGATGAGAATCCTACAGATATCGTTACACAGCTCGCAAAGAATTTTATCGATTGTAAGCATAACCCGCAGCTTGAGATTTTCGATGAGCTTTATCACTCTATCGCCTGCAAAGCTGCTATTAAAGCAAATGATAAGTCAGATATTCTTGAGCTTCAGTCGCTTGTAAATAAGGTATACGGGAACGATGAAATAAGATACTGCCCTCACGGAAGACCGATAATGATAAAACTGAAGAAAAAAGATCTGGAAAAACAATTCAGACGTATAGTCTGAGCAAAGGAGCCCTTTATGACCGAAAAGATCCCTATAGTAGTAATCGCCGGGCCGACTGCCTCAGGAAAAACAAAGCTGGCAGTCGAGCTTGCCATGATCTATAACGGGGAAGTTGTATCGGCAGATTCAATGCAGATCTATAAAGGGCTTTCGATCGCTACAGCAAAACCGACCCCGGATGAGATGCAGGGCATCCCACATCACCTGATAGATTTTCTTGAGCCGGAACAGGAATTCAGTGTTGCTGATTATGTTAAAATGTCTAAAAGGATAATACTTGACATATATTCAAGCGGAAAGCTCCCTATAATCTGCGGCGGAACAGGGCTCTATATCAGTTCTCTCGTCAATAATATATGTTTTGACGATACTGTCGGCAGCAAGAAGAAAAGAGATGAGCTAAGAGAATATGCAGCCTCCTTCGGGAACCATTCTCTTTGGAAACGATTGTCTGCTGTTGATCCCGAAACTGCCTCAGCGGTACATGAGAACAATCTTCCGAGAGTTATCAGAGCTCTTGAGGTCTATGAGCTGACAGGAAAACCTCTTTCTCAGCATAAGATCGACAGCAGAAAAGAGGCATCTCCCTATGCTCCGTGTATTATCGGCCTTGGTTTTGAAGACAGACAATTGTTATATGACCGGATAAATCGCAGAGTCGATGAAATGGTTGAGTCCGGATTGGTAGAAGAGGTCAGGACTTTTTCACAGAAGTATTCTCCCGCGACCGCCTATCAGGCAATCGGATATAAAGAATTGCTGCCGTATTTTCGCGGCGAAACCTCTCTCGAAGATGCTGTTGATAAGATCAAACAAGAAACAAGACATTATGCCAAAAGACAGCTTACCTGGTTTAGACGAGTTGACGGAATTGAATGGGTAAAAATTGACAAAATTGGCGATTATAAAAATTTTCTGAAAAAAGTTCAAAATATTATAGCCAAATCAGGAATTATGTGTTATAATATAGATTGATGCAGTTTGTGCATCAGTGTGTAAACAGTAAGGAGTGTCTAAAATGAATAAAAATATCAATCTTCAGGACGTTTTCCTCAATCAGGCCAGAAAAGAAAGGGTAGCTGTAACTATTTTTCTTATGAACGGCTATCAGTTCAAAGGTTATGTCAAGGGCTTCGACAGCTATATAGTCATCCTTGACTGTGAAGGGAAGCAGAATGTTGTATATAAGCACGCTATCTCGACAATATCTCCTGTAAGGCCTATCAATATCCTTGAGGCCAATTCTCAGGATTGATCTAAAATATGAATACTCTAACGACACGGGCTCTGGTAATGCTTCTGTCTGTTCTTATACTGGTTATGATAGGAAGTCAGATCTACTACCGTATCAATGACAGGCATAAAACAGAAGAAGCAGTACTCTGCAATATTAACGAGAACCTTTCATTCAAAGGCGTAGTTATCAGAGACGAAAGCGTTGTCAATTTCTCCGGGAACGGTGTATTTGAATATCTTTACAGTGATGGCAGTAAGGTCGCTGACGGAGACAGTCTTGCGAAGGTCTATCCCTCCGAGCAGGACCTGATCAATAAACGTAAAGCAGATAAATACAACAAAATTGCCGATATCCTTGAAAGAGCGCAAAACCCTGGGACTGCGCAGAATGTTCAGCCGGAAACACTTAATTCCAAGATAAATGCTGAGTATAAAAAACTGATCTCGGCTTCTCTCCAGGGAAATATAACTGCTTTTGCTGAATCTGAGGAGGATTTCTTCCTTCAATCTTGTATATATAATATCATAACAAGGCAGTCTCAGAATTATGCCGATGAGATCGCAGCGCTCAGATCAAAAGCCGAAAGCTGTGCAGCAGCATCCAGGGATATCGGTGAAGTCGAGGCTACCGCATCCGGCTATTTTGTATCTTATGTAGACGGATACGAAAAGAAACTGGATGTTTCCAAGGTCGATGAGCTCAATCAAAGCGATATCGAGTCTATAATCAAAGGAGAAAATAAGACTGATAACGGCAGCAGCGCTATAGGAAAAATGTTCGAGGATTATTCCTGCAAGATCATCGGGATAATCCCCAACGATAAGCGTGTTGCAGAAGGGAATACCGTAAGACTGGCCTTGGGCAGCGATGAAAAGATCTATAATGTTACGGTTGAATCCGTAAAGCCTGCCGCTGATGAGGAGCATTCAATAATTATCATGAACTGCAACAGGCTCGATCCTGATATCGTCAGCTCCAGAGTGCTTTCTCTTGAGCTGGTTTTCGACAACTATAAGGGAATAAAAGTTCCCAGAGATGCTATACGCTTCAAAAACGGAGAAAAAGGTGTATATGTAATCCTGGGCAATGATACAACATTCAAGAAAATCGAAGTCATATATGAAGGTTCCGATTTTGTTGTCTCAAAGAATGTTTCCGATGAGACACACCTTCTGCTGTATGACCGGATATTGTTGGAGGCAGTTTCAAGCGAAGATGAATCAGCAAATGATAAAGCGTCCTGAATTTGAAGAGGTCGCAGAAAATCTTAAAGAGATCAGATACAATGTTAAAAATGCTGTTGCTAAGTATCGTGATCCCGCAGAACACGTGGATATAATGGCTGTTACTAAAACTGTTGACCCGGAAAAGATCAATTTCGCCGTCTCGCAGGGGATACTTCTTCTCGGAGAAAACAGAGTACAGGAATACCTTTCAAAAAAGGATTTTTACGATAAAAAAGCTCAGGTGCATTTTATCGGTCATCTGCAGACCAACAAGGTAAAGTATATTATCAATGATGTCACTATGATACAATCTGTCGACAGCTTGAAACTGGCTGGCGAAATAAACAAACACGCTGCTGCTAACGGCAGAGTAATGGATATACTTATTGAAGTAAATATCGGAGACGAAACAAGCAAAAGCGGCATATCACGTTCATCTCTTTTTGAGCTTGCCAAGCAGGTATCCGAGCTTGACAGCATCCGGCTCCGCGGCCTTATGGCTATTCCGCCCATAGGATGCGATGAAGGAGTCTTTGAACGTATGCGTGAGCTTTATAATGAGCTTAAAGAAAGCTATCCGCATAAGTCTGTCGATACACTTTCTATGGGTATGTCCGGGGATTATGAGCTTGCGATTAAACACGGCTCTAATCTTATAAGAATTGGGACCAAGCTCTTCGGAGCAAGAAAATATTTGGAGGTTTTGTGAAATGGGCTTTCGTCAAAGTTTCAAAAACATTTTTTTGGGTGAAGAAGAAATCGAACAGGAGGAGGAATATCATTCCGTGTATGACGATAACAGAAAAAAGGTTGCTCCGGCTCCGCAGCCTCAGGTAAAACCCGAGCCAGCTCCTATACCTCAGCCAAGTTATTCGCGCCCTCAGCCGATGGTAGACGACGGTTCACTGAAGATAGTTCTTGCCAGACCCGAAAAGTTTTCTGAGGTTACAGAGATCGGTTCCGATATCAATGCAAGAAAGACCGTCCTGCTGAATCTTGAGAACGTAAAGAGCGATGATGCCAAGAGGATCCTCGATTTCATTTCAGGCGTTGCCTATGCAAACGATGCTAAGATCAAAATGATGGCTCAGAAAACCTTTGCTATCATCCCCAGCAACGTTCAGTTCGTCGGCGATGACCTTATGAGTGAGCTCGAAAATAACGGCTATAGCTTCTGATGAAAACCGGCTTGTCTTTTCTCGGGCATCTTTCCGATGAGGATAAGCTCCTGGCAGAAAAAGTAAGCGACATGATCCGTGCTGCTGAAGAAAAATACATAAATAAATTCACTTTCTTTCTTGATGAGCGCCAGCAGGCACTATGCGAGAAAGTGCTTAGATCTCAGTGCTGTGAGAACTATGTATTTTTCGGAGGATATGAAAGCGCAGAGCGGCGTATACTTGGTGTCTCGGCGCCATACTGTGAACTTAAAGGCGAGGCTTTTCCTCTTCACCCCCTCACTTTTGCTTACAGAATCGTTGACCGATTGACACATCGTGATTTTCTCGGCTGTCTCATGGCACAAGGGATCAGGCGGGATACTGTCGGAGATATCCTCGTTTCGGAAGGGAAGACTGTCGTATTTGTTTACGATACCGTTAAGGATATCGCATCTCAAATATCAAAGATCGGTAGAGTAGGTGTTAAAGTCAGTTCAGGCTTTGACAGCTCAATGATCCCCAAACAGGTCTTTGAACCGGTCGAAGGTACTGTCGCTTCGCTAAGGCTGGATTGCGTTCTTGCGCTGGCAGTCAGGCTTTCGCGGGAAAAAGCATCTGCCTTGATCAGATCAGGCCTCTGCGAAGTAAACCACTTTGTCTGTACAGCTGCGGATACGTCGCTATCAGAAGGGGATGTGTTTTCTGCCCGCGGTTTCGGCAAATTCAGGCTCGAGGCTGTCGGATCTCCGACTAAAAAAGACAGGCTTCACTTAATAATCAACAAATATGCTTAGGAGGCATGATTCATATGACACCTGATTCTATCAGAAAAAAGACCTTTATGACCGTCAAGGGCGGCTACGATATTGATGAAGTCGAGGATTATCTTGACCAGGTCGCTAAGGAATTTGACGAGCTTGCTAAGAAAAACGATGAAAATGAAGAAAAGATAATCAAGCTCGTGGATAAGATCAATGAATACAGAGAAGATGAGGAAGCTATCAAGAATGCTCTCCTTATATCTCAGAGAGAGTCTAATAAGATCATCAACGATGCAAAGGCTCAGGCAAGAGATATGATAGAGTCTGCAAAGACAGAGCAGATCCGCCTTGCCGAGCAGAGCGATGCTGAGTGTAAGCGCATCATCAATGAGCATAAGGAGAACTGCGCTAAGCTCATCAAAGAAAATACCGATATCACTGAAAAGAAGATCGCTCTTATCCGCAGCAAGTATACTGCCGAGAAGGAAGAATATGATAACCTCAAGAGGGAAGTCACACTTTTCAAAGCAAAGCTACTGCCGCTTTATAAAGAGCAGCTCGCACTTATCATGCAGATCCCCGAAGCCCCTGTTGAGGCAGTTCCTGCACCCGTTGAGGAGCCTGCTGTAAATGAAGAGGAGGAGAAGGCTGCTGAAGAAGCTGCTGCAGAAGAGGCAGAAAAGGCTGCCAAGGAAGCTGCTGAGGCTGCCGCTGAAGCTGAAAAGGAGCATATAGACAAGATACTCAATACTGGCTCATTTGAGCCGGTCCTCCCGAAGGAGAACCTTCAGGATCTGAGATTTGGCAAAAATAATTGATCGTAAGGAGTAAAATCAAATGCCGCAGGATTATAACACGACACTCAATCTCCCTGTGACTGATTTTCCGATGAGAGGAAATCTGCCCAAGAGAGAGCCCGAAGCTATCAAAAATTGGGATGAGAACAGACTGTACTACAAGATCATCGAGAAAAATCAGGGCAAACCTACATATATACTTCACGATGGACCTCCATATGCTAACGGAGATATCCATCTCGGCACCGCTCTGAATAAGGTGCTCAAGGATATTATCGTTAAGTATAAGAATATGAGCGGATACTGCTCCAATTATGTTCCCGGATGGGATACTCACGGCCTGCCGATCGAGCTTAAAGCTATGAAAAAGATCGGTGTTGAAAACGGCGCTATCCCTCCTGTCGAGCTGAGAAAGCATTGCCGAGAATTCGCTCTTTCTTTCGTAGACACTCAGAGAGAACAGTTCAAACGTCTCGGTGTCCTCGGTGATTTTGATGATCCTTATCTGACCTTGAAGCCCGAGTTTGAAGCCAGACAGGTCAAGGTTTTCGGAGAAATGGCCAAGAGAGGCTATATTTACAAGGGATTGAAGCCTGTTTATTGGTGCCCTGAATGTCAGACCGCCCTTGCTGAAGCCGAGATCGAATATCAGGATGATCCTTGCTTCTCTATCTATGTAAAATTTGCAGTTGTAGATGATAAGGGCCTTCTTGCTCCCCTTGGCATTGACAAAGATAAGACCTATTTCGTGATCTGGACAACAACTACCTGGACTCTTCCCGGAAATGTTGCTATCTGTCTCGGCCCGGACTATGATTATACCGTTGTTAAGGCTAACGGTGAATACTATATCATGGCTGAGTATCTTGTTCCTGAAACTATGCAGAAGGCTGGGATCACCGAGTATGAGACCATTGGCTGCTTCAAGGGTTCGGAACTAGAATACTGTAAGGCTCAGCATCCCTTTATGGACAGGACATCCCTCGTTATAGTCGGAGACCATGTAACTCTTGAAAGCGGCACAGGATGCGTTCATACCGCTCCCGGGTACGGTGTTGATGACTTTGAGGTCTGCAAGAAATATGCTGAACTTCCCATCGTTGTAGGTGTTAACGGTAAGGGTGTCCTTACTGAAGAATCCGGTATGTTTGCAGGGCTCTCTACAAAGGAAGCTCACGATGTTATCTCCAAGCATATGATCGAGACGGGCAACCTTCTTGCTACCGAGAAGATAGTCCATCAGTATCCTCATTGTTGGAGATGCAAATCTCCTATCCTTTTCAGAGCTACCGATCAGTGGTTCTGCTCTGTCAATGATTTCAAAGATGAAGCTATCAAGGCTATCGAATCTGTAAATTGGATCCCTGCATGGGGCGAAGACCGCATTAAGGGAATGGTTAGAGACCGTTCTGACTGGTGTATCTCCCGTCAGAGGACCTGGGGAGTTCCTATCCCCATAGTTTACTGCAAGGATTGTGGTAAACCGATCGTTAATGAAAAGACTATCGACGCGATCTCCGAGCTTTTCCGCAAGGAGGGTTCAGACGCCTGGTATACCCACGAGGCTGCTGATTTCATTCCGAAAGAAGTCAAGTGCGAATGCGGATGCGGTGAGTTCATAAAAGAGACCGATATCATGGATGTCTGGTTTGACAGCGGCTGTACTCATGCAGGAGTTGTCTCCGAAAGAAAAGATCTCTCTTTCCCCGCAGACCTTTATCTCGAAGGTGCCGATCAGTACAGAGGCTGGTTCCAGTCATCACTGCTGACTTCCGTTGTTGTTAACGGATGCGCTCCTTATAAGGCTGTCTGCACTCACGGCTGGGTCGTTGACGGCCAGGGAAGAACCATGCACAAATCTCTCGGAAACGGTATCGACCCTAAAGACATCACAGATAAGTACGGAGCCGATATCCTCAGGCTTTGGGTTGCTTCTTCCGATTATCACTCTGATATCAGGATCTCTAAAGACATTCTTTCTCAGCTTTCAGATGCTTATAAGAAAATAAGAAATACTGCCAGATTTATCCTCGGCAACCTTACAGAATTCGATATCAATAAGGATGCCGTAAAGGATGATGAGTTCTTTGAGATAGATAAGCTGGCACTCATCAAGCTGGATGAGCTTATTGATAAGGTGAATGCCGCTTACGATATCTTTGATTATCATATCGTATTCCACGCTATCCACAATTTCTGCGTTATAGATATGTCCAACTACTATCTTGATGTTATCAAGGACAGGCTCTATTGCGAGAAGGCAGGCTCCCTTGCAAGAAGATCTGCACAGACAGCGATCTATCGTATCCTTTCTGCTATCGCAAGGCTCGTTGCACCGATACTCTCATTCACTGCTGACGAGATCTGGAGCTTCATGCCTCATGTTGATGGAGATGACCCTGAAAGTATCTTCCTTAATGATATGCCCAAGAAGAGCGGTCTTACCGCTGATGCAGCCTTCACAAAGAAGTGGGAACTCATCTCCGCACTCAGAGAAGATGCTAAAAAGGCTCTTGAGATAAAGAGAGCAGATAAGGTTATCGGTGCTTCGCTTGAAGCAAATGTTACAGTTTATGCTGATGATAAGCTGAATTCCGTAAAGGCTGTCAGTGATGAACTCGCAGCTGTTATGATTGTTTCAAATGTCAACATCGCTGAAGGCAGCGATAAGGGCGAATTCAAAGGCTTGCTGGAAGGCATTTCTTTCACAGTTACTAAGGCTGATGGCTGCAAGTGCGAAAGATGCTGGTCTTACGATAAGACCGTCGGGTTGGATCCCGAGCATCCGACACTTTGCCGCAGATGCGTATCCGCTGTAAAATAATATCATTCTGTCTTGGCTCTGTTTCATTACAGAGCCATAGACAGTTAAAGGGAATTTATTGATGTATGTTATTTCTCTTATACTGATCGCAGTTCTCGTTGCTGCAGATCAGCTTATAAAGCTCGCAGTTGTTAAAAACATCGAGATCGGAGAGATCATAAGAGTCATTCATTTCGGTTCTCATGACATTTTCGACCTCACTCATATCAACAACAAGGGAGCCGCTTGGAGCATTATGGAAGGAAAGACCTGGTTTTTGGTCGGGTTTCCACTTGTTATTATAATCGGCGGGCTCGTATATATGTATCTGAAGCGACGTGACAGCAAGATACAGAACATTGCTTTGGCTTTACTTATCGCTGGCGGTATCGGTAATCTCATCGACAGGATCGCGTATAAGGAAGTTGTCGATTATATTAAATTTGTCCCGATCAATTTCCCGGTATTTAATTTTGCCGATATATGCGTTGTTGTCGGTGTCATTTTGCTCGCTGTTTACTTCATATTTCTTGATAATACAGGTAAGAAGACAAAAGATACTCCTGAAAATGCTGCCGATGCTGAAACGGTCAAAGAATCCGAAGATACCGGCATGACTGCTGTAAGCGTCTCTGATGATCCGGAGATAAGCGATGAATGAACTTGTTTTTGATGTCCCATTAGAATCAAAAGGCGAAAGGCTGGATAAATGGCTCTCTGATGCTGAATCATCTCTGACACGAAATGCTATTCAGAAACTCATTGAAAACAATGCTGTTCTGATCAACGGTAACCCTGCCGCTAAGAATTATAAGCTGAAAGGCAGAGAAATGATCATTGTCCAGCTCCCTGATCCCGAACCGCTTGATGTTATCCCGCAGGATATACCTCTTGAGATAGTTTATGAAGATGACGATCTTCTTGTCGTCAATAAACCAAAAGGTATGGTAGTACATCCGGCAGCAGGGAATTACGATAATACACTCGTTAACGCTTTGCTTTTTCATTGCAAGGGCAGTCTGTCAAGCATAAACGGGATCATTCGTCCCGGGATCGTTCACAGGATCGATAAACTTACAAGCGGTCTCCTGGTAGTTGCCAAAAACGATGTATCCCATAATTTCCTTGCTGAACAGATCAAAGAACATACATTTACGAGAGAATATCAGGCTATCAACTGCGGTAGATTCAAAGAAGCCACAGGAACTGTTGATGCTCCCATAGGAAGAAGCAAATATGACAGAAAAAAAATGTGTGTGACAGAACAGAATTCTAAGCACGCTGTAACGCATTATGAAGTCATCGAGGAGTTCGGGCAGTATTCAAGAGTCGTTTTCAGGCTTGAAACGGGCAGGACACATCAGATTAGGGTCCACAGCGCTTATATCGGACACCCTGTCCTTGGGGATGAGGTCTATGGAAAGCCTTTCAAAGGGATCGACGGTCAGTGTCTCCATGCTAAAAAGCTGGGTTTTATTCACCCATCGACCAAAGAATACATTGAATTCGATTCCGAACTTCCGGATTACTTCCACAAAATCATGTCACAGCTAAAAAAACAGATCGGAAAGGTCAACTGATGTTTGAAGACATAAACAAAGTACTGCTCATCACAGATATGGACGGGACATTTCTCCCGGCCAGCAAGATCCCGTCCCAGAAAGATCTTGCTGCTATCAAGCGTTTTCAGAACAACGGAGGTAAATTCTCCATTGCGACCGGGCGCTCATTGCAGGCATCAAGACAGTATTTCAAAAGCTTTGATGTAAATGCTCCGATAATCATGTGCAACGGTGGGATGGTATATGATATTCATTCGGGGCAGCAGATATATGATGTATACCTGCCGGCAACTGCCAGACAGATAACCTGTGAAATACTCCGAAATGACTCTTCAGTCGGTTGCGAAGTTCTGCTGATCGACAATGTTTACGTTCCGCAGATGACTGATCTTGAGCGAGAACACTGTAAGATCTGTAAGGTTGATCCAGTGATAACCGATCTTTCCGAGATACCGGACAATTGGTATAAGGTTTTGTTCGCGCAGGATCCTGATAAAATGGACGATCTTATCTCATTTGTCAGCGGAAAAGGCTATAAAGAAGTTGATTTTGTCCGCTCAGCTCCCTTTTACTATGAGATCCTTCCCAAACAGATCTCAAAAGGCTCTGCACTGCGTGAATTGAGAAAAGCCTGCAATATGGAAGATTTCACCATAATCGCAGCAGGGGATTATAACAACGATATCGAGATGCTGGAGTATGCCGACCTCGGGATCTGTCCCTCAAACGCAACTGAAGAAACAAAAGCCTGCGCAGATATCGTCCTTGACGTATCCTGCGAAGAAAGCGCAATCAGCGCGATCATAGATATTATTTATTCCAAGCTATCCGAATAGATTAAACTATTTGATAAAAAATGGAGGTCATGTTATGGATGCAACTATCAAAAAACAGCTTGAAATCACAGCCTGCAAGGTCAGACTCGGTATCATCGAGGGTGTTTTCAATGCTAAGTCCGGACATCCGGGCGGTTCGCTCTCTATTGCCGATGTATTGACTTATCTTTACTTCGCAAAGATGAATGTTTACCCGGACAAACCGGATGAGCCTTCGCGTGACAGATTTGTTCTCTCGAAAGGCCACACAGCTCCCGCACTTTATTCTACTCTTGCACAGAAAGGATTTTTCCCCGAGGAAGAACTCAAGAGCCTGCGTCATATAGGTGCTCTTCTTCAGGGCCATCCCTGTATAACCATCCCCGGTGTTGATATGTCTTCCGGTTCGCTTGGTCAGGGAATCTCAGCAGCTTGCGGTATGGCCCTTTCTGCTAAGATCTCTAACGATACCTATAAGGTATACACCATTCTCGGCGACGGCGAGATCGAAGAAGGTCAGGTCTGGGAAGCTGCTATGTTTGCAGCCCACTATAAGCTGGACAATCTGGTTGCTATAGTCGATAATAACGGACTTCAGATAGATGGCAAGATCAGCGATGTTATGAGCCCCTATCCTATCAAGGAGAAGTTTGAAGCCTTTGGCTGGCATGCCATCGAGATTGATGCACATGACTTCGATGCGATAGATAATGCCTTTAATGAAGCTGAGAAGATTTCCGGTCAGCCGGTAGTAATCATCCAGAAGAGCGTAAAGGGCAAGGGCGTTTCGTTTATGGAAAATCAGGTCGGTTGGCATGGCACTGCACCTAATGCCGAGCAGTATGCACAGGCCGTTTCTGAGCTGAACGCTAAGCTGAAAGAATTGGAGGGCTGATCATTATGGCAGATATTATTAAAAAGGCTACCAGAGAGAGTTACGGTGAGGCTCTTGCCGCTCTCGGCGATAAATATGAAAATCTCTATGTCCTCGATGCAGATCTCGCTGCTGCGACCAAAACAGGTATCTTCAAAAAGAAGTTCCCCGAAAGATTCTTTGATTGCGGTATAGCAGAAGCTAATATGATGGGTGTTGCCGCCGGTCTTGCTACAACAGGAAAGATCCCCTTTGCTTCGACATTTGCTATGTTTGCTGCCGGAAGAGCTTTTGAGATTGTTCGTAACTCTATCGGTTATCCTCATCTCAATGTCAAGATCGGTGCTACTCACGCAGGCATCTCTGTCGGTGAGGACGGTGCAACACATCAGTGCAATGAGGATATAGCTCTTATGAGAACTATTCCCGGAATGACCATCATCAATCCGGCAGATGACGTTGAAGCCAAGGCTGCCGTAGAAGCAGCTATTCTCCATAACGGCCCTGTTTATATGCGATTCGGAAGGCTTGCTGTTCCTGTATTCAATGATCCGGCGACATATAAATTCGAGCTTGGAAAGGGCATCAAGCTCCGAGATGGCAAGGATATAGCGATCATTGCTACCGGACTTATGGTTTCTGAGGCTATCGAGGCTGCTAAGGTCCTTGAAGCTGAAGGTATTTCAGCTACAGTAATCAATATCCATACTATCAAACCTATCGATGCCGAAATAATTGTTAATGCTGCAAAGGCTACAGGGCTTGTCCTCACAGTTGAAGAGCACAGCATCATCGGCGGACTTGGTTCTGCTGTAAGCGATGTTCTTTCTGCTGAGCTTCCGACTAAGGTCATTAAGATCGGGGTCAACGATGAGTTCGGTCATTCCGGACCGGCTGTTGACCTGCTCAAACAGTTCGGACTTTGCGCAGATAATATTGTTAAGACTGCAAAGGCTGCTGTTGCATCCAAGTAAGATCTGAAACTAACGGGCGAACATCTTTCTGTTCGCCCGTTTAACTTTTTTCTGGCGTTCATCCTATAATGATAAGGGGTGATGGGATGAGTGCGGCAAAACCTTCAAAAAAATGCCTAGCATCTTATGTCTTTGTTGTCTTGACTGTATTATTTATTATTGTTTTCATCAAGCTGTATCGCAGCATATCTTCACATCTAACTGAACTTTGCAGATATAGATGCTCTGAGGTAATCAATCGGATGCTGACAGAAGCTGTCGATGAAGCCGGGCAGGGAATAACGTTATACAACTCCGGGAAGCTCGACGGAAGACCTGTTTCATTATCCGCAAATTCTGCCGAGATCAATCGAATGAATAATAAGATCAGACAAATACTTAACGAAAAGCTGGCAAAAGACGGATACGAAACAATAACACTTACCTTAGGTGACCTTACCGATCTTGCTTATTTCAGCGGTAAAGGCCCGGAAATAACTGTTTCCTTTCAGCAGACGGGAGTTGTAGACACAAAGCTGAATTCAGATTTCTCATCAGCAGGGATCAATCAGACGAGATTTCGTGCTTCGATAATCGTTTTAGCCGAGTTTATTGCTATCCTTCCAACAGGAACAGAAAATATAACTGTCACCGAAGAAGTATTGCTTTGTGATGAGATAATAGTCGGAGAGATACCGAATTTTTATTCAGATAGTAATCCAAAGGCTTGAAATATCTGCAAATATAGGCTATAATAAGGATAATAAACTCCGAAAGGATGATTGGAATGGATATTGCAGCGGCTGAAAAAAGAATTAACGAGCTGGTCGAGCTCCTTAACTATCATAGCAGGCTGTATTATGTAGAGAACAGAAATGAGATCTCAGATTATGAATATGATATGCTCCAGAATGAGCTAAAAAAACTTGAGGCTGAATTTCCAACGCTTATCAGAAAGGATTCGCCGACTCAACGCGTCGGCGGAGAAGCTGTATCAGGCTTTGAAAAAGTTACACATACCGTTCAGATGGGTTCTATTCAGGATGTCTTTTCTTTTGAAGAGGTCGGGCAATTCATCAGAAATGTAAAAGCGACTGTGGATGACCCGAGATTTGTTGTCGAGCCTAAGATCGACGGTCTGTCTGTCTCTCTGGAATACAGGAACGGTGAACTGACCGTCGGTTCGACAAGAGGAGACGGATTCATCGGTGAAAATGTAACTCATAATCTGAAAACTGTAAAAGCTATACCAATTAGTATATCTGAAAAACTGCCTCTGATCGAAGTCCGGGGAGAGGTATATATGCCTAAAACTGTTTTTGAAAAGCTAGTTGAGCAGCAGGAAATAAACGGAGAACAGCCTTTCAAGAATCCCCGAAATGCTGCAGCAGGTTCACTTCGGCAAAAAGACCCGAAGATCACAGCAAAGCGCGAGCTTGATATCTTTTGCTTCAACATTCAGCAGATCGAAGGACATGAGCTGACATCACATAAACAATCTCTTGACTATATCAAGACTCTTGGATTTAAAACTATCCCTGAATACACCCTTGTTGAGAGCTACGATGAGGTCTGTCGCTGTATAGAAAAAATAGGGGAGAAAAGGTTTTCTCTTCCCTTTGATATAGACGGTGTAGTTATCAAGGTGGACAGCTTTGCACAGCGCGAGATCCTTGGCTCTACTGCCAAAACTCCCCGCTGGGCGGTAGCTTATAAATTCCCGCCGGAGGAAAAACAGACTGAGCTTATCGATATTGAGCTGAATGTAGGAAGGACAGGTGCTGTAACTCCTGTAGCCTTCTTTAAGCCACTGTTCCTCGCCGGGACCAGTGTTTCCAGAGCAACGCTTCATAATCAGGATTTTATCAATGAAAAGAATATCAACATCGGAGATCTTATTACTGTCCGCAAAGCAGGAGACATTATCCCTGAAGTAGTTGCCTGCGCTGAAAAGCGCTCGGACGGTGCTTTCAAACTGCCTGATAAATGTCCTGTATGCGGGACACCGGTAGTAAGATCCGAAGAAGAAGCAGCTGTCCGGTGCCCAAACATTGATTGCCCGGCACAGATCTTCCGCAGCATCGTACACTTTGCTTCAAAGGGGGCCATGAACATCGACGGTTTAGGCCCGATGATTGTTAA
Source organism: uncultured Clostridia bacterium (assembly GCA_946545645.1). GTDB lineage: Bacteria > Bacillota > Clostridia > Oscillospirales > Ruminococcaceae > FB2012. The sequence goes on along the minus strand of CAMNNQ010000161.1, from coordinate 69,722 downwards.
AGCACTGTTAGATTCAGGCCTTATTGGTTCTGTAGCTGATCTGTATGAACTTACTATCGATAAGCTGGTTACTCTGGAGAACTTTAAAGAAAAATCAGCAACAAATCTTTTCAATGCTATCCAAGGCTCAAAGAATGCTTCTCTTGACAGGTTGCTGTTTGGTCTTGGCCTGCGTAATATAGGATCAGCAAGCGCCAAACTTCTCTGCGACAGATTCGGTGATCTTGAGCATATTATGGCGGCAAGCGCTGAAGAGATCGCATCTATTGAAGGCTTTGGTACGGTAATGGCTGAAAGTGTTTTCAATGAGCTCAAGGAACCCCATATGGTAGAACTCATCAAGAAGCTGAAAGCTCTCGGAGTCAACACCTCCTATGAAAAACTGCTGGTTGATGAGCGTTTTGCCGGAAAGACATTTGTTCTGACCGGTACTCTCCCTACTTTGAAACGTGACGAAGCCAAGGCTCTGATCGAAAAATACGGCGGCAAAGCCAGCGGCTCTGTTTCAAAGAAAACAGATTATGTACTTGCCGGAGAAGAAGCGGGAAGTAAACTTACAAAGGCGCAGGAGCTTGGTATAACTATTATCAGCGAAGAAGAATTCTTTGAGATGATTGGCGGAAATCAAGAATAAAACAAAAGGCGGCAGATACTACTGCCGCCTGAATATTTTGGGTTAGATAATATCGTCTTCCTGATTTGGGATACTGAGCTGCTTTTTGGGAACTCTCTTTATAGGATCGTAAACCCATTTTTTGCAGTTATAATCAGCATCCACAAGGCCCTGCTTTTCGCACAAAACTTTGTTGCCTTCTTTTGAGCGGTTGCCAAATGCACAGTAAGAGCAGGAAGGCTGGATACCGTTGCCAAAAAAGTTCTTTTTCTTTGCCATAGTAAAAACACTCCTTTAAATAGCCGGATGATTTATTACTAATTTATTATATCATATTCTTTTAAAAAAATCTAGCCTTTTTTGCAAAACTAATAAAAAAATCATCATAATCAAGCAAATTGACGGTATAAAATTGTCTAATTCGACGATTATTTCATCATTATAGGCAATTGTCGGTATACTATTGTCCATAAACAGGAAGATCATCAGTTTTGAGATCAGGATACTTAAAGCAGACCTGACGGGAAGCCATATTATCATCTGCTTTATACAGAGTGTTTTTCCAACAGATGCTTTGATCTGCAATAGTACACATATTCCTCCGAACGAAAGAACTGCACAGGCTGCCGGAGCAGCCGCTAATGCAGTTTCACTTAATCCTGACAGCTCTGTGATCTCAATTGCAGCCCTAATAAGTATTTCTCCGTTCCTGCTGAGAGGAAAAAAATCTCTTAGGTAACTGAAAATGCCAATTTTATCTCCAACAGCCAACAAAGCTGAAAACAAGATAATCATCATCGACATTTTGAGCAATGCCTCTCCGGCTGAGGTTACACTTCCGACAAAGATTTCAGAAAGATTATCTGGACAAGTATTATCTGCCGGTCGGATCCTAGGTTTATAAATTCTGTTTATTACCGCAGCCAATACAATATTCGTACAGAATGTGGAACAGAGCAGTATTAACCCCAGTACCCGATCGTGAAATATCCCGACACCGACAGCGTTTATCACGAATGCCGGGCCCGCTGCAAAACTGTATATGCTCATTGCTTCTGCTGAACGTTTGTCGATCCTTCCTTTCTCGCATAGTTTTGAAAGCATGGCCATCCCAACAGGATATCCGGCCAGATTTGAAATAAGGAATAATGCTGATGCACCTTTTGGCAGAGCAAGTATTTTCCCAAACAGCAAATCAAATGGCTTTGAGATGATATCAAGCGCTCCTGTCGATGCCAATGCTCCGGCTGCCGACATAAACAGGAACAAGGACGGGATAACTATTTTTATACAGCGTTCAGCAGCATTTATTATTGATCTGTTTACCGCCTCTCCGTATAATACCGCCCCGATAGCTGCAACACATATAAATACTGTAAACGCTGCCTTGGAAACTGTTTTCAAACCGATCACCCCAATAATGTATATGAACGCTCTCATTGAAATATAATAATAAAAAACGGAGGGCATACTTATGGGAAAACTAAAAGAAAAACTCATCACGGTTTCCGGAGCTTCGCCTTATATAACTATCTCATCTGACAGATCGGTGCTTATCGAAAGCTGCACAAATATTCTTGAATGTAATGAGATACTCGTAAGAGTAAGGACCAGTCAATTCAATATTGAAGTCAGCGGTTTCGATCTGAAGCTTGATAGTTATACAAACAGCAGTATCGAAGTAAGCGGAATAATTACTGGGTTAGCGCTTGAGCGCCGAAAAGCGGGTGGCGATTTATGATATTTGGAAACGTAACATTTAGGATCGGGCCTGTCTCTCCCGGTAAAGTCTACCGCTACATAATAAAGAATCGTTTGCCGGTCAGAAAACTGCAAGAGGAGGACGAATTCATTACTGTTACTCTTCCGATCGGTTCCTGCAGAGAAATAACAGATAATCTAAAACGAGACGGTATCAACTATGAGATCGTATCTGAAAAGGGTGCGGCTTTTATTCTAAAGAAGGCATTTCAAAAAAAGGGTATCCTGCTTGGTATAATTGTTACGCTTATTCTTGCATCTGTATTTTCACACAGGATACTGAGTTTTGAGATCCTTACAGATAATACAGAGATCAAACGAGATGTACTGGCTGTACTGTATGAACAAGGGATAAAAGCAGGGAAGTATATACCAGATCTTAATCTGACTGTTGCGGAACGTGCTCTTAAACGAGATATTGATGAGATCTCCTGGGCTGGGATAAGTGTAAGAGGGTGCAAGATCATCGTTGATGTTCTTGATAATATCAACAAACCCGAATACAGGGAAAAGCGCCTGCCTACAGACCTTATAGCCAGCGAGAACGCAGTTATTGAAAAGATAGAGCTTCAGGACGGCAGACTGTTAAAGCCTGTGGGCAGCGGCGTGTTAAAGGGAGATATTATAGTAAGTGGGAAAATGATAACTGAAAAGGAATTCTATAAAAAAGGCGAGAAGAGAATTGGAATATACACAAAATACACAAGATCAACAGGGAATATATACGGAACATTTGAGCGACACGAATGCTTTTTTCAGCCATACTACACCGAAAAGAAAACCGATCTGAAAACATATAAAAGACCGTACATAGAGATCTTTAACTCAAAGATAATTCTTTTCGGAGGAGAAAACAACAGTTCTATCTCATACGATCCTGATAATGGATTCCCCTCCTTTTTGCCGATCTCCTTTGGATCTGTTGAGCTGGCAGATCAGACTTACATAAGAACACCTGTCTCCCCGGAAGAGGCCGAAAAGCTGGCAAATCAGAAAATGAAGCTTTACGAAACTAATTTTTTAAAGGATTACGAGATAAGAAGTTCAAAAACAACTGTCGAACACGGCAGTGATGGTGTTACATTGACAGTTATTTATGAATTATACGGTGTTATTAGTAAAGAGGTTGAATTTTTTATGCCAAAAACTAAAAATTATGTTGAATATATTGAAAAAGTGATTGCAAATTGAATTCGGATGTGTTATAATAGAAGCGGTGAAGTTTAAATCTTTATAAAAGGGGTATTTCAGCAGTTACATGGCAGAAAAAATAATCAATGTCGACAGGATGGAAGTCATATTAGACCTTTTCGGGAATTACGACGAGAATATCAATTTAGTTCAGAAAGAGTATTCTGTCGCTATACTCAGCCGCGGCAGCGACATCAAGATAACAGGCGACGAAGAAAATGTTTTTAAAGCTTCAAAAGCTATCGACGCTCTTCTGACTCTTGCAAATAAAGGGGAGCCGATCAACGAGCAGAATATCAGATATGTATTCTCGCTTGTCCGCGACGGTTCAGCAGAGGATATATCAAAGCTCTCCTCAGACGGGATATGTGTTACTGTAAGCGGAAGAATCGTAAAGCCAAAAACCCTTGGCCAGAAAAAATATGTCGATTCGATAAAAGACAATACCATCGTACTTGGAGTCGGTCCGGCTGGTACCGGAAAGACTTATCTTGCAGTTTCTATGGCAGTAAAAGCATTCAGAGCTCATGAGATCAATAAGATCATCCTTACAAGGCCTGCTGTTGAGGCTGGCGAAAAGCTGGGATTTCTTCCGGGCGATCTCCAAAACAAAGTAGATCCTTATCTTAGGCCGTTATATGACGCTTTGTTTGAGATGCTTGGACCGGATACCTTTGCAAAACAGCAGGAAAGAGGCTGCATCGAAGTCGCTCCTCTGGCTTATATGAGAGGAAGGACTCTAGACGATTCTTTTATAATTCTTGATGAAGCCCAGAACACTACTCCTGAACAGATGAAAATGTTTTTAACAAGACTTGGCTTTAATTCCAAGATAGTTATTACCGGAGATATTACACAGATCGATCTGCCTGATTCCAGGCGCTCAGGTCTTGTCGAGGCGATAAAGGTTCTAAAAGATATCGAAGATATCGCTGTGATACGGTTTTCTGAAAAGGATGTAGTAAGGCATAAGCTGGTGCAGGATATAATCAGAGCTTACGATAAATATTATGAGAAAGGAAATGTGAATCATCATGGGAAAGGTTAAAGTATTGATCTCCAACAACCAGAACGATGTTAAGATACCTACCGGTATAAGGCTTCTTATCAGAAAATGCTGCCACGCCGTTTTAGAGAGCGAAGGCTATAAGGACAGCTATGAGATTAGCGTTTCCTTTGTAAATGATGAAGCTATCCACGCCCTCAATAAAGAACATCGCGGCATCGACAGATCTACAGATGTTCTTTCCTTCCCTTTGGGAGAAAACGGCAAATACGATCTTGACCCGGATTCCGGAGCCTATCTGCTTGGAGATATCGTTATCTCTATTGAAACAGCTTATCGCCAGGCCGAGATTTACGGACATACTCTTGAAAGAGAAATAGGATTCCTCACAGTACATTCCATGCTGCATCTTCTTGGGTACGATCATGAGCAGGGCAAGCTCCAGGAGAGGCTGATGCGCGAAAAAGAAGAAGAGATCCTCGGGAGCCTCGGTATATCCAGAGACGAGACCTTTGTTATTGACGAGCATGAATATAAAGCATAATTTTACTTCGTTTTTCAAGAGCTTTAAATACGCATTTTCAGGTCTAATATACTGTTTAAAAAACGAGCGCAATATGAGATTTCATTTTTGCGCCGCTTTTTATGTCCTGATGTTCATAAGGTTCTATGATCTTTCTTCAGCTCAGAAAGCTGCTGTGTATCTGACAATAGGTCTTGTGATATCTTTGGAAGCAGTAAACACAGCTATCGAAGCAGCAGTTGATCTGTCTGCAAACGGGATAAAGCCGTCTGCAAAAATAGCAAAGGACTGTGCTGCCGGAGCTGTCCTTGCAGCCGCAATTGCTGCTATATTTGTTGGTGTAAGTGTGTTCTGGGATTTAGAAACGCTCCGAAAACTTGGCAGATATCTCTCGGATAATTCTTTTGCGATGGTTCAGCTTATAGTATCTGTCCTATTATCACTTACAGTTATATTCCTTCCGAAAGGAAACAAAAGAAAGGAAAACATGAATGAATAAGACAAAAAACGCGTTCGTTACAATCACGGGCAGACCGAATGTCGGTAAATCCTCGCTCCTCAATGCTCTTATAGGAGAAAAGATCGCTGCTGTCAGCGCCAAGCCTCAGACGACCCGTACAAAGATCACAGGTGTTCTTACCAGAGGAGAGATCCAATATGTTTTTATTGACACCCCCGGTATGCACAAAGCAAAAAATAAGCTCTCCGAACATATGGTCAAGACTATTTCAGATTCCGTTTCTGAATCGGAGATAGTTCTTATGATCGTTGACGCTACAAAAAGTATATCTGAAGCGGAAAAGATATTGGCTGGCGGTTTTTCCCGCCGGGAACACGTTATACTTGTCCTTAACAAGATAGACCTGTTTGATGATAAATCCAAGCTGATCTCTCAGCTTTCTGACTATTCAAAGCTCTATGACTTTGATGAAGTTATCCCTATCAGCGTTCTAGAAAATGACGGGCTTGATCTTGTTATGAAAGCTATTGACAATTTTGCCGCCGAAGGGCCTCATTATTTCCCTGATGATACTATAACAGATCAGCCGGAAAAAGTTATAATGGCTGAAATGATCAGAGAAAGCGCACTGAACAATTTGAGTGAGGAGATCCCTCACGGAATCGCTGTAACTATCGACAGGCTCGGTGAACGGGATGACCGTAACGGAGAAGCTATCCTCGATATCGAAGCTACTGTTTTTTGCGAAAAAGAGTCGCATAAAGGAATCATCATTGGAAAAGGCGGATCTATGCTCAGAAAGATCGGTGCCGATGCAAGAGCCAGACTTGAAGACTTTTTCCGGATCAAGGTCAATCTTCAGTGTTGGATAAAGGTCAAAGAAGGCTGGAGAAACAAGGAAGCTCTTATAAAGAACTTCGGCCTGGACTGAAAGATTCTGCCAGGTATAGTCAGCCTCCAGCAGATCAATACTATAATTATACGGAGGCTGAAAGCATGGATAATTGGGATCTATTCTATAAAACGGGCAGGGTAGAGGACTATCTGAAATATGTAAGTTCCCCGGAGGGCAGAAAAGATGCTGACGATAAAGGGTCTGATAATTCGCGAAGAACAAAAAGGGGAGAGCAGTAAGTATATCTATGCCTTGACAGCGGAACGGGGAGTTATCGGTTTCTTAGTCAGAGGCGGGATGAAAAGCTCAAAGAATTCAGCTTCTACACAGCTTTATGTTTATTCTGAGCTTTGTATAGAAGAAAAGAAAAACGCAGCGGGGGATACTCTTTACTACCTTAACAGCTCTGAGGCAATAGAGATGTTTTTTGAATTGCGCCTTGACATAATAAAAATGTCCCTCGCAGCCTATCTGACTGAACTTATCTATTATTCCCGCATTGAAGATTCGACCGATAAAAACGAGATACTTCGCCTTGCCCTCAACACTTTTTATTTTCTGAATAAAGGTTCAAAAGACAGAGAAATGCTCAAATCCATATTTGAGCTTCGTTTACTTTGTGAGACCGGCTTCAGACCTGCGCTTGTTGCCTGCAGCAAATGCTATAAATATGAAGACGATAAAATGTATTTCAATATGCGCTCCGGGACACTTGAGTGTAATGAGTGCTGCACAAACAAAGACAGTATGTTTGCGGTAGTTTTTGATAAAAGGCTGCTCTATATAGTAAGACATATTGCTCTGACAGATTTTGACAGGCTCTTTTCCATACGAATCTCACCGGATTATCAGGCTAAACTAACCGATTTCACAGAGCGTTTTGTGAAATATCATTTTAAAGAATCATTCAAGACACTGACCTTTTATAGGTCGCTTTGAGGATATAACAATGGATCAATACTACGAAAAACTTGAATTACATAAAATACTTGAAATGCTTGCTGAGAAGTGTTCAAATGACACTTCCAAAAAGCTTGTAGCCAAATTAAAGCCTTCTACGGATCTTGATACTGTAAAGGCAGAGATCGCCAAAACATCTTGTGCGCTGGAGTTGAGTATAAAGCTAGGCTCTCCGTCTTTTTATAAGTTCAAAGATATCTCCGGTTCAGTAAAGCGTGCGGATTCAGGAGCTGCGCTATCTCTTGCTGAACTGATCGAGATAAAAAGAATGCTTCAGCAGATCAGTATCCTTTGTAGTTGGTATAAAGATGTGCAATCAAAGGATAATGTGCTGGACAGGTATTTTGAGTGTCTGTTTCCGAATAAACATCTCGAACAAACACTGGAGACCTCTATTATCGACAGCGAAACTCTTGCAGACGAAGCAAGCCCGACTCTTGCATCGATACGCAAAAAAATAAGAAACTCGGAAGTACGTATTAGAGATACTCTTGATAAGATGATAAGATCATCATCTGTTCAGAAATACCTGCAAGACTCCATTGTCACTATAAGGGACGGTAGGTTCGTTCTTCCTGTCCGGACCGAACATAAGGGACAGATCAGCGGACTTGTTCACGACACTTCGCAGACAGGTTCTACTTTGTTTATTGAGCCTATGGCTGTTGTTGAAGCAAATAATGATATAAGGATATTAAAAGGTGAGGAGCAGGATGAGATTCATCGAATAATAATGGATCTATCTTCGCAGGTAGCCATGTTCAAGGATCAATTGCTTTCAGGATATGAAGCTTCTGCTGAACTGAATGTATATTTTGCCAAAGCTGAGCTTGCAGCTTCAATGAGAGCCTCTGAGCCGGAGCTCAACGACGATAATATCATTATATTAAACAAAGCAAGACATCCTTTGATCGACTCTAAAAAAGTAGTTCCGATAGATTTTTCTCTCGGAACAGATTATGATACACTTATAATCACAGGTCCGAATACTGGCGGTAAAACTGTTGTATTAAAGACAGTCGGTCTCCTTACCCTAATGACTATGTGCGGTCTGCTGATTCCTGTATCTGACGGCAGCAAGATAAATATATATAAAAATATTCTTGTTGATATTGGTGACCAGCAATCTATCGAACAGGATCTTTCTACTTTTTCATCTCATATCAATAATGTTATCGAAATAATCAGTAGGGCAGACTATCAGAGCCTAGTGCTTCTTGACGAGCTCGGCTCCGGCACTGACCCCATCGAGGGTGCTGCTTTGGCTGTTGCTTTGATAGAAAAAATGCGATCACAAGGCGCATCTATCGTTACAACTACGCATTATCAGGAATTGAAAATGTATGCACTGGATACTCCGAATGTCGAAAACGCATCATGTGAGTTCAATGTAGATACTATGCAGCCTACATACAGGCTTATAATAGGCACGCCCGGAAAATCAAACGCTTTCTCGATCTCCAGAAAATTAGGTTTACCAGAAGAAGTCATCGAACATGCAAAAGAGCTTGTTTCAAGCGATAACAGACGTTTTGAGAAGATTATAGACGGGCTGGAAAAAGCCAGAACTGAGCTTGAAACACGCAGCCTTGAAGCTGAAAATGCTCTCAGAGAGGCCAAAAAGATCAAAGAAGAAACCGAAGCAGAACGAGACAAGTTTTATAATGAAAAAGAAGCAGAGCTCGAAGCAGCAAGACGAAAGGCATCGGATATAGTCAACAGCGTCCAGAGAGAATCTCAGGCTTTGATCGAGGAACTCGAAAAAGTCAGAAAAGATAAAGAATCCGCTGATTTTTCTGATAAGGCGCTGAAAGCTCGTCAACATCAGAGACAAATTATGAACAAATTGTATCGTGATGCAAATCCAATTTCTGAAAGCAGAAATGAAGGGTATGTTTTGCCCAGACCATTAGTTAAAGGCGATAACGTTTTGATGGTAGATTCAGGGCGCAAAGCTGTAATAGTATCAGAGCCTGACAGCAAAGGAATGTGTTATGTTCAGGTCGGAGCAATGAAAACCAAGGTCGATTCATCAAAGCTAAGATTGCTTGAAAAAGAAAAACCTCAAAAGCAGCGCAAATACTCAGGCGTTTCTACTAAAGGCGTTGAAAGCCGAATGACAAGAAAAGTACAGAGTGAACTTGATATCAGAGGATATGCCGCAGACGAAGGTGTATACGAAGTCGATAATTTTTTGGATGCAGCAGTTATGACAGGGATTTCAATTGTTACAATAATTCACGGAAAAGGTACAGGGGTCCTTAAAAATGCTGTGCGTGAACATCTGAAACATCATCCGCACGTTAAATCATCCCGAAGAGGCTTGTACGGCGAGGGCGAGGATGGAGTAACTATCGTGGAGCTAAAATAGCTAAATCGCCTCTCTTAGTTTCACTAAATTTTTATTTAGTGAAACTAAGCCTGTATAAAGTCAGGGTTTTGAACAGCCAGGCTTCCCTGAATTCTGTTCTTTCCTTCTGAATTATACTGATAGCGAAGGAGCATAAACTATGGTTATATACTACTCAGCTTCCGGAAACACCCGTTTTATTGCTGAACAGCTTGCTGAACTTCTTGACGACAAATGTTTAGATCTCAAAGATCGTATCAGATCCGGTGATAACTCCAAATTGTGTTCAAAAAAGCCATTTATAATCTGTTCACCGGTTTATGTTTGTGAAATGCCGAGATTTGTAAGCTATCACCTAAAGCACACTAAGTTCTGCGGTAATCGAAATGTTTATTTTGTCTTTACCAGCGGAGGTTATGCCGGTATGTCTGGCAGTCTTGCAAAAAGGATCGTCAAAAACAAAAAGATGATCTACAAAGGACACGCCGAAATTAAAATGCCATCCAATCACGTTGTAAGTAATATGTATCCTCCTACTGAACATGATGAATGTGTAAAAAGGATCAATGCTGCTGTCAAAGAAGTGAAAAAACTCGCTAAGATCGTCCGGAATGAAGGTGAATTCAAGGCGAGACACGTTTTTCTTTATGAAAAAATGGTGATACTTCCCTTCAATCCTTTTTGGGCAAAGTATATGCAGCCAACCAAAGGTTTTTTTACGACTGATAAATGCATTGGATGTGGATTATGTCAGAAAAGCTGTCCGATAAACAACATTAAAATTGTAGATAAGCATCCTGTCTGGATCAATAAGCAATGCGCACACTGTATGGCTTGCATACTTAACTGTCCTTTTGAAGCAATTGAATATGCTGACATAACCCAGAAAAAGGAAAAATATAACATTAAGAAATACTTGAGGAGCGGTGAAATTGACATTTGATGAAGCTGAAAGGACTATTCCCAAAGGGAAATACAGGCATTATAAAGGCAATGAGTATGAGGTCCTCTATATAGCAAAACACTCTGAGTCATCAGAGCCTATGGTAGTATACAAGGCGTTATACGGAAATAATGCTATATGGGTGCGTCCCGCCGAAATGTGGAACGAACCTGTCCTTGATGGAACCGTTAAAAGGTTTTCTAAAATATAAAATCAGGCGCTTCTGCGCATAAAGGGTATCCGCTTTATGAGGATACCCTTTATGTATAACTACACGTTGCTCTTGGCTGTTATTTTTCGGATATGTCATATATCGGCTCGTTTTTTTTGCCTATTATATCAGTTTCCCGGTCTATATCTTCGATCGGGTCTGGATACTGACCGACCATGTGAGGCTCGTTATTACAAGTCCATTGCGCCAGTATCGGTTTATGCGTTATGGAGTCAAACCGAATATAGATCAATCCGTCGCCGCGGGGTTCTTCGATCTCCGCTCTGCATTTGTTGATTATCTCTTTTGGTATCGGATTGCCATAGTTGGTTGAGCGAAACAGCATATACTCTTCTTGTATAAGGTCTGCATTACCCATATTAACATAACTGTCGGATACCCCTTGGGCGATATCAAACAAAAGCTTAGCGTTTTTGTTTAGCAAAGCAAGCCTTTCCGTCTTTGTTAACTCTCTTTCGGCGCTGTCATCCGTACCTGTTCCGGAGCCCAGCTTCAGATCTGTGAATGAATTCCCGGATATTGATTCAAGGATGATCTTAGCCTCATCTTCATCGATCCCATAAGGCATCGGCTCCGGACATCTTCCCTCATACTGCGGACTATCGGATTTATAGATAACATAAGTAGGCTTATAAGTCTCCTTGCTGATGTTCCAGCGGATACTGCCGGAATCTATTCTGTTTTGCTCCAGTGCGAGTTTTACAGTTTCCTGAAGTTTATCGCCGGAGAGCTTTGATATCTTGATTTCCGAGATCGCGCCTGTCGGTATCTGATCCTTGTTTCCTTCAAGTATCATATTTGCAATTACATCGGTCAAAGTGTTAAAAGCAAGTTCGGCTATCTCGTTGCAGTCTCTGATACCTCTTACTCTCTCGATCTTGATATCCCGATCCTTTATATCTTCAATGGCAAGGCCCCCGGAAGAACTGTCGGAGTCTGAGCACGCTGCAAGCAGAATAATGCAGCAAAGCACTTGGATAACAGCAGCTATTTTCATTACAAGACCTCCCTTTCCTTCATTATATCACGTGATCTATATCAAGTCAACACTTGACTTTGTCCTGCCGATATACTATAATAAATGTATAGTGGGGTGAAATCTATGAAGCAGGAATACTATGACGACTGCCCTTATTATCTCGAAGACTTTTTGACAAATATGAGAATTATCCGAAACCGCGCAGACCGTACAGAAGAAGCATATTATATAGATATCAGAACATTTCTGCGCTATCTGAAAGTCAAACACAGGGTTGTCCCGGAAGGGACAGACTGGAAAGACATCACTATTGCAGATGTCCCCTTAGAGTATATTGAGAACTTTAATATAAATGATGCTCATGTATATCTTAGATTTTTAAAGGATAAACGCGGTAACGAAACAGCTACCAGAGCCAGGAAATGCTCAGCGCTGAAACAGTTTTATATCTATCTGCATAAGAAAGCCAAACTCATCGATTCTGACCCGATGACAGAGCTGGAGCTTCCTACTGTCAAGAACAAACTGCCGAAATATCTATCTCTGGAGGACAGTCGTAAGCTGTTGGAAAGCATTGATTCAAAGAATCGCAACCGCGATTACTGTATTATACTTCTTTTCCTCAATTGCGGTATGCGACTCAGTGAACTTGTCGCACTTGATCTTGGCGATTACAGCAAGGATAACCGTACACTCAGGCTTTTCGGAAAAGGCAGTAAAGAACGTATCATCTATCTGAACGATGCCTGCATCGAAGCTCTGGAAGATTATATCCATAACGGAAGGCCAAATGAAACAGCGGTGGACAAAAACGCAATCTTCCTCTCCGCAAACAAAACAAGGATCAATAAACGGCGTGTCCAGCAGATTGTCGAAGAAAGCCTTGCACGCGCCGGTCTCTCAAATACAGGCATCACAACACATAAGTTAAGGCACACTGCCGCGACACTTATGTATCAGTATGGCGGTGTTGATACACTTGTCCTGAAAGAGCAGCTCGGACATAAGAGCGTCGGGACTACTGAGATCTATACTCATCTCTCAAATGAAAACCTGAAACGAGCTGCCGAATCTAACCCTTTGGCAAATGTCAAAGCTCCTGAAAACAAGAAAGATAAAGGAAAATAAAAACAGCTCTTCCTGCCCAAAAAGCCGGGAAGAGCTGTTTTTTCATTTCTACTATTTTTTTCTGATCCTCAGCATAGTATTGGCAGGAAGAATGAGATCTGATCCTATCGAAAGATCCATCGTTGCACGGTTTGCCGTCTCGATAGGTTGGCCAAATTCATCAAATAGCTTATCTGCAACAAATTCGACAGGCTCTTGTCCGGGAATAAGTGCTTCAAGCGTATCCCCGGCATAAAACTTGTTGCGCTGTGAGGCATAGATACGTCCGTCTTTACAAAAGCGAACGATAGCTGCAACATCATAATCTCTGATATAACCACTGTCTTCGTAATACTGACAGTTTTTCGGAGAACCAAAGAAAAAACCGGTGCAGTAAGGTCTGTGGCTTACTTTAAAGACCTCATCGCTTATCCATTTCGGGAGAGAATAATTCTTAGGGTCTTTAAGGTAAATATCCATAGCCATACGATAAGCGTTTGTTATAACAGAAACATAGTATGTTGATTTAGCCCGACCTTCGATCTTAAAACTGTTCACACCTGCTTCGGCAAGCTTGTCGATATGTTCGATCATGCAGAGATCTTTGGCGTTAAGAATAAAGCTTCCCTTTTCTTCCTCGATAACGGGATAATACTCACCGGGACGTTTCTCTTCGACAAGCGCATAATTCCAGCGGCAAGGCTGTGCGCACTGACCTCTGTTTGGGTCTCGATCTATAAGATACTGTGAGATCAGACACCTTCCGGAAAAACTCATGCACATTGCCCCGTGAACAAACACTTCGATCTCAAGATCTTTCGGAGTCTTGGCTCTGATCTCAGCGATTTCTTCCAGCGAGAGCTCCCTTGCAAGGACTACCCTCTTTGCGCCCATCTCATAGAACTGCCTGGCAGCGGCATAATTCACGATCCCGGCCTGTGTCGATACATGGATCTCCATGTCCGGCGCCATACGGCGAATCATCATAAAAACACCGATATCAGTTGTTATAAGCGCATCGACTCCGGCATCACAGGCATTCCGGATAAAGCCTTCAAGCTCCGGGATCTCATTGTTCCTCGGGAGTGTGTTACAGGTAAGATATATTCTCTTCCCTCTTGAATGGACTTCATCAGCAGCAGTCTTGAGCGATTCAGCATCAAATTTAGCAGATTGTGCACGCATTCCGAACATGGTGCCGCCGAGATATACTGCGTCGGCACCATAATCCAGTGCAGCATAAAGCCTTTCCATATCCCCCACCGGGGAAAGCACTTCAGGCAAAGCTCTGTTGATCATTATTTAAGACCTGCCTTGACAAGATTCTTTTCGTGCTCTTCATAGGTCTCTGCAAAGAAGCTCTCTCCTGTCCTGAGATCGTTACAGAAATAATAGTAGTTTGTATTAGCAGGATCGAGCACAGCCTTGATAGCATCAAGCCCGGGATTGCAGACGGGGCCTACAGGCAATCCGTCGCAGATATAGGTATCATAAAGCTCCTTATAGTGTTCCTTGCTGGCAGAATCTCCGACAACATTTATAACCTTTGTCAGATAATTTCCCGTCGCATCGGATTGCAGTTTCGGATATCGATCCGGCTGAGCAAGACGATTAAGGAATACAGAAGCTACCTTCGGCATATCAGCAGCAGAATTCGCCTCCCACTGCACCATAGAAGCGAGGATCATGACCTGATCGAGAGTGAGGTTTCTGGCTTTCATCTTTTGCTGCATACTTGAATCAAACTTGTTTGCAAAGTTCGAGCGTATAACTCTAGTAATATTATAGCCGGTATCACCGATATAGAATTCATACGTATCGGGGAAGAAATATCCCTCCATTTTATAGAAGGTATCTGCATTGGTATTGATCATTGTCTCAAATGGGAAATCCTGGAGCTTATTGAAGTTGAAAATGAAATCCTGCTCATTTTCACAGACCTTGTTTTCTTTAAGGAGCTTAGCGGCTTCAAGAAGAGTGATGCCTTCCTTGAATGTAATCTTAACTGTCTGTCTGACATCTCGCTGAACGCTGAGAGTCTCAATAACTTTAGCATATCCCATAGCAGGATTGAGAGTAACGTCTCCTGGGAACAATGTGGGAGAATGCTGCATTTTCATAGCTAATTTGAACAGCGTTTTGTTCTCGATGATATCATTGGCTATAAGTATATCAGCGATCTGGTCGGGATTTGCATCCTGCGGGATATTAAATGTAACATCCTCTTCGCTCTTCCCTGCTCCAAGGTATTCAAAACCAAGTTTAACGCCTGTTATAGCAAGGATTATAGATACAGTAAGTATTATCGAAACCAGGATAAGCCCGCCGAAGATAGAATTGTTTACCTTGGACTGAGCTCTCTTGTGTTTCTTTTTCTTTGAAGGCCTGCGAAACTGATTACGTTTGCGGGGAACATCCTCTTCCTCGTATTCATCATCATAGTCTTCATCGTATTCTTCATCATTATATCCGTCAGACTCGTCGCTGTCTTCGGCCTCACCATACTCGTTGTCAATGTCGCCGGGCTCATCAGATGCTTTATCATCAGCATCATCTTCATAACCTTCTTCAGAGATAACAGCAGGGACATCATCCATATATTCTTCGGACAGGTCCTCATCTGTTACCTCTTCAGCATCAGAATCCGAAACAGCATCAAGAGTCTCTACTGTATCATCGGTATCAAAGCCTTCCAGCTCTTCGGAAACTTCATTTTCGTATTCCTCGGCCTCAGCTTCTTCGACTTCAATGATCTCATCCTGATGTTCTGATTCATAGCCATCAAGCGATTCGGCTGTATCTTCAACTGAATCGGAATAACTGTCTGTAATTAGGTCATCTTCTCTTTCTGCTCTTGACTCACTAATGGCAGTTTTATCAGAAAAACTAAGATCAAAGGCTTCATTCTGAGCCTTGTTATCATCGGATGAATTATTTGTTTCACCGAAGGTTATATCCTTCTCATCCATTCGGTTTTCATTCCTCTCCTAAGTGGTTTATATAAACGGTCTTGCACTCCGTTATTATCATATCAACTGGCTTATCATGGCTCTCCGGTATAACATCTGCAAGGATAAAAGAATCATAGCATATACCGGCAGCCAGGCCGGGAAAACGGCTGAGATATTTATCGTAAAACCCTTTTCCGAAGCCGATACGGTATCCCCTGCTGTCATATCCCAGAGCCGGAACGATGCAGAGCGATCCTTCGTCAGCAACTGCCGGCGGGCAAAAAATCTTTGGTTCGGGGATGCCCATATATCCCGGCTCGGTATCATTCAATGACGAAATACGATAAAAATCCATATCATTAGAGCCTTTAATACATCGAGGACAGCATACTGCCTTGCCGTCGTTAAGTGCCTTTTCTATTATCTGCAGTGTACCGACTTCGATCGTCCCGGAAATAAAGATAAGTATTTCCCGGCATGATCTGTATTCTTCTGAAAGAAAAAGAGTATCGGCAATAGCTTTATCTGCATTCAAACGAAACACAGTATCGAGCGCTTTTCTTTCTTCTATAAGCTCTTTTCTGAGCTGCTGCTTAAAAGTCATCTGCATTGCATCTTGGCTGCGACTTCTTTTGCTATATCAGAGCCGCAAAGGGCAGTAACAAGCTCAAATCCAAAATCGAAAGCAGCTCCGGCACCTTTACCTGTAATGAACTTCCCGTCTCTTACAGCCTGCTCACCGGTCTGGACAGCATTATTAAGTTCGGTGGCAAAGCTTGGAAAACAGGTAGCACGTTTGCCGTCCAGGAGACCTTTATGTGCCAGAATACTGGGAGCTGCACATATTGCAGAAACAAATATGTCATGCTCAACACAGTAATCTATGGCATTTTGCACAGCGCTGCTGGCTTCAAGATTCTTTGTTCCGGGCATACCTCCGGGCAGGACTATCAGCTCTGCCTTATCATCAAGTACGAGATCGCCTATCTCAATATCAGCGATAACAGGCACTCCGCAGGAAGAAACAACAGTTTTTCCTGTGACACCTACTGTTATGACTTTAAGACCGGCTCTTGTCATTATATCTACCGGTGCAAGCGCTTCGACTATCTCAAAACCTTCGGCAAGAAAAACATATACCATTTTAAAGCACCTCTTCCACTAATGCGTTATCTATGATATCGAGCAATTGAGTCGTAATACTGTCAACTCTTCTGGCTCTTCCGTCTTCCGCACAGGAAACGATCTTCCAACCAAGCTCTTTTGCAGCAAAAAAGGCAGCTTTCCTGCAATCGTGAAGAAACGAAACATTTGCTTCATGTATATCTTTCTTCCTGTCTGTCCCGGTATACCTTTTGCTCAGGAGTTGCTGCGAAATATCAACAGGCATATCCATAAAGATAACAAGATCAGGTTTTGGAAGACCCAGCTTATCATATTCATAATCGCTGAGCCATTCGATATAGGAGCGCCATTCTTCCTCTGGGAGCTTAACCATCTGATAGATCATATTTGAGGTCACATATCTTGCTGCAAATATAAGTTTGCCGTTGTTATAATCCTCTTCCCAGAATTTTTTGAAGCTGACATATCTGTCAACAGCATAAAAGCTCGATGCAGCAAAAGCATTTACAGCCTTAGGATCCTGAAGGATCTCTCCGGCCAGATACATCCTTACAAGTTCTGATGAAGGCTGGTCATAATCCGGGAAACTGATCGCTTTATGATCTATGGACTTTGCATAAAGCAGCTTGTCTATCTTTTCAAACTGTGTAGTTTTACCGCTGCCGTCCAGCCCTTCGAGCACAATGAGTTTACCGTTCATTTTTAAGCTCCTTGTATTTATCTTTGATCTCAGCGATCTTACCGCAGGTCATCTTTCCTTCAGGACATCTGCCGGTCATAACGCAGCTAGGGCCTGCATTTTTAAAAACATTAGGTGCTGCGGAATAGCATAATCTGAGCATTTCGTCTGCAACTGCCCTTATTTCCCACTGTGCACGGTTGCAGCAGCGATGCTTGAAGAAATTGAAAAGGCTCCTTACATTCATAGTAACAACAATTTTAGTCTCACAGGCGTTCGGAAGGATAAAGCGGGCATCCTCATTTGCAAGCTTGCGTGCTTTGGAAGCGGCTGCTTTTTCGTCCATACCTTCGGAAACAAAACGCTCCTTGTGCTTCTCGGTAAGGATATCTGCCAGCTTGTCATAAGACTCTGTTATCCTTTGCATCTCTTCCTCAAAAAACGCTTTTGCTTCCGGGACAGACTCTATCTCAGGAGGGGTAATGAATTCAAAACCGTTCTCATTGACATAGCGCTGGCTCTTCTGTGAATAAGAAGCGATGCGGTGACGGACGAGCTGATGCGAACAAGCTCTGGATATCCCCTCGATGCCGAAGGTAAAAGAAACGTGTTCCATAACGCTCTCATGCCCTATAGAAGCGAGCATTTCAACAAAATCGGCAACTTTATCGTCAGTCAATCCGTCTCTGAGCGAGGTAATATCGCTGGATGAATAGCATAATTTCGCAGCAGTTGCGATAACTCTCTCCGGATCAGGAGTATGAGAGATCAGAATAACTTTCATTGGAAATCCTCCCAAATATTTATTATAACAGATTTTTACGGATTAGTCAATATTAGCATTATCAATCAGCGATTGGGCATTCTCAAGCATCAATTCTGTTGGCTCCTCGCCGCTCATGATTCTTGCTATCTCGTACTTACGTCTGTCAGCAGGCAAAGGTGTAACAGTTGTGACAGTCCTGCCGGAGACAGTGTTCTTCTCAATAAGAATATGATTTTCGGCCATAACAGCTATCTGAGCCAGATGAG
Organism: uncultured Clostridia bacterium; assembly: GCA_946545645.1. GTDB lineage: Bacteria > Bacillota > Clostridia > Oscillospirales > Ruminococcaceae > FB2012. Next base: position 50,915 of record CAMNNQ010000161.1, on the reverse strand, counting down.
TTACACACAATACCTGGCGGAGTCCGGATATCTGTTTCAGCTTTTTGCCGATCTTCAAAGCCGCCCTTCCGCTGACACCAGTGTCGATCTCATCAAAGATCAGCGTCGGGATAGAATCTTTATCTGCAATAACATTTTTTAGCGCCAGCATTATCCTTGAAAGCTCGCCGCCGGAAGCGATCTTTGCGATAGGCTTAGGCTCTTCGCCGAGATTGGCGGAAATAAGAAATTCGATATTATCCATTCCGTTGACTGTCAGTTTCCCTGCTGTCTGAGCGACTTCCAGTTTAACATTAGGCATATTAAGAAATTCCAACTCGGCGGTGACTTCATTTATAAACTTCTTGGCTGCTTTTGTTCTGAATTCCGAGAGGGCCTTAGCTTTCTTTGAAACTACGGACAGAAGCTCATTTTTCTTTTCATTGAGCTCTGCCAGTTTGGAATCAGAGGTAGAGATAATGTCAAGCTCTTTTTTTGAAGCTTCGAGGGTTGAAAAAACATCATCCATCTCCGGCCCATATTTTTTCTTGATCCTTCTAAGCTCGTCAAAACGATCATTGAGGTAATCATAGCGTTTTGGATCAACATTGAGACTATCCATCTTTGAAGAAAGCTCAGAAGCGATATCTTCAAGCTCGATCTCAGCAGAAGAGATCCTTTCGACAAGTTCAGAGAGCTGAGGATATATTTCAGTATAGCGCGAGAGTTTTTCTCTTGCTCCTGCGATATGCTCGATCGCTCCGCTGACATCGTCGTCTCCGCTAAGGACTTGTAAAGCAGAAAACATAGCTTCCGAAAGGACGACCGCATTCTTAGAGATATCAAGCTCCTGCTTTATCTTTTCGTCCTCTCCTTCAGAGACCTTCAGAGATTCGATCTCTTCAACTATTTCAGCGAGCTGAGACTGTCTCAGCTTTGCTCTTTCTGACTCCTGTTTCAGCTTGCTTATTCGCTTGGCAATACTTTGAAGTTCCTTAAAAGATGCCTGATAATCCTCAATCATCGGCTGGGCATCAGCAAAACTGTCAAGGATATGTATATGCTTTTCAGGAGACATCAGTATCTGGCTGTCGTGCTGGCCATGGATATTTACAAGCAGATCTCCGAGTTCACGAAGTGCAGATACATTGACGCTGCGGGAATTGACTCTGGCGAGGCTGCCTCCGTCTGACCTTATCTCCCTGGACAGAAATAACTGCCCGTCCTCGCAGGATATACCAAGCTCATTTAGCTTTTGGATGATATCTTCTCCGAGATCAGTGAACATTGCAGATATGACAGCCTTATCAGACCCTGTCCTGACGATATCTTTTGTTACCCGCTGGCCGAGTATAGCATTTATCCCGTTTATCAGGATCGATTTTCCGGCACCTGTCTCACCTGTAAATACATTCAGACCGCCTGAAAAAGATATGCTTGATCTTTCTATAACTGCAAGATTTTCAATATAGAGTTCTTTGAGCATTTATATAGACTCCCGTTACTTGTTAATAACAGCATCAAGCTCCTTACAGAGCCTTGCGGCATCACGTTCAGTGCGCATCAGGATAAATATGGTATCATCCCCGGCAATAGTACCTACCGCATTTTCGAGGCCGGTACTGTCCAGCTTGGCGCAGACTGCCTGAGCCATGCCGGTATGGCATTTCACTACTACTGTATTCAGAGCGTAGTCTACCGAAACAGCGCCCTGAGAAAAGATGGAATAAAAGGAGCTGTTCCCTTCAGAGGTCACTCTTCTGAGAGAAGGAACAGTATACCTGAATGAACCGTCTTCACAGCAAACCTTCAGAAGAGAAAGTTCATTTATATCTCTGGAGACTGTAGCCTGAGTCACATCCCAGCCGTTATCGCAGAGCAGTTTTCTGAGCTCGTCCTGCGTAGAAACGATATTCTCCGAGACAAGCTTCAGGATAAGCTCCTGCCTTTTGTTCTTCATTTCAATATCTCCCCTGTTGAACCCTTGAGAGGCTGCATCAGTTTTTCGTTGACAGACCCAAAGAAGCTGTCTCCTTTAAGGTCAAGAATATCAAGTGTAAGATCCGAGCTGGTAATGGTAATCTCGGCTTTATCGGTGATCCTGGCAATATTGTTGCCGTCAACATTGACAATTGCATGGGACCCTTCTGCACAATGGAGCAGCACATTTATCTCGCTGTCAGGAAGAAGGATCATAGACCGTGCAAACAGCGAATGAGCACACATCTGAGTAAACTCGATACACCGTGTTTCAGGTTCGATTATTGGCCCGCCGGCAGACATTGAATAGGCCGTAGAGCCTGTGGCTGTCGAAAATATGACACCGTCAGCGCGAAGATAAGATATCGTGGTCCCGCCTTTTGACACCTTGAAATCTGCGATCTTGCAGTCATCAGCCTTTGAAACAACGATATCGTTCAGAGCATTGTATGTTATGCCGTCTGAGGTCTTTACAGAGAGCATCATTCTGGGGCTGACAGTATATTTTCTGTTTTTCAGGCCGGAAAGCAGCTCAAGATCTTCATGCTCCAAAGAAGCCATGAATCCAAGCCTTCCGCAGTTTATCCCGAGAATTGGCTTTTTTTTGCGTGCTGCCGCCTCAGCGCATTTCAATATCGTACCGTCGCCGCCTATAACAATAACGACATCGCAATCAGCGATACACTCTTCATGCGTTTTATAATCGAGCAGATCTAAAGAGCCGAATATACTTTGATAGGCAGAATCCATGAGCAGCTCAACGGAGCTCCGTGAAAGGATGGTGCAAGCTTCATGCGTGTATTCAGCACAGTTGTTTTTATCAAGATTTGGGTATATATATGCTTTCATTTTTTCTTCTCCCTGAGTTTGGAAAACGCTTCCGAAACGAGCTGTCTTATATCCACCGGTACCGATCCGGTATCTTCCTTTTTAAGCCAGGCAAGATACTCAATATTCCCGCTGCCGCCTGTCACCGGAGAATATGTCATTCCTTTTATACTAAGTCCACAGCTTTCTGCGAATGCAGAGACATTTAGCAGAACTTTGATATGCTCGCTGCGGTCTTTTACAATACCGTTTTTACCGACAGCATTTCTTCCGGCTTCAAACTGCGGCTTTATCAGAATGACCATATCTCCGCCATTGCATAAAAGCGAAACAAGAACATCAAGTACTTTTGTAAGAGATATAAACGAAAGATCAACGCTCATAAAGGACACAGCTTGCCCCAGAACAGCCGGAGTAAGATCCTTGACATTAGTGTTTTCCAGATCAACAACTCGGCTGTCTGCAGAAAGCATGGGGTCGAGCTGTCCGCTGCCGACATCTACGGCATATATCTTTTCAGCACCATGCTCCAGCATGACCTGTGTAAAACCTCCGGTAGATGCACCGATATCAGCACATACAGAGCCCTCACATGATATCCGGAAAACTTCAAAAGCCTTTATGAGTTTTAGTGCTCCCCTGCCAACATAGCCGAGATCCTCGGATGCAGTAACTTCATCAGTCGTCTCGATAAGGAGCGAAGGTTTAAAAACTGTTTTTCCGTTTACATTGACTGATCCGTTTTTTATCATCTGCTTTGCACGTTCTCTGCTTCGCGCCAAGCCTTTTGATACAAGATATACATCCAGACGCTCAGCCATTTGCGATCTCCTTGATCCTCTCAGCTATCTTTTCAGCCGAAAGCCCGCATTTATCCAACAGATCAGCTACATTCCCCTGTTTAATAAAACCGTTTATTGCGTAAGGCACTACATTTGAACAAATCGCGGCATACTTTTCTGAGATGGAACCATAGCGATAACTCTCTTCAAAGAATAATACAGCATCATAGCTGTTGAAGATATCAACGATCTTCTGATCCAGCGGAAACACCTTTACCAGCTTTAATATATCAAAAACTATCCCACTGTTATTGAGCTGTTCCTCGGCTTTGAACAGATTATCAGAGATCCTTCCGTAGCTGACAGCAAGGATCCTTCCTCCGTTTTTTATATGCGAATACGTTGTGCAGGCCGGGCCTAGATCGTAGCAGGAGCTATTGCGTCCTCTCGGATATCTGACAACTCTGATTCCGTATTCGGCATTAACGGCTTCATTCAGGCAAAGTCTGAGCTCGCTGTAAGATGCAGGCGAATAAATAGTCGTATTAGGCATATCCGAAAGGAATGAAATATCAAAGAGTCCCTGATGTGTCTCACCGTCATCGCCGACAATACCTGCTCTGTCTACACAAATTACAGCATGGGTATTGCATATAGCAAGATCGTGTATGAGCTCGTCATATCCTCTTTGCAGAAAAGATGAATAAACTGCGAAAACAGGCTTCATACCCTGAGAAGCAAGCCCACCGCAGAATGTGACCGCGTGTTCCTCGGCGATACCGACATCGAAAAACCGCTCCGGAAATCTCTTAGCAAACATCTGAAGCCCTGTCCCGTATTTCATAGCAGCGGTAACTGCACAGATACTTTCGTCATTTTCGCCGATCTTTACAAGCTCCTCACCCATAACAGATGAAAAGCTGTCAGGTAATACAACGTCAGGATTTCCTGTCGCGACCTCAAATGAACCGATGCCGTGATACTCCCCGGGATTTTTCTCAGCGGGAGCATAGCCCTTTCCTTTGATCGTATTAACATGGACAATGACGGGCTGCCTTAGTCTTTTGGCCGCCTTCAAGCCGTTTTCAAGCTCTTCGATATTATGTCCGTCCAGCGGGCCTACAAATTTAAATCCCAAGTCTTCAAACATAGTGCTTCCCAGCATAACGTTTTTAACAGCCTTTTTAGAAGACCTGATAGCCTTGATAAGGCCTTTGCCGACGAGAGGTGTCTTATCAAGAGTCTTTTCGACGACATCCTTGGTCTTATGATAAGATTGCTTTGTCCTGAGAGTAGACAGATATTTTGCTATACTTCCTACATTCTTTGAGATCGACATCTCGTTATGATTAAGTATGATTATCAGATTGGTCTCGCTCTTACCGGCATTATTCAGCCCTTCATAGACCAAACCTCCGGTCATAGCACCGTCTCCAAGGACAACTACGGTATATCTTTTGCTGCCTTTGAGTTTCATAGCAGTAGCTATACCCAGGCCTGCGGATACAGAATTGGAACTGTGCCCGCTGATAAACGCATCATGCGGAGATTCATCTGGTCTGCAAAAACCGGAAAGTCCGCCCTCCTGACGGAGAGTATCAAATCTGTCAAGGCGCCCGGTCAGCAGCTTATGTGTATATGATTGATGCCCTACATCCCATATTATCTTATCCTTTGGAGAATCGAAAACCCGGTGTATCGCCAGAGTTAGCTCAACACATCCAAGATTAGAGGCAAGATGCCCGCCGGTCTTTGAAACCGTATCAACAAGGATCTGCCTGATCTGTGAGCAAAGAAGATCACATTGATCCTTATCCAGCTTTTTAAGATCTTTCGGGAGCTTCATATTATGAAGATCAGGAATTATAAAATCATCCATTAGGTAATAAGCCTCCGATATCAGTTGCGTCTTGAAAGCAACTGTTTTGTAAGTTCCTTAAGAAATTCGCTGTCATCAAAGCTGTCAAGGATAGCAAGGGCTTCCTCTGTCAGCTTCTGAGCTTCGATATATGAACGATCAAGACCGAGGAGCGAAACATAGGTAGTTTTATTCTGTTCGTCATCACTGCCGATAGGTTTGCCCAGCTCCTCAAAAGTCCCGGTGACATCAAGTATATCATCTATGATCTGAAAAGCTCTTCCAAGCGCAGAAGCATAGGCAGCAGCATAAGGGATCATTTTTGTATTTCCGGAAAGGATAACACCCATAACACAGGCAGCCTCGATAAGAGCTCCGGTCTTGTAGGCCTGCAAAGTATTAAGAGTGTCAAGGCTTATCTCCTTGCCCTCCGACTGCAGATCGATGACCTGCCCGCCTATCATTCCGTTAGTTCCGATAGATTTGGCAAGCACCGAGCAGAGCATTACTGCTGTTCTTGGATCAATAACTCCCTCAAGAGCCGCATCTGAGATGACCTCAAACGGCAGACATTCAAGAGCGTCGCCTGCAAGGAGAGCGATATTCTCCGGGAAAGCCTTATGACACGAAGGCCTGCCTCTGCGAAAATCGTCGTTATCCATACACGGAAGATCGTCATGTATCAGCGAACAGGTATGGATCATCTCGATCGTACAGGCAATATCTATATATTTATCCGGGTCTCCACCGCACATTCGGCAAAACTCAAGCATCAGAACAGGTCTGAGACGTTTCCCTCCTGCAAGCAGAGAATACTCCATAGCTTCAAGAACTATGCCTTGAAGCTCCGGCTTTTCGGCAGTCGAGCGAGTAAGAGAAGCCTCGATTTTTTCACAATACGCATTCAGCGCAGTTTCAACCTTTTTATCCATTTTTATCCTCCGAAGCAGTTTTTACGACAAGCTTAGCTCGCTCAAGCTCCTTCTTGCAATCGACAGTGAGAGCGACGCCTTCTTTATAAAGATCCAACGCTTTATCCAGCGGGAGCCCGCCGTTTTCAAGCTCGGAGACAATCTCTTCGAGCCGCTTTATATTTTCCTCATAAGTCATTTCTGTTCACCTTATTTATTCTAGCGACGGCATCACCGTCAGAGAAAGATATCCTGACTTCACTGCCCTCACCTATCTGTTTGACCGACGTTACGATTTCGCCTTCCGAGCTGACCATTGTATAGCCTCTTTCGAGTATCCCGAAGGGGCTCAAAGCACTTAGTTTAGCTGCTATCCTATCAAGTTCGCTGTTCTCTCGGAAAACCCTCTTATCTATCAGAAAGTCCAGCTTTTGTTCATAATAGGCAGCTCTGGACAATGCTTCTTCTATTCTAAGGCCGGGAGACAACCGCCCGAGTGCAGTCTCAATAGACATGATGTCTGCCGCATTTTTGCCCAGAAGAGCAGAAACGGCATTATCAAGTCTTGTTTTGATAAGATCAAAAGTTCCTATAAGCTGGGAGATCTCCGGGGTCGCAAGCTCCGCAGCAGCAGATGGGGTCGGTGCCCGAAGATCGGCTGCAAGATCGCAAAGAGATGTATCTGTCTCATGCCCTACAGCCGAAATGACAGGGGTATTACAGTTATAAACAGAGACAGTTACCTTTTCGCTGTTAAAAGCAGAAAGGTCTTCATCAGATCCTCCGCCTCTTGCAAGAATCAGAGTATCCGCGCCTGAATGATCTGCCTGTAAAAGCGCTTTGGATATACTGTCAGGAGCAGAGGCCCCCTGAACAGCCGTAGGAAAGATCTCGACCTCAACGATAGGAAATCTTCTTCCCAAAACATTTATTATATCTCTGATCGCCGCCCCGGAAGGCGAGGTAACTACAGCGATCTTTTTAGGTATAAGCGGGATTTTCTTTTTAATACTGCTGTCAAAAAATCCTTGCGCTGCAAGTTTTCTTTTAAGCTGTTCAAGCCCCAGAGCAGATGTCCCTGCACCGAGAGGCTGCAACTCAGAAGCAATAAGCTGATGATATCCCCCCAACGGATATATCTCGATATTTCCAAAGGCGAGCACACTCATCCCGTTTTCAGGGACATAAGTGAGCTTTGAAGCATTCGATGAAAACATTATGCATCTCAGCAAGGAATCGCAATCTTTCAAAGAGAAGAACAAATGCCCGGATCTGGAATTAAGGCTGAGATCTGTGATCTCGCCTTTAACAGCTACTCCTTTGAGCTTGACATCGGATTGTAGCTTCAGGCGAAGGTAGGTGCTGAGCTGAGACACGGTAAGTATCGAACTCATCGGATATAACCCCTCCTGACAGCACTGAAAATAGCAACGCCGGCGGCATTATCACTGGAATACTTTGACTCGGCAAACTTTCCTCCGAATTCTTCAGACAACTTGTCCGCAATATAAGAATTGGACATTACGCCCCCTGCATAGATCAAAGGAAGATCTCCGTATTCACGGACAGCCTCGGACGTCATAGCTCTGATAGCCGATAATACCGAATCTATGCAGAATCGCGCTATGTCTTCCTTTGGCTCACCTTTTTCAAGCATTTTTTTGCATTTGTTTTCAATACCGGAGAGGCTGCAATCTTTCCCACGCATGACAGGCCTGATCTTAAACTCCCTGTCTGAAAGCAAAGCGATCTTTTCAAGCTCAGGTCCGCATGGAAAATCAAGTCCGAGCATCACGCCTGCACGGTCGATAGCCTGTCCGGCTTTAAGATCGAGAGAGTGACCAAGTTCTTCGATACGTAACACATCAGCTTTATCGGGCGAACACAACAGCATATCTGTTGTTCCTCCACTGACATGAAAAGCAATAAAAGGCTTGCTGCCTTTCAGAAGAGCGAGCTCCCCGCAAGAATAGAGCGCTGCGAGAATATGTCCGACCTGATGTGAGGTCTTATCGGGAACGATACCGCAAACAGAGCCAATAGAATCTGCTGCAGACTCTCCGACCAAAAAGCATGGCATATATGAACCTTCGGCAGATCTCGGACGAACCGAAACTCCGATCCCGTCAGGGATCGCACCGTTTGCGACAGATGCGATCATTCCCGGAAGAGCAACAGTATGATGAAAAACCGCATCAGACTGCCTTATCCCTTTTTCACCGCTTTTCACGGGCAGCAGTTTCTTTGCCTGTCGGACAGTCATATCATCGGTAGATAAGATAGCGGCCGATGTAGTATAATTGCTGGTATCAATACCAAGAAACTCAGGCATCTGACTTCTCCAGATCTCTTGCAAAAGAGCCTAAAATGCCGTTGATAAACGAAACATCAGACTCAAAAGCATACTTTTCTGCAAGCTTAACAGCTTCGCTGATCGCGACATTTACAGGCACTTTATCATCATAGAGCGCTTCATATATTGCGAGCCTCAGGATAGCAAGGTTGATCCTGGGGATCCTGGCGATCGAACGCTTATCCGAAAAAGCAGCGATCTTCTGATCGAGAGAATCGCTGTTTTCAATGACTCCCCTGACGACTGACTTGATCTCATCGTTCACAACGACATCATCAAGAGCGGCGGCAGATTCAAAGATCTCTTCAACAGGATCGTCCCTGAAAAGCATCTCAAATGTCAGGATAAAAGCTGATTCTCTGACATCTCTTCTTTTAGCTGGCACACAAACACATCCTTAAATAAACATTATAACGCACCAAAAGCTCCCGGTGTCATCCGAGAGCCGTGCAAAAATTATTCTTCAACAGCAGTATCGCAGATTTTTACATTAACTTTTGTTACAGTAAGATTGAGCATATTCTGAACAGCGCTCTTTACCTTATTCTGTACCTCTTCGGCGGTTGAAACAGCTTTAGCTCCGCTTTTAATTATTATTCCGAGATCAACAGCAAGAACATCGTCATTGTGTTTTATCTTGATAGCCCTTGTATCTTTATCTTTGAAAATAAAGGAAGCGGGCTTTTTCTTGGCTGCGCGGGCGATAGCTGAAACACCCTCAACCTCCAGAGCCGCATTAGCGATCACATCGATTATGGCATCTGAGCTTACATGAAGCGATTTAACGATATTTTTGTCAAACTGACTCATTATAAGAGCCTCCTTATCAGAAAATTCCGCAGGCAGGCATAACTGCCCATACTAAACTGAATATATATACTATTATAGCACATTATTTCAAATAGTACAACAGTTTATAAGAAATTTTCTGATAAAATCAAAAAAATTTAATCGACATCGAATATTCTTATGTTTTCGTTTTCAACATTGACTTCTCCCAGCAGAATGTCTTTTATCTGTGCTGCTTCACTGTCAATAAGCCCCTGAGGCGATCTTACGACGATATTCGCGGTCTTTCCGTCAAGATAAACAACACATTCCTCAAAGCCTGCGGCCTTGATCAATGATTCTACCTTGCTTTCTGACTCAATAAGACCGCTCATAGCAGCAGCCTCCTTAGTGGCAACTGATTTCTCTTCATCGGTTGAATCCCCTCCGCTTAGGACCATTTTCAAAGTCTCTACTGCTTTATCGCGTGAGGTCATACGGTCTAAGCGTGCTTTGGCAAAGTAATCCTCTTCAGGCTCAGTGCTTACAAGCTGAGTTTCGCCGTAATTAACTGTACGGGTATTCACCTTGTCAGTAGTTTTCAGCTCATTGCTGCCGGAAGATACGGCATAGTTTACATATACTGCTGTCCCCAGAAGAAGAGTCAGCCCGGCAAGAGCGATCTGCTTTTTTCCTATGATAAGCGTTGGTTTTCTCATAACAATTACCTCCAATATCATTTTCTGTATTCTACACAGATTTTACTGGTCGGCAGATCAAGCGCTGCCGACACCGCTTTAATGACCCTTTCACGAATATTGATATCCGCCGCCCCGTCACATATCACCAAAGCGCCTCTGTATTTCGGGGCAGTAATACGCCTTAGTATCGGTTCTTTGACACCGTTCCTTTCAGACATCACCGGCTTGGAGTGGCTGTTTTCTGCTGTATCATCACCGCTAGCACTGTGTTCGTCGGCCTTGTCCTCAGCAAAAATGTATTCCTCACTGCAATCCAGCGTAAGGATCACCTCTGCTTCTCCGACACCTTTGATATCCGAAATAGCCGTTTCCAACTTCTCCGACATTTTCTCTGCATAATCCTGACATAGATTAGGAGAAGAACGACCAATATCATCTGTTACAGTAGTTCCGGATGGCCCTGGGTTTTTCGGGAGCATTTCAGAAATAAATATCAGCAGGATAGCAACTATCGAGAGAATTGTAATGACTCTGAGGCGATTCTTACCCGATATTGCTTTCTTCAGAAGCATTTTCAGCTCGTTTGCTTTCATTTTCATCCTCCGACAGGATCTCAACAGCAACTGTGGGAAAGATCTCGTCTGTAAAGGCTTTTGCCTTTGCAATTTCTTCTTTGCGATTAACAATTATCTTTACCCTACTGATCACTATTAGATCATATTCATCTATCTCGCAGGTTATGACTACTGATGAATAATCAATGCCTTTTTCTCTCATCGTTTTTTCGACCTCTGACCGTGTCGAAAGCTCGGCAGAGGCGATATAGTAATCGTCAAAGCTGTGTTCAGAGGATCCTGCTTGACTGTCAAGCTCTCTGACTTGAAGGACGTCTACCAGATCAGAAAAATCCCCTCCGAGCAGGGGCTTTATCAAAGCGATCACGATCATCATATTTACAATTAGTTTCAGTATTCTTTTCCCGCTCTCACCAACAGCAGCAGAACGTACCAACGTACTGATAAGTCCGGCAGCGCAGGCTGCAAGGACTGCTTTTTTTATCGAGCTCATTTCATACACCTATATTCATTGATGTCATCATAACAATTGCCGTTGAGATAATGAACATCATTGAAAAACATATCATTATCGACATTCCTATGGCTAGGATATTATTGCAGCTTGATAAAAAGCCGGACATATCCTGCCTTCCCAGAATATCACAGAAAAGCCCTGATAAAGCAAGTACGGCTCTTACGGCTAGAATTATTATCAGCGGCCTCAGGATCAGAACAGCCATTATTATCATCCCGACAGAGCCTGTCCCTGCCTTTATAACGCTCAGGCTGCTTCTTAATGTAGAATACGATTCTGAGACAGCACCTCCTATGTACGGGATAAAGCTGGAAGCTGCAAAACGGACAGTCCTAGCTTTGAGTGTATCCGATGCACTGCCGACAGCAGCTTTGAGAGTCATTGTTCCGCTGAAGATCACCATGATAATACCTAATATCCATTGGATGACCTTCTTAACAGCTCCGGCTGTTTTGCCGAGCTTGATATCAGGATTTACTGCTCCTACAACAGAAACAGCAGTAAGTACACTGAGAAGAGGGATCAGCAGTTTCCCGGTAACAAATGCAAGACATTCGCAGAGGAAGAGATCTGAAGCATAGTACCCGCTTCCTGCCGTATAATTTCCCAGCGAAGCTGCAACTCCAGAAAAGATCGGGATATATGAAAGCATAAACGCCGACAGGCTGTCCAGCGACTTAGTCACAAGTTCAATACAACTGTCAAGACAATCATAGACGGCCAGTACTGCTCCCAGCATACCTATAACACGATAGATCTCTGAAAGCTCATTGTCGGCCGTCAGAAGGCTTTGTGCCATAGTACATAGAATAGCCGCAGCCATCAGTTTCCCCAGCATTTTTAACGGCTCCCGAAGATTATCTGTAAAGCTCTTGATCAGCTTTGAAATAATACTGCTTAATGAAAGCTTTGAAAGATTGTCTTCGCTGTCAACCGCCAGTGAGTATTCTGAGATAACATCATTTACACTTTCATCCGTCGTTGATCTAAGCTCACTGATAATATTCTCAGCGATCTCCTGCCGTTTTTTATCCGGATCATCCTGCTCAGCATATACCACTGGCCCCGATAATATCATAAGCAGAACTGCAGATAATACGATACATATCCTTCCGATCAGGTCAACAATGCTTCGATTATTTCTATTACAGCACGAAACAGAGGAAGCGATATCACGGTCATAGTTATTTTCCCAACTATTTCTAACTGTGTACCGAGCGCAGTGTTTCCGCTGTCTCGACAGCAATCCGAAGAGAGTTTTGATATGTAGCATATTCCCAATCCTTTAAATATGACCTTCATATATATCTCATCGAGCCCGGTCTTTTCAATTAGTTTTGACACCATCGACCCGATATCCGTCAGGCCTGCCGAAACTGACAGAAACAAAACGCAGACCGTCAATACGCTCAGAGCAAGTCTGATATCACCGTTATCTTTCATCAGGCTTGAAGCAGCACAAACTGTCAAGCACAGTGCAGCACAGGAAAAAACACTCATTTTCACAGGCCAAAGACATTTTTGATGGTATCAAAGAGATTTCCAATCTGGTTGACGATCATCATAAGCACTACGATCAATCCGGCAAGAGTTGTCATCATCGCCTGTTCATCTCTCTCTGCTCGTTTTAAAAGCTGGTTTAGTACAGCAACAATTATCCCGATAGCGGCTATCTTGAATATCAGATCAACATCCATAGAAAATACCTCAAATCAGAATAACTGCCGCAAAAGCGCCTGCAACGAAGCCAAGCACCTCGTATAGCCTGCACTTTCTCTTCTCTTCCTCTCTGGCCAAGGAAGCAAAGTGTTCAAAACCTGATATACTCAATGCGATCATCGCTTGCTGGCCATCAGAATCTGTGGTGCCGAGCCTACTGAAATAGATATCCAGCTCGCTGCGTTCTGAAGCTGACAGCAAAGAGAGTTTTTCAGGAGAATTAAGAGGAGAAAACCGTTTTTCCTCCTTGATTGAACCTTTTAAAGCATCAACTGTGCACCGTAGATATCTTATACGCTCGGCAGAATATGTCATCATTTCAATGATCAGCTCCAGCAGGTGTCTCCGCTCCCTAAGGATCTCTGCACGTTTCATTCCCCAGAGTGATCCCGCCGCGATAAGCATAACGCAGCCTGCCAGTTTCAGCATATCGAAACAGGAACTTCTCGCATGACTTTTTTCCCGATAATCTGTCCTCTGTCCCGGCCAGTTCCCAGGATCACCGCGTAATCAAAGGCTTTTCTCCTGATAAGCTCTGATACTACCGGCCTTTCATAAAGCTCTGCAAAAGAAGATGCGTGGCAGGTCGCAATAAGCTTGACTCCTGAACAAATAGCATATTCAAAGGCTTCCGATTCATCGCTGCCGCCTATCTCATCGCAGACGATAAACTGCGGCGACATTACTCTTACAGCGATCATGATAGCAGCTCGTTTAGTATATGATGTAAATATATCTGTCCTTGACCCGACATTATTATATGCTACTCCCGCCGAAACCGCGGCAAGCTCGTTACGCTCATCGATCAGTGCTATCCTCTTCTTTTCTGACAGCTTACAGCAGAGTGAGCGAAGAAAAGTTGTCTTTCCGCTGGAAGGCGGCCCAGCAATAATAAGAGAAGGATAGTCTCTCAGGGAAAGATCACGGTAAAATTCATCTCCGCAGCTATCTATCTCCCGGGCTATGCGTATGTTGATCGATGAAATATCGTCAATTGATGCAATACTTTTCCCGTTCAGTACTGCCCTTCCGCAAAAGCCGACTCTGTTTCCGCCGTCAGAAGTTACATACCCCTCGGATATCTCCCGTTCAAAAGCATGGATAGAGTTTTTCAGGGCAGAACGGTATGTATAGATCATATCGTCATCTGTTACTCTGTAAACATTCTCATGCGAGAGCTGCATCCCTGTGTCAGAAATGAAATACTCAGTGTCATTGATCGAAACGCTCAGGGATCTGCGGCGTCTTAGCCTGATCTCGTTAATCCGTTCTTTCTCTGCCGACGTAAGGGATCTCAGCAATTCAGCCGCAGGCGGAGACAGAAGAGAAAGCGCAAAATTCAGTTTGCTTTTAGCCATAGGAAAGATAAGCACCTCCCGACTTGTCCTCTTTAGTACATCATATGCTCCGTATTTTGAAATATTACTTAACAAATCAAGCAAATAGTCTTGAAAAAATGAATATAATATGTTATTATATAATGAGTGATGCTAAACGGCAGGTTTTCTGCCACAGCAGATATGACAGATAATATACAAAAAGGAGAAATCAAAATGTCACAAAAGCTCAGCGATGAACAGGTAAAAGTACTTCAATTATCGCAAAAGGTGATCGGAGAGGTCAAAAAAGTCATCATAGGCAAAGATGAGACTATAATCAAAGTCCTTCTCTCGATACTCGCAGGAGGCCATATCCTCCTGGAAGATATCCCCGGAGTCGGAAAAACTACTTTGGCGCTCGCATTATCCAAATCTCTTTCCCTCGATTACAAAAGGCTCCAGTTTACACCGGATGTTCTCCCGACCGATGTTACAGGCTTCACTATATACAATAAAGCTACAAATGAGTTTGAATTCAAGCAGGGTGCAGCAATGACCAATCTCTTCCTTGCCGATGAGATCAACAGAACTTCATCTAAAACTCAATCTGCTCTGCTTGAGATAATGGAGGAAGGCAAGGTAACTGTCGATGGAACGACCTACCGTATGCCGGATCCTTATATCGTTATCGCTACGCAGAACCCGATAGGCTCTATCGGTACCCAGTCTTTGCCTGAATCTCAGATGGACAGATTCATCGTAAGGCTCAGCATGGGCTATCCGAATATTGAAAATGAGATAGAGATGCTCAAAGCCAAACATAATCAGGTTACTGTTGAAACAGTCAATTCTGTTGTATCAGCCCGGGAGCTTATTGAAGCAAGGAAAATAGTCGATGAGATATATGTTTCCGACGAAGTATTTGATTATATCGTCAGGCTGGCCGATGCAACAAGACATAACCAGTATCTGAAGCTTGGACTTTCGCCCAGAGGCTCTATTGCCCTGCTCAAAATGACAAAAGCTACTTCTCTCCTCAAAGGCCGGGATTATGTTACTCCGGACGATGTCGTTTACTCTTTCAAGGATGTAGTTTCGCATAGGATCATCCTGAACTCAAAAGCAAGGCTCAACAATATGAACACAGAGCTGGTGCTGAAGAGCATAATCGATTCAGTACAGGTCCCGAAGCTCCGCGGCAGGGTGGTAATATGATCTTTGTATATATTCTACTGTTTGCTGTTTCGCTGCTTTTCTACATTCAATATGAAGGTGCATTCTCATTTTACCTTTTCTGCTTCGTTGCTTCTTATCCAATAATATTCGGTTCACTGATGCTTTATGTCAAAATAAAACTGAAAGTCAGCTTTGAAAGGCGTGAACAGTCTGTTCCAAAAGCAAGCGGGTGTGCGGTAAACATCATTATCGATAACCCGACCCTTATCCCCATCCCGAATTGCGATATTGTAATAAAATACAAGACTGAATTTTCAGACAAGGCTGAAAAGCTGACGATCCATACTCCGGTATTTCCGCATAATTCACAAATCCTGACTGTTAAATTTGCTTATAACCATTATGGTATGCTCTCACTGGAGCTCGCAAAAGTCAAGATCTTTGATATGCTCCGGATAATCCGGGTAAGGGTCAAAGGCAATAAAGGCGGTGTCCTCAGGAATACAAGGCTTGTTGTATTTCCCGGCTACATCCCCTTGGAGTCTGCTATCAAAGATTATTCTGATCTCGGGCTTGAAAGCGAGAACTATTCCAAAAGCAAAAAAGGAGACGACCCAAGCGAGATCTTCAATATCCGTGAATACAGCGAAGGCGACAAGATCAGCCGGATACACTGGAAACTTTCAGCCAAACAAAGCGAGCTGATCGTAAAAGACTATTCCCTTCCAATAACCAATGCTGTTCTCCTTGTTCCTGACCTATCGCATATCGAAGACAACGATACACTGCTTTTCAGATTTGATGCTGTGATAGACGCGATCTCCGCTATTTCAATGCGTCTTGCAGAAAATGAAGTAACGCATACACTTTTGTTCCCCTCTGACGATCCTGACGGATTCAGGAAATATATTATCGGAGATATAGAGAGCTATTCCTTTGCTATGAAGAGCCTGATCACCTCCTGCTTCGGCAGCAGGATCCGCTCTTCCTGCCAGCTTATATCTGAAATAACCCAGGGTGCTCCCAAATATGCCCATCTTATACTCTGCACCACAAGCCTGAACGACGATGAACGTTCACAATTGGTCGATTCTCAGTATGCTTACAGATATACAGCCATCGTTGCCTCAGATGAAACAGGCCCGGGATATACCGAAGATCAGTTTGAATATCTGCCGCTTCCTGCTGGCAGTATTCAGGAAACCCTTGATTATATAGCTATATAAAGATAAAATAGGTGACAACATGAAAAAAAGAAGGATCAATAATACCGATGAAGGTATTATGACGAGCACCGGCGTTGTGATCAACGGCGATATATCGCTGTCTACAATGTTCACGGTGAACAAGGACAGGCTTGCGATCATAAAAACTTTTATTGCGATCCTGGCTTCGATCTGCACAATGCTTGTATTATGCAGCTTTCTTGAATGTAAGCCGACGGGGATTATAACTTGCGCTGTGATATGTATCAGCTTCGCTGCATTTATATCATCTAACATGATAGCTAAAACTGTCGGACTGGTCTCGCTTCTTGCACATTTCTTCTATATCGCATATTCATTCAAGCATATCATTGACGGACTCTATGTAGCGCTTGATAAATACATTACCCGCGCAGAAATCGACTCTGATTTTGCTGCAAAAGCGGTAGAAGAGATCAATAAGAACGTAATTGACGACAGGTTTTCGACTTTTATGATCTTCTGTGCGATCATAATTGCCGCACTGGTCAGCCTCGGATGTATTATAAGACTCAATTTCTCTATACTGTTTCTGGCTACATTCCCATTTCTTGAGATCGGACTTTATCACGGCTGGGATCCGCCGATATTCCCTATCCTGACAGTTATAATATGTTGGATCATGGTTATAGCCATTACTCTTGTCAATCACACGACCAACAAAGCTGGAGTCAACAACACTTTCGCTGTCCACAGGAAGAAACAGGCGTTCTATTTTACTTCAAAGAACCTGAAAAAGAAGTTCTTTTCAGTATATATGGTCTCGATCGCACTGCTATGCGGCTCTATTTTTCTGATCTCTGTCCTGTTTTCCAAGATCAGCGGCTTTACAAGACCGGATTCATTTAAAGATCTCAGGCGCCAGATTACTGAAGCTGTTGATGAATTCTCTTTGTCATATCTCAAAAGTATGTTCGCAGACTATGACGGCGGTTTCGGATTCGGTCCGAGAGATGTTGGTGCCGCTACAAATGGCAGGCTCGGAGATAAAGACAGGCTAGATTTCTCCGATGAGATAGCAATGAATGTCAAAGTCGAAAAGATACCTAAGAACTCGATCTATCTGAGAGGCTATATTGCTGGCCATTACGAAGATAACTGCTGGGATCCGATCGACAACAAACCAGACAAGCAAACAATGAATCTGTTTGACAACTTAGGAATCCCTATACAAAATTTCAGCCATCTGATGTTCTCATACTCGACTGTTTATACAGATGCGGTCAAAAATCAGATATCTGTAAGATTAAACAAAGCAAGCACAAAATATATCTATGCACCGTATTTTACAGATTATAACAGTGAGCCTATAGGAAATGACTACACTAACAGAAGAGCACGTCCTTACAAAGATTCATATGTAAAACTGGATGCCGCTGATGTTGATGGATTCCCATACCAGTTCAGAGAATTTATAGATCTGACAGCAATCCCCAAAAACTATCCCAACGATACTATAAGCTGTATCAGGTATTTATCAAATGTCCTGAGCAGTCTTAAATTGGAGCCAATAAACGAATACTATTCAGAATTTGTTTTCAACAATTATCTTGATGTCCACTCATCCAGTCAGCTTGACAGAGCATATAACGATATACTCTCAACACTCCCTGCAGAATGGTATACCGAAACAGAAAAAACTGCTGATATTGCGTCTGCTGTAAAAAAATACTTTAATGATCAGGGATTCAAGTATGACCTCCATCCCGGCAAAACAGAATCCGGTAAGGATTTTATCGATGATTTTATGGACAAGAAAAAAGGATATTGTGCATATTTTGCTTCAGCCGGGACACTTCTGATGAGAAAATTCGGAATACCAGCAAGATACTGCGAGGGGTATGTTATTGATCCTTTACAGTTCAAAACTAATAACGGTCAGAACGAGGCAAATCCTACAGACAGAGACGCCCATGCCTGGTGCGAAGTGTTTATCAACGGTTATGGCTGGCTCCCGGTAGAATTTACACCTGGATATGACAATACAAATCCCAACAGACCTGAGCTTCCCAAGCCTGCATCTCAGACTCAGACTGTTACTACTCCGACTTCAGCAGCCACAACACAGCCTCCTGCCACTACGACCGCACCGGAAACTACCTTTTCCGCAGTGACCTCAGATAAAGGATCCTCTGCACAGACCTCCAAGCCTGCAGGGGTCCCCACCAGCGTTGATGTTAGCGGCGGTAACGGCGGCGGGATTGACAGCAGTGACAGCGGGACGAGCAAACCGCTAAGCACAGCTGCAAAGATAGCAATTGTTAACGGTCTGCTGATATTATTTGCAGTTATCGTGCTTTTGATAAACAGAAGCATAAGGCTCAAGAAACAAAGAAAGCAGATTTGCGACAAGGATAACAGAAAAGCAATTAAATACTGCTATATGTATTACCTGAAATATCTGTCTGTCATAAACATCTCCGATGAGAGCAATATAACAGATGAACAGCAGGCATTGAATCTTGCCAAGACTTGTAAAAAACTGAAACTCAAGGGTATTGTTTCCGACATCAAAAAGATGTCAGCACTAGCGATTGAAGCAGAACACAGTACTAACGAGATCTCGGATCAGGATATCAGCTACGCGCGTACTACGCTCAACAAGTTGAAAAATGATATAGTACGCCCGAAGCTCTCACTGTTTGGCAAGATAAGCACTAAATGGATCTACGGATTATACTGAAAAAGCAACCCCCCGGTACCGATCAATGATACAGTACCGGGGGGTTATTGTTTTCAGATTTCCTGACCGGAAGGATCCGGATCGGCTATATCAGGAGGGAGCCCATCCGTTTCATCAAATACAGATCCTTCATCGCCCTCTTTAAATACAGTTTCGGCAGCTTTTCTTTCAATAGCCTCGTTTACTTCCTCAGAGGAAGGAATGACCAGAGCCTCAAGCTCTTCTTTGGTCAAAGGCTGACGTTTGATTCGAGGAGATGTCAACTTGCCGGAATTCTCGATATAATACTGAGTAGAGGTCGGCATTTTCTTCTTTTTCAGTTTATCCTCAACATTATCCTTGACAATTTTATAAAGCAGGGCAAATGTCGGTACGCCCAGCAGCATCCCGACAAAACCGAAAAGGCCGCCGCAGATGAACAGTGAGAACATTACCCAGATAGCCGGCAGACCGGTGGTGCCGCCGAGGATCTTAGGCCCAAGGATATTTCCGTCGAACTGCTGGAGCAGCAAGATAAATAGAAGCAGCCAGATAACCATCTTAGGTTCAACCAGGAATATAAGCAATCCGGAAGGAATAGCGCCGATAAACGGGCCGAAAAACGGAATGATATTAGTTACACCGATGATTACGCTGATAAGAACATTATAAGGCATCCCTATAAGTGTAAGACCGATAAAAGCAAGTATACCGATGATTATGGAATCAATGATCTTACCTGTGATAAACCCCGAAAAAACAATATTTGCTTCGTTACCGAAACGGAGAATCTTTTCGGAAGTAGATTTCTTGAAATTCGCAAAGATAACTTTCTTTGTCTGAGCAAGATGTTTTTCTTTATTGATAAGGAGATAGATGGAAACTATAAAACCAAGAAGGAAATTATAGATAACGTTCATAAGGCCCAGTGCACTGTTAACAATGTTTTCTATTATAGGCTGAAGCTTTGTAAGGTCGCTGCCGAAATTGGTGAGCCTGGTCTTGACAAACTCCTGCGCCTTAGGATAGTTTTTAAGAGTTTTATCTATCCATGACTCTGCTTTGGATAACGTGTCTGAGAAATTATCGACTATTTCATTAAAGCTGTTTGCTATCTCAGGAACAATGATTGCAATTATCCCGGCAAGCAGCCCTAAAAACAGCAGCGCGGTTATCGTTACTGATACAGCTCTCATCACAAGCAATCGTTTCGGCTTTTTGATGACCTTCTGATAAAGCCTCTCGGTCGCGACCATAAGAGGATTCATAAGGAAAGCAAGCGCAAGCCCCCAGATAATGGGCATCATAACACTAAGCAGCTTGCCGAGGATATTTAAGATCGTATTGAACTTGAATATCGCCATAATAAGAATGACATTGACAGCTATAACTATTATCGCATAAACAGCAATAGTAGTATATTTTCTGTTAGTATAAAGCTTCATAGGATCATCTCTCAATATAGTTCTATATATTTAATTATACACCATTCATCCAACGATTGCAACACTTTTTAAATAATTTCAGTAATATTTTTAAATAAACCTGAAATCAATTCAAGGTATAAAGAGCCTGTAGATCAAGGAGCACGAAAAACGGTTATTCACTTTTTGCGATATAGTAATATATGAAACTAATGATATTTTCAAATGTAATAACATTTTAAATTGAGATATGCGCATTTATAGAGATTTTTAACTATAAAATCTACGCATTGTTGAATGTCACCAAATAATTAATATCGATTTGTATAAAAATATTATTGACACAACCTCGTTTGTTTTGGTATAATAATAAAAAATTAGCCAGAAGCTCAACACTAGAAATCTAATAGGAGGAATTATTATGAAAACAAACAAGAAGCTGCTCGCAATGCTTACAGCCGTCATGACTGTTTTCGGAGTTACCGCTTGCGGAAGCTCAAGCAGCTCCGGAAGCAGCACTGAAACGACTGCTGAAACGACGACTACAACTCAGAAGCCCGTAGCAGTCAGCGACACATCCGCTATCGACAGCATTGATGAAAACGCACAGAAAGATCTTGTCTGGATGGGTACCTATGACCTTAATCCTGCCAAGGGTGCCAACAAGTCTGTTGAGATGACGCTTTTCAACAATAAGGGCGGTACGATCACCTGGAAGGTCGTTACTGACAGCGAAAAATTCTCAAGCCTTGCAACAGCCGTTATCTCTAACGACGCCCCTGATATTTTCAAGTATGAATGGCTTGCATTCCCCTCTCAGGTACTGAAAAATATGTACCAGCCCGTTGACGATATCGTTAACTTCGACGATCCGCTTTGGGTAGAAACAAAGGATACTGCCGATCAGTTCGTGCTCAACAACAAACACTATGTTGCACCTATCAGTTTCTCTGTCGGCACTCTCTTTATGTATGACCAGAATGTTATCGAGTCCGAAAACCTTGATGATCCGTATGAGCTCTACACAAAGGGCGAATGGAACTGGGATACCTGGTATAACCTGATGGATAAGTTCGTTACATCTGCTCCCGACGGAGAGACACGTTTCGGCATCAACGGTTGGTTCCAGCCCCAGATCATCCAGCAGACCGGTAAAACAATGATTACTTATGAGAACGGTGAGTTCAAGAACAATCTGAATGATGCTGATATCGAGAGAGCTGAAAATCTGCTCTATGAGATCTCCAAGAACGGTATGATCCAGGGCGACTGGAAGGGCGGCGCAAGAAACGCTCTCATAGAAGAAGATATCCTCTTCTATTGCATGGGTCCTTGGGCTCTTACCGGAAACAACGGCCCACAGGAAACCGATAACTATAAGGTCGTTCCCGTTCCGCCCGATCCCAGAGCTACCGGAAAGTATATGACCTCTGATATGATGGCATATATGTGGGTCAAGGGTTCGACTGCCAAGGAAGCAGTAAAGACCTGGTATGAGTGCTGCAGGATCGCTAATACTGAGCCTGAATACCTTGAGAACAGCAAGGAGATCTTCCTTAATGCAAACCCTGCATGGGATGAAGAAATGTATCAGGTTCTTGCTGACGCATCCTCCGGCGAATACAAGCAGATCTTTGATTACGGCTACGGTATTTCTCCTACTCTTTCTGATGACGGCGCAAGCGCTGACGGAAGCTGCGTAACCAGAAAGCTCTATGAGAAGGTATACAGCGCAGACGAAAATGGCACACCGTACACCTGGACTTCTCTCCGCGGAACTTACGAGTCTATCGTAAACAACGAGCTGAAGCAGATCAATGATGCTGTTAAATCTTTCAAGGGCTGATAATTCATAACATTAAAGCGGATGAGAAATCATCCGCTTTTTTATAATCCTTCAGATGGCATTTTTCTCACTTCTTCAGGATAAAATGATGAAAAAGCACTTCCCTGCAGATGCAGCGAAGTGCTTTATAATGTATTAAATTAAGCGAAACATAACAGGTTCGGGATCAGAATGATTATTTAACAAATTTATCAATAAAAGAATCATCAGTAAAATAATTGATACCGATAGCATTTCTGACCTCAGCTACTGTTTTATTGGAGATCTCGACAGCTTCTTCTGTGCCTTTTCTGAGGACTTCCATAAGGTAGCTCTTATCCTGCTCAAACTTTTCTCTACGCTCTCTGATAGGAGCCAACAGCTTCTGCATAACATTGTTGAGCAGCTTCTTACACTTCATGTCACCAAGTCCGCCGCGTTCATAATGCTCTTTCATCTCTGCAAGATTCTTGTACTCGGGAAGGAACTCAGCAAAGTCCTCGTCCGTGCTGAAAGCATCAAGATAGATGAAAACAGGATTATTCTCTGTATGGCCCGGATCGGAAACATTTATATGAAGCGGGTCTGTAAACATAGACATTACTTTTTCCTTGATGGTCTTGGCATCATCCTTGAGATAAATGCAGTTCCCCAAGGATTTGCTCATTTTTGTATTTCCGTCAGTGCCGACCAATCTGTTGCAGCTCTCATTATCAGGGAGAACAGCCTCAGGCTCAACAAGAATATCGCACTTATATATGCGATTAAAAGCGGAAACGATCTCTCTTGCCTGTTCCAGCATAGGCAACTGATCCTCACCGACAGGCACATATTTAGCCTTAAATGCTGTGATATCTGCTGCCTGGCTGATAGGATATGTCATGAAGCCGACAGGCAGGTTCCTCTCGAAATTACGCATCTTGATCTCATTCTTTATAGTCGGATTGCGTTCAAGGCGCGACATGGTAACAAGATTGGAATAATACATCGGAAGCTCATAAAGAGCAGGAATATGAGACTGAACAAAGAATGTAGTCTTCCCGGGTTCGAGTCCGACTGCAAGGTAATCAAGCATTACTTCAAGAATATTTGTCCTGATCTTAGCGGGATTTTCAGCGTTGTCAGTAAGGGCCTGAAGATCCGCAATCATAACGAACTGCTTATACTCACCGGTATTCTGAAGCTGAACTCTCTTTTTGAGAGATCCGACATAATGCCCGAGATGCAAAGCTCCGGTCGGACGGTCTCCTGTTAATATGATCTTCTTATCCATAAAAAGCACTCCTTTTAGAGCTAGATTACAACTATACAACATTACAATTATAGCCTATTTAGTTGCTTTTGTCAAGGTAAAAGACAAAAATGCCTCTTATAAACAAAATACTCTTGCTAATGCGGCAATAATGTGGTATAATAAATATAAGTGTTAATGAAAGGAGTGGGAGCATGGATATAGCTAAGGGAGATATTTTGGTAATGAAAAAGCAGCATCCTTGCGGCGATAACAAAATGCTCGTCCTGCGGACAGGTATGGATTTTAAACTCAGATGTTCCGGATGCGGGCGCGAATTCATGATCCCCCGCTCAAAGGCCGAAAAGAACGTAAAGAGCATTATAAAAGCTGCCGAATCATAGCAAAAGGATCTTCACTTTTTACTAATCATTAAGGAGGATCAGCTATGATAGAAAAAATAATGCTAATTGAAGACAAATTCAATGAGATAGCCGAAAGGCTCACTCATTCGGAGATCATAAACGATACGCAGCAATATACCTCTCTTATGAAGGAATACTCCTCTTTGGAGCCTATAGTAGAAAAATTCAGAGAATACAAAAAAGCCGATGCAGATCTTAAAGAGGCCGAGGAGCTTTTATCTTCCGGAGATAACGATGCCGAGTTAAAAGAAATGCTCCAGGCACAGTACTCTGAATCAAAAAGCGCTATTGAATCATTGACTAAAGAACTGACAATACTGCTTCTGCCTAAAGATCCAAATGACGAAAAGAACATTATCGTTGAGATAAGAGGCGGAGCCGGGGGAGACGAAGCTGCACTTTTCGCAAACTCTCTCTACAGGATGTATACCCTCTATGCTGCCTCAAAGGGCTGGGATACCGAGATCGTCAACCGAAATGAGACAGAGCTTGGAGGATATAAAGAGATATCTTTTATGATCGAAGGTAAAGGTGCATATTCAAGGCTCAAATATGAAAGCGGAGTCCACAGAGTGCAAAGAGTCCCGGAAACAGAATCTCAGGGAAGAATACACACTTCAACAGTTACAGTTGCTGTTCTGCCGGAAGCTGAAGATGTCGAGCTGGAGATCAACGACAAAGACCTGAAAATAGATGTTTTCCGTTCTTCCGGTGCCGGCGGGCAGCATATCAACAAGACATCTTCGGCTATAAGGATCACACATCTGCCTACCGGCATGGTAGTCGAGTGTCAGGATGAGAGGTCACAGTATAAAAACAAAGACAAAGCAATGAAAGTGCTGCGTTCCCGCCTTTTGGAGATCGAGCAGGCAAAGCACGACGATAAAATAGCATCTGAGCGGCGTTCTCAGGTCGGCACCGGCGACCGTTCAGAAAGGATAAGGACTTACAATTTCCCCGAAAACCGTGTCTCTGATCACAGAATAGGGCTTACACTTTATAAGCTGGAAAGCATCCTGAACGGGAATCTGGATGAATTGATAGATGCTCTGGCTACTGCTGACCGTGCGAAAAAGCTGGCAGAACAAAACAGCGATTAAATACAACTGGCGCTTTATAGCGCCGAAAGAAGAATCAGAATGTATAAAACCAAAGTTCTTGACATCAGCGATAGCTCTATAAGATTTGCTGCGGAGCTAATAAAAGCCGGGGAAACTGTCGGTATGCCGACAGAGACCGTCTATGGTCTTGCCGCCAACGCGCTTGATCCGC
This sequence comes from uncultured Clostridia bacterium, assembly GCA_946545645.1. Taxonomy (GTDB): domain Bacteria; phylum Bacillota; class Clostridia; order Oscillospirales; family Ruminococcaceae; genus FB2012. The sequence goes on along the minus strand of CAMNNQ010000161.1, from coordinate 25,366 downwards.
AGGCTGTTGCTAAGATATTTAAAGCAAAGGGGCGACCGCAGGATAATCCTCTGATCGTCCATATTTCCGGCATGAAAATGCTTCCTGACTTGGTAACGGATATACCCTCGACAGCAAAAAAATGCGCCGAGGCCTTCTGGCCCGGGCCTTTGACAATGATACTTCCGAAAAAAGAGATCATACCATTAACGACCAGCGGGGGGCTTGATACTGTCGGTATAAGAATGCCCTCCAACGAAACAGCCAGGAAACTGATAGATTTTTCAGGATTGCCACTTGCTGCCCCCTCTGCAAATCTCTCAGGCAGCCCCTCCCCTACCAAAGCATCTCACGTTTTCAACGATATGAATGGCAGGATCCCCTGTATCCTAGATGACGGTAGCTGTGCAGTAGGAGTAGAATCAACTGTTATCGCATTTGAAGAAAACTCTATCAGACTTCTGCGGCCAGGCTTTATATCCGCAGAAGAGCTTTCCGATATCTGCGAAAATGTCATAATTGACAAGGGCGTTATCGAAGCAGTTGCACAGGATGTTAAGGTAGCGTCTCCGGGAATGAAGTATAAGCATTATGCTCCAAAGGCGGATATAACGATCATTGATTCGGGAACTGCTGCTTTCAGAAGCTATTGTGCATCTCACGCATCTGATGATGACGTCCTTATGCTCTTCACCGAAGCTGAGGGGACGGGTCTTACACAAAGATGCATAGCATACGGTGCTACAAGCGAAGAGCAAGCCGCAAATCTCTTTGATGTCCTCAGAGAGCTTGATATTATCGGCGCAAAAAAAGTCTATGCGAGATGTCCCGCTAAAACAGGCGTTGGGCTTGCAGTATATAACAGGCTGCTTCGCGCAGCGGCATTCAAGGTGATAAAACTATGACAAAGACGATCACAGTCGGGCTTACAGGCCAGACAGGCAGCGGCAAAAGCACTGTAAGTCTTGTATATAAAAACGAAGGACTCTATGTGATAGACTGCGACGAACTATACCGGGAGTTGACAGTTAACGGCAGCGAATGCTGTAAAGCGCTCAAAGAGCAGTTTCCTGTTTGCTTTAAAGGCTTCGAGCTTGACAGGAAGAAGCTGGCTGATATCGTTTTTAATGACAAGTACAGCCTTGATATACTAAATATGACTGTCTTCCCTTTTATCATAGCAGAAATAAGATCCCGTATCATATCTGCAAAAAAAGAAGGATACGAGATCGTCGTTCTTGACGCTCCGACTTTATTTGAGTCTGAAGCGGATAAGCTCTGCGATCTGATCGTATCCTGCATTTCAGATGAAGAATACAGACTTAGACGCATCATGACAAGGGACGGTTTGACTGAAGAACAAGCCAGAGCCAGGATGTCATCACAATTATGCGAGGACCATTTCAGAACAAACTCAGATATCGTTATAGATAACAACAGCAGTTTGAAAGCACTCCAAAATGCTTCCCTGCTATCAGCATCAATTATCAAGGGTAAAGTATATGGCAGATAAAAGATCAAAAAGCAAAAAGCCCAATGCCGCCCCAAGATCCAAGGCAAAAGGCAAGAAAAAGAAGAAAAAGAAGGATCATACCGTTCTTATAGTCGTTATTGTCTTTATCGTTGTACTACTGGGGACACTGGTATTCATTTTCAGAGATAAGATCAAAGAAAAGCTCAGCGATTTCGGACCTAATGTCTTTATGACAACTGACTATGAAGAATATGTCATCAAATATGCAAAGCAAAATGAATTTGACCCGAAATTCGTTTTTGCAATCATTAATACCGAGAGCCACTTCAATCCGGACGCTACCTCGGATGTAGGTGCCAGAGGCTTGATGCAGATCATGGAGGATGCATACAACTGGATCAAATTCCGGATGGACGATGAACGAGTCCACTCATTTGATGATATGTATGACCCGGAGCTTAATATCGAGTACGGAACATATATGCTGAAATATCTTTATGAGAAGTTCGACCACTCCTATGAACTGACTGCTGCGGCATATCATGGCGGGATGAACGCTGTCGATAACTGGATTAAAAACGGGACGGTCGATCCCAACAATTTTGATCTGGAAGATGTTCCGTCAAGCGTTACAGCCAATTACATATATAAGGTCATGAATGCCTATAATAAATACAAATCTAAACTGGAGGGTGATCTTAACTATGAAACAGGAAAAGAAAACTGAAGGTGAGCTGCTTTCCGAGAAGCTGCTCTCTGACCACAAACACGCCGGACTCCTCCTCAGCTCAGAGGAGATCTCCAAAGCAGACGTATTCTGCGAAGACTACAAGAAATACCTCGACGAAGCAAAAACCGAGCGAGAAGCTGTCATCAAAACAGTAACGCTTGCCGAAGCAGCAGGATTCAAGCCTTTTGTAAGAGGAAAAAAATACAAGGCAGGAGACAAATTCTACTATAACAACAGAGGCAAAGCGATAATTCTTGGTGTTATGGGAAAAGAATCTCTTGAAAGCGGTGTCAGACTTGCCGCTGCTCACATTGACTCGCCTAGAATGGATCTGAAACAAAACCCGCTCTACGAAGAACAGGATTTCGCACTTTTCAAAACTCACTATTACGGCGGTATCAAAAAGTATCAGTGGGCAGCGATCCCCCTCTCGCTCCACGGAGTTGTTATCAAGTCCAACGGTGAAAGCATAACAGTAAATATCGGTGAAGATGAGAACGATCCTGTTTTCTGTGTTACCGATCTGCTCCCGCATCTTGCACAGCAGCAGATGAAGCGCACTCCCGCTGAACTCATCAAGGGAGAAGAGCTCAATATCCTTGTAGGATCCATGCCTTTCAAGGATGATAAGGTATCAAACAAGATCAAGCTCAATATAATGTCAATACTGAACGAGAAATACGGCATTATTGAAGACGACTTTATGTCGGCTGAATTGGAAGCAGTCCCGCAGTTCAAAGCTAAAGATATTGGCTTCGACAGGAGCATGATCGGCGCATACGGACAGGATGACAGTTCCTGCGCTTATACAGCTCTGAAAGCAATACTTGAAGTCAATAAGCCAAAACACACCTGCCTGACCTGCCTTACAGACAAGGAAGAGACCGGCAGCGACGGAAATACAGGTCTCAACAGCTCATATCTCGCTTATTTCATTGACGACCTTGCATCAGCCTATGGGCTCAAAGGTCATAATGTCATATCAGCATCGGAATGCCTCTCAGCAGACGTCAATTCCGCTGTCGATCCGACCTTCCAGGATGTTACTGAAAAGCGTAACGCTTCGAAACTGAATTACGGTGTCGTTGCGACAAAGTTTACGGGAGCACGCGGAAAATCCGGCACAAGTGATGCTTCAGCAGAATTTGTCGGCCGAATTCGCAGGCTCTTTGATGAAAACGGTGTTATCTGGCAGACAGGCGAGCTGGGAAAAGTAGATCTCGGAGGCGGCGGAACAGTTGCTCAGTTTATCGCAAATCTTGATATGGACGTAATTGATGTAGGAGTTCCTGTGCTTTGTATGCACGCTCCTTTTGAAGTAACTTCTAAGATAGATATCTATATGGCTTATAAAGCATTTGCCGTATTCTTTGCAGATTAAGTATGCAATCATGAAAGCATCTCAAATATGGGATGCTTTCTTTTTTATGACAAAAAATAAATCAACCGCAGGTTATAATAGAACCAGCGGGGTGAGCAACGTGAAAATATATCTGGATATGCTGTTCCTTTGTAATACAATAATGACAATGCTTTCACTTAGTCTTTTGTCTCGATTGACACATAGACGTTTCAGTTTGAGAAGATATGTTACCGCAAGCTGTCTCGGCGGGATGGGCTCATTGATCGTTCTTCTCAAACCATCAGGATACATAACTTCCCTGCTGATTGCATTACTGAAAGCCATTATGCTTGTCCTGGTCGTTATCACAGCTGGTGTACGTAACAGAAAGGCTGTATTCCGCGATTCGATAATATATCTGGTAATAAATCTGATCATCGGCGGCTTATGCTTTTTACTATGTGACAGTTTTGGCGGTAATATCATTATCATACGAAACTGTACAGTATATTTCAATATACCTCTGCTGCTTCTTATCATCTGTACAATCGTTACATATCTTATCATCAGCATATATGATTCTCTGCTGAGATTTCATCCTGTACGGCTTATGGAGCTGAAAGCTGTGTTTACAAAAGGAAATATCAGTGTTACAATGCCTGCACTTGAGGACACAGGCGCACTGATAACAGATTGCTTCAGCGGTGAGCCAGTTGTCATATTCAAAAGCAGACGGCTATTTGAATACTTTGAGCTTGGGAACGAGATCCGGCTGATACAGCAAGGTTTTCATTTTGTCCCCTATAAAACTATCTCAGGGACATCACTTATGCCTGTAACCCTAAACGCAAGGGTATCAGTAATATTTTCAGACGGAGAATCCAAAGAATTGCGGTGTGCTGCCGGAATACTTGATAACGATGGGCGGGACAGGGCTATACTTGACCCAAAAATTATCTGCTGAAAGAGAGGAGAATCATAATGTGCATCAGGGATTTGATGGATAGGATAATTGCAGTTATAATATCTCAGATAAAGGAAAATACCGTTGATTATATCAACGGCACAGACCAGTTACCACCGCCCTTGGACAGTAAAGAGGAGAAAAAAGCATTTGAACTTCTTAAGGAAGACCCGGAAAAAGCCAGAGATCTCCTGATAGTTCATAATCTTAGGCTTGTTGTTTACATATCCAAGAAATTTGAATCTACGGGGGTCGGGCTTGAAGATCTGATCTCTATCGGAACTATCGGGCTGATTAAAGCTGTCAAGACATTCTGTCCTGATAAAAACATTAAGCTTGCAACATACGCTTCACGTTGTATTGAAAACGAGATACTCATGTTCCTTCGCAAATCAACTCAGTACCGGAACGAGATATCTATCGATGAACCCTTGAATATCGACTGGGACGGCAATGAATTGCTGCTATCGGATATTCTCGGAACAGACGACGATATAGTCAACCGAGATATTGAAAACGAAGTCGATAAGCAATTGCTGCTGAGAGAGATCGAAATGCTTCCCGAGCGCGAAAAGCAGATAATGACTATGCGCTACGGCTTAAACGGACACAAGGAACTGACTCAGAAGCAAGTAGCAGACATTCTTGGGATATCACAATCTTATATCAGCCGTCTGGAAAAAAGAATACTTCGCTCGATCAAAGAAAACCTTGAAAGAATAGGATGAGTAAATAATAATGAAAAAGGCTGTACAGAGCAAAACTCTGCACAGCCTTAAAAAAAGCAATCATAAAGACTTGTTCAAACATCTCATTATCGCAGAAAAGATCAAGATTCATTTAAATTTGACGGAATTCAGCCATTCTCCAAATCTGTCCTGATAAGTCTTTCTGTCTTCATCTCTGCATAGCAGGAAGAAATAATAGACATTATCACCATTCTGTTCGATCCTAAAATGATAGTAATAATCCTTATTATCATTTGTTTCCTTGATTTTGAATTTAAGCTCATTAGTTGAGATATCGTATCTTTTATAGCCGTCTTTTGCCTTGATCAAAGGCTCCAGAGTCTTAATATCTAAACTAATGCCTTGGTCGCAAACATAAATGAACTTACACTTACTGTTTGCATAGGAAGCAAATTCTTCGGAATTGATCTTGAAGATCTTTTTATCGGCTTCAACAGATTTAAAATTCCTTGGAAGATCAATAGTAAATGAATCGAAGTCAAATGTTTTTGTTGTGTTTGTCATAGTACCGATAACCGCGATAGCGATTATCCCGATAACAGCAATAGCAATAATAAGCGCAGGATTGGTTCTTTTCTTCTGTATCTGCTGAGGGAAAGCGCCGTACATCGGTTGATTAAACTGCCTGTTGTCAAACTGAGGATTACTGTAATTCGGCTGCCCATACTGCGGAGGACCATATTGCGGACCAGGCTGTCCGTAAGTCTGATTTCCCATATTCGGCGCATTATACCGCATCGGAGCAGAGCCGCCGGCCGGCAAATTACCGCCAGCAGCACCATTACCGAGCGTATTACCGCATCCGGGACAATATCCGGTTCTTGGGTCTATCTCTGTGCCGCAGATACAGCATTTCATAAAATCACCCGATCAGCCTTTTTTCTTAGCTTCGATATCAGCGAGAGCATCCTTTCTTGAAAGATTGATCCTGCCCTGAGAATCTATCTCCATAACCTTTACAACGATCTCATCGCCGATCTGAACAACATCTTCGACCTTCTCAACTCTCTGCTTATCCAGCTTGGAGATATGAACGAGGCCATCCTTACCGGGAGCGATCTCAACAAAAGCACCGAAGTTCATAATACGAACGACCTTGCCCTTGTAGATAGCTCCGATCTCAGGGTCATTTGCAATAGTGTTGATGATAGAAATAGCCTGCATAGCCTTGTCCTTATCAACGCCGGAAACAAATACACTGCCGTCTTCTTCAATATCGATCTTAACATCGCACTCAGCAGAGATCTTCTGGATCACCTTTCCGCCGCTGCCGATAACTTCTCTGATCTTGTCAACAGGCACTTTGGTTGTAAGCATCTTAGGAGCCCACTTGTTGACCTCGGGTCTAGGCTCAGGAATAGCCTTGAGCATGATCTCGTCGAGTATATAATTTCTGGCCTTATGAGTCTTTGCAAAGGCCTCCTTAATGATATCGGGAGTCAGTCCGTCAACTTTGATATCCACCTGGATAGCAGTGATACCCTTCTTGGTACCGCCGACCTTGAAATCCATGTCGCCATAAAAATCTTCAAGGCCCTGGATATCGACCATTGTCATCCAGCTACCGTCTTCCTTAGTGATAAGGCCGCAGGAGATACCTGCAACAGGTGCCTTGATCGGAACGCCGGCATCCATAAGCGCAAGAGTAGAGCCGCAGATAGAGCCCTGAGATGTAGAACCGTTGGAGGAAAGGACCTCAGATACCATTCTGATAGCATAGGGGAACTCTTCAACGCTGGGAATAACAGGAACGAGAGCTCTCTCTGCCAGAGCTCCATGACCGATCTCACGACGGCCGGGGCCTCTGGAGGGCTTTGTCTCACCAACAGAATAAGACGGGAAATTATAGTGATGGATATACCTCTTGGAATCCTCTTCATCAAGGCCGTCAAGGCGCTGAGCATCGCTTACAGGTCCGAGAGTACAGATAGTCATTACCTGAGTCTGACCTCTTGTGAAAAGTCCTGAGCCATGAACTCTGGGCAGGAAACCCACCTCAGCAGCAAGAGGTCTGATCTCATCTATGCCTCTGCCGTCAACACGCTTACCATTGTAGAGCCAATCTCTGACAATTATCTTCTGGAGCTTATACATTACCTCACCGATGATCGTAGGGAGATTCTCATACTTCTCAGTGTATTTTTCCAGAAGCGCATCAGTGATGGGCTGCATTCTTGCATCACGGACATTCTTATCATCGGTATCGAGAGCAAACTTGATCTGATCGCCGAAATCAGCCATGAACTCATCCATCATATCATGGTCAAGTTCCATAGACTCGAAGGTGAACTTAGGCTTGCCGATCTGAGCTTTGATATCGTTGATGAAAGCTACCATCTTTTTGATCTCAGCGTGACCAAGCAGGATAGCATCCAGCATCTGATCATCGGGAACTTCGTCAGCACCCGCTTCGATCATAACGATCTTCTCCATAGATCCGGCAACTGTAAGATTCAGATGATTGTTATTTCTCTGCTCAAGAGTCGGATTAAGAACAAGCTCGCCATCAACAAGACCTACACTGATACCGGCAATAGGGCCATTCCAGGGAATATCAGAAATAGAGATCGCTATGGAAGCAGCGATCATACCTGCGATCTCAGGAGAGCAGTCAGGATCAACCGAAAGGACAGTCATAACAACAGATACATCATTTCTCATATCCTTAGGGAAAAGAGGTCTGATCGGCCTATCGACCATTCTGGATGTCAGGATAGCCTTCTCGGTAGGCTTCCCTTCTCTCTTCATAAAAGAGCCGGGGATCTTTCCTACAGAGTAAAGTCTCTCTTCGTAGTCAACAGAGAGAGGGAAAAAGTCGATGCCCTCTCTGGGCTTGGGGGATGCGGTAACATTGGCCATAACAACGGTCTCACCGTATCTTACCCAGCAGGAACCGTTCGACAACTGTGCTACCTTACCTGTCTCGACTATGAAAGGTCTTCCGGCATAAGTTGTTTCAAATTTTCTGTAATTTTCAAACACTATAAAACTCCTCCTGAATTTATATTTTACAGGCGAGCCATTAGCAATAAACAGATCCCGCGATAAGGCTCGCGGATCCTGTTTAATGCTAAAAGACAACACCTGCAATTGATTTGAATTAGCGAAAATAAACACCAAAAGGCAGTTGCGCCGTGAAGCGCCGCTGCCTTGGTGTCTTGCTGTTTACTTACGAAGGCCGAGCTTGTCGATAACTGCTCTGTATCTCTCGATATCCTTCTTCTTCAGGTAACCGAGAAGGTTTCTTCTCTTTCCGACCATCTTCAGAAGGCCTCTTCTGGAGTGATGATCCTTCTTGTTGTTCTTGAGGTGCTCGGTAAGGTCGTTGATCCTTTTGGTAAGGATAGCGATCTGGACCTCAGGAGAACCGGTATCGGTCGGGTGAGTTCTGTTAGCTTCGATAACAGCTGTTTTTTCGTCTTTTCTGAGCATTTTACAATACCTCTTTCAATTATATTTCCACAGCCGAAGGATATGGCAGGTATCGTTCCCATTAGGGCTTTACCCATATCCTGCAGCAGGGATATCGCTGCTTACGCAACATTAAATATTATACTATAAACAATAGTATTTGTAAATAGAATTCACAGAAATTTTACAAGTTATCAGAGCCCATTCTGCTGTTTTGCAGCTGTAAGAGTATTCTGCATCAGCATTGCAATAGTCATCGGCCCGACACCGCCGGGGACCGGAGTAATATAACCGGCCTTTTCCTTGCAGTCCTCAAAATCGACATCTCCGCAGAGTTTTCCGTTTTCGTCTCTGTTCATACCGACATCTATAACAACTGCTCCCTCCTTGATAAAATCTTTAGTTATCATCTTGGCTTTTCCGACAGCCGCAACAAGTATATCTGCTCTGCTGGCAACTTCCTTGAGGTTTTTTGTCTTTGAATGACAGATCGTAACTGTTCCGCTTTTATGGAGCAGCAGCATAGCCTGAGGTTTTCCGACTATATTGCTCCTTCCGATAACCACACATTCCTTGCCTTGGATCTCGGTCCCGGTAGAAGCGATGAGCTCCATAACTCCGGCAGGAGTACAAGGCAGGAAGCTGTAATCCCCGATCATTATCTTCCCGACATTTACAGGATGAAAAGCATCTACATCCTTTTCAGGAAGGATATTGTTTATAATGACCTTATCGTCTAAGTGCTTTGGCAGCGGGAGCTGAACAAGGATTCCGTTGACCTTCTTATCAGCATTGAGCTTTTTGACAAGGTCAAGCAATTCCTCCTCTGTGGTTTCTGCCGGCAGAGCATACTCATAGGAAGTGAACCCTACTTCCTCGCAAGCTTTTTTCTTGTTCCTGACATACACCTTAGAAGCAGGATCATCGCCTACTATAACAACTGCAAGGCCGACCTCGATCCCCTGCTCTTTCAGTTTAGCGGTCTCGACTCTGATGCGCTCCTTGACCTGCGCCGATACCGCTTTTCCGTCAATAATATTACTCATTACTGTTTTCCTCCTCTGTTGTATCATTATCTTTATCAGCCTCATCGGCTTCTTTATCATCATCTGCTTTTTCCCCGGTATCCTCTTCAGAAGCATCATCATCCTCAAGGATAGACTTATAGCTTTCCGAGCTGCTATCATCTTCCTTCACATCATCAGAAGGCTTTTTTGCATTCTTCCCGAATTTTTCTTCATATTCCTTTTTGAGCTCGACTGTACTTTCTCCGGCAGCTTCAGCATCAGCGATCTTCTTCTTAAGCTCCTTCTTGGCCTTTTTATCAGCTTCATAAGAATCATACTCTTTGAGCTGAGTCTTTGAGAGATCTGTATCAACGAACAGCTTGTAATCATCATTACGCTTAACCATATTTCTGAAAATGATTATCAGCACCAGGGCGGCAATAACGCTTGCGCCTGCAACGAGCTGCGAAACCTTGATATTCATAAGGTAAAGCGAATCAGTCCTCGTAGCTTCAATAAAGAAACGTCCGAGCCCGTAAATCCCGGCATACATAAGAAAAACTTCACCGTCAAATTTCCTGTGTTTAAAGTATATATGGAGAATTATAAATGCTGCAAGGCACCAGATCGATTCATAGAGGAAGCAGGGGTGCACAGGTGCTTTGAAGGAAAGCTCCCGACAGTTCTCTGCAAGATAATTGACGGTCTTGCTGCTCATCATTCCCCATGGCAGATCAGTGGTAGCTCCGAATGCTTCCTGATTGAAGAAATTACCCCATCTGCCGATACACTGGCCAATAAGGAAACACGGCGCGACAACATCAAGCATTGCAGCGAGTTTGATTTTCCTGAGCTTGATAACGATCCCTCCGCATACGACAGCACCGATGATACCGCCGTATATGGCAAGGCCGCCTTCGCGGAAATTAAAGAATTCCTTTAGAGATATATCGCTGTTGAAAAGGATATAATACAATCTGGCAAATGCAAGGGCACCGAAAAAACCGGCAATTACTCCGTCTGTTGCTCTATCGGGGTTGATGCCGACAGAACGCATTTTTCTGAAGCCGTAAATCATAGCAAGGAGAATGCCGACAGCGATCAGAAAGCCGTACCAATACACCTTGAAGTTGATGCCGGGAATCGTGAACAAAACCCTGTTTACAGTAAAGCCTTCGCTCAGGACATTATCACCGCCGCCGAAATTTGGAAAAAAGACCTTATCAGGGTTCTGCATGACCTTGTGATAGGTCTCGTCGCTGACAGCGAATTTGTCTGCCACAGTGCTTGCCGTCTCGGAGGCCGAAGCGGCCAGCGTCATCAAAAAACTTGTCATAATAATACCTCTTTTATGTCTTGTGTGTTTATTTAGAGCTTAATGTGCAGAAGGATGAACGGTCAAGATCAAGAAGTCGCTTGGCATTCTCGATATCATCGACAGTCAGTTCAGCCATAAACTTGAAGCTGTCAAAACAATTCAGCCCTTGGATATAGTGAAAACACATTGTTTCCGTACAATTAGTTACCTGATTGTATTTAAATACCTCAGTGCCGTATTTCTCTTTTTGAAGTATCGCAAAGAGCTCGGCATCTACAGGCTTTGTCTTGCAATCCTCTATCTCCTTGACCAGGCTTTCATAAAGCTCATCAGGCCTATCCGATTCTCCGGAAAACAGTATTGAAAAATAGCCGAGATCTGAAGAAAAGACTTCAAATCCGAAGGACATATTGATTATGCCTTCCTCCAGCGCTTTCTTATACCACGGAGACATAGAGCCGAACTGTATCCTAAGCATAAGCTCAACAGCGATGGATGTCTTCTGCAGCTCTGTGCCGACCAGAGGATCGCACTTAAATCCCAGCATAAACAGCGGCACTCCGACAGGCATGATCATTGAAGAGCGTTTTCTGACAACATCTGCCGGCTCAGCCGGTATATCAAATTCCAGCTCTCTGTTCTCCGATGGCCTCAGACATTCATCACAGATTGACAGGACCGTCTCGTCGTCAATATTTCCCGCGATAGAAAGGACCATATTGTTCAGATTATAAAAAGTATTGTAGCATTTATACAAAAGATCCGTAGTTATCTCCTGTATCGATTCGACAGTCCCGGCGATATCAGTTTTTACGGGATGAACATGATACAAGCATTCAAGCATCCTGAAGAATATTGCCCTGCTTGGAGAATCCGCAGACATCTTGATCTCCTGTGCAATTATTCCTCGCTCTTTTTCAACATTTTCATCTGTGAAATAAGGCTTTTGAACAAAATCCAGCAGTATCCTCAGCGGCTCTCTGTAGTCAGAAGCGACTGAAAAAGTATAACCCGTAAGATCAAACGAGGTAAACGCATTGGCCATAGCTCCGGTCTTTGCATAAAGCTCAAATACTTCACAGTCCTCGTTTTCAAAAAGCTTATGCTCAAGATAATGAGCTATTCCGTCAGGAACAGTGATAAAATCGCCTGTATCAAGAGTCTTGAAACGATTTATTACCGATCCGTACTTAGTTGCGAAGATAGCCTCAGTAGTTGTGAATCCGGGCATAGGCATAGTCAGAACATCCAATCCGGAGGGGTGATGAAACAGATGATACTCATCACCTGTAAGCTCCGAGCGGAATACTTCCGGTTTAAGAGTCATTATCTTCTACACCTCCGGTAACAGCCTTTAATACAAACTGAGTATCCTTTACAAAACTTTTAGCTGCTTCGATAACCTGTTCACGGGAAACAGCTCGGACTTTATCAGTCTTTTCCTCAGGAGAATCTGAGGATGACATTATCCATCTTCCGAAGAACCAGCCGCTCAGTTTGATCTTAGAGTCATAATCTCCGAGATAAGCATCTATCAGATATTTTTTGGCATATTCAAGCTCTTCATCTGTAAAATCGCCTGTTCTGACAGCATTTATCTGTTCGTCGATAGCTGTAATTGCTTTATCAAGATCATTCTCATCCAATCCGCAGGTAACAAGAATAGTGTTCTTCGTTACAATAGGATAGGCATCACAATAATAGCAGAGAGACATTTTCTCCCGGACATTCGTAAACAGCTTGGATAAAGGAGAAGCTCCGAGGATAGTAGCAAAGATCTTGAATACATCCTCAATGATCTCCGGGCATTTATATGCGATTATAAGCTGTGTCTGCCTAGCTTCGATTTCCGCTTCCTTACAGCAGAGCTCGCTCTTTATTGGGGAAGGAGACCTATAATCGTTTACAATAACCGGTTTTCTTCCTTCAATGGAAAGTATCCTTTCAACGATCTTCTGCTTCTGATCATCCCCCAGTTCAGCGCCTGTTACGGTTATCTCAAAGACGGCTGTTCTAAGGAATTCCTTATAGGCCTCATAAACGCTTTGAGCAGTAGCATTTTCGATTGCCTCCCGCTCGTCATACTGGTTTATCCCAGCGCCCTCGCCTTTGAAAATATAAGGCTTCGCAAGCTGTGCAGCATACCGTCTCTTGGAATTCACGATAGACGAAATATCATCGAGCATTTCTTTTCTGGTCAGCTCAAAATATTTCTGAGAGAATCCGCCGTTCTCGATAAGCGGATCAAAGAGGCAGTCCAAAAACATATCGACAGCTTTATCCGAGATCTTTTCCTTACCGATAGTATATTCATCAGCAAGGCAATTCAGGCTAAGGCTGATGCTCTCAAAATCGCTGAACTTTTGCTCATCAGACACAATGCTCGAGCTGTATAGCTTGACCAGCGCTTTTGTTAGCTGTTCTTTTTCAGGATATTTCCTTGAACACATCGAGATAATATCAAACGCCATCAGATAAAGCGGTGTTTTCACGGCATCCGCAGGCGCTATCAATCTTACTACGACAGCAAAAGATTTAAACTTCTTATCGAAGATCTCAGTCAGCGCAACGCCCTCACCGCAGACCTTCCTCTTATATTCAACTGACATATTTCAACTCCATTTCTCTGATAGATATTTATATTATACCGCAATATCGTTCGGTATTGCGCAGATATCAATAATTATTCGTTGATGACGGTATAGACCATATTCTCCCAATGAAGAATAACGCCTTCGTCTGTTTCTTCCGGCAACAAAGCCAGGGCGACGAGAATATCAGAACCGTCTGAAAGGTCCGACAAGTGCGCATAGTCGCCGTCAATCCTGCTGACTTTATAATCTTTTGGCTCCATATCATTACTCCTTACATGAATCTGATGTTATCCTGACCGACAATATCTGCCAGGCACTTCAAAGACTTATCGCTGACAGTAACCGCTTTGACCGATCTGACCGCTGTCATAGCACGCTTGTCCGAAAAATACAGACGCAGAGGGCTCCCCTGCTCTGTCTTATACCCGGAAACAGCATCCATAACTTTAGCAAGTATCTCTTTGTTCCTTGAATCGAGCCGCAAACAGATAGCTTTTCCTTTGCAGGAATTAATAAAATGTTCTGCCGGAGTTATACGGTCAGCGATCAGCTTGGGCTGTTCATCCTCTCTGGAGGAGATCTTACCATTTATACATATCAGCTTTGAAACTGAGAGCATATTCTCGCAAACAGAATAGACCGCAGGAAAAACAAGAACTTCTATTTCTCCTGTCTTATCTTCGCAGGTCAGGAAGCACATTTTTTCGCCTTTGCGTGTCTTGCTTTGCTTGACCCCGGTGATCATAACAGCGATAGAGCACCTGTCGCCGTCTTTATATCCGGGAGGATCGGTATCTTCGTCAGTTATCTGCATAACAGCAGCAAAGCCGGAAGCCTGAGCATAAGGCAATACTTCATCCAGCGGATGAGCTGAAATAAACATACCTATAGCTTCCCTTTCAAATTGCAGGAGAACAGAAAGTGGAAATTCTTCGTAATGCTCAATGGGCTCATTAAGGATCCTCTCCTCACCCATAGAGAACAGATCAAGCTGACCGTCGAGTTTGGATCTCTTGTCACGTTCAGCCGCAGACATCAGACTTACCAAAGAACTCAGCATTTCCCGCCTGTTTGAGGGGAAACAATCGAATGCACCGCTCTTGATGAGCTGCTCAACGCCTTTCACAGTAATATCTCTGCCGGAAGGCAATCTTTTGCAGAAATCTGCAAGATCGACAAAAACACCGTGAAGGGTCCTTTCCCGGATTATAGCCCTGACAGAATTTTCACCCAGATTTTTGATAGCCAGCAGTGAAAAACGTATTCCCTCCGGTTCTGCTATAAAATCCCTGCCGCTTTTATTGATATCCAATGGCAGAATCTTTATACCCCTGCGATTACAGTCATTAAGATAGAGCCTTAGTTTATCAAAGCCTTCAAACATTGCAATAGACATAAGTGCTGCCATATACTCATTATAGAAATGGCATTTTAGATAAGCAGTCTGATAAGAGATGTTGGCATAAGCCGCAGCATGCGATTTGTTGAAAGCATAGGATGCAAAAGAAGACATCTCATTAAAGATCTCGTTAGCTGTATTCTCGTCTATCCCATTTGCGATACAGCCGACACACTGACCTGTTTCGCCATATATAAAAGCCTTGCGTTCGTTTTCAAGAACATCATGCTTCTTTTTTGCCATAGCTCTTCTGACGATATCGGCTCTCCCGTAAGAGTAGCCGGCCAGCTTACGGAATATCTGCATGACCTGTTCCTGATAAACGATGCAGCCATAGGTGACTTCAAGTATATCCTTGAGCATCGGCACCTTATATCTGACAAGCGAAGGATCATGCCTGTTACGGATATATGTCGGTATCGAATCCATCGGGCCAGGACGGTAAAGGGAGATCATAGCGATCAGGTCTTCAATACAGGTCGGTTCAAGCTGCATTAGTCTTGCAGTCATACCCTGCTTCTCCAACTGGAACACGCCCTCGGTATGACCAGCAGAGAGCATAGCATAAACTTCCTTATCATCAAGAGGCACCTTTTCGACATCAAAATCCGGAAAACGCTTTCTGATCTCTTTCTGACACCGGTCGATGATAGTAAGGTTCCTGAGTCCGAGAAAATCTATCTTCAGGAGGCCAAGTCTTTCAAGCACGGTCATGGTGTACTGTGTCGAAACAAGACCTTCTCTCGCGTAAAGAGGAACATAGTGATCGACAGGCTCCTTGGTGATAACTACTCCTGCTGCATGAGTCGAGCAGTTTCTCGGCAGACCTTCGATCTTCATTGCATAGTCGATCAGCATTTTGATCTTTGAATCGCTGTTATATAAAGACCTGAGAGCTTCAGAACCATAAACTGCTTCCTTAAGAGAGGCTCCGGCAGGGATAGCTTTCGCAACAGTATCCCCAAGCTGGTATGGAAGTCCGGTAACTCTGGCAACATCCCTGACAGCAGCCTTGGCAGCAAGTGTACCAAAAGTAACTATCTGAGCAACATGGTCAGAGCCGTATTTATCAATAACATAATTGATAACTTTCTGCCTGCCTTCCATGCAAAAATCTATATCAAAATCCGGCATAGAGACACGTTCAGGGTTCAGGAAACGCTCAAAGAGCAGATCGTATGTCAACGGATCGATACCTGTAATGCCTATACAGTAAGCCGCAAGGCTCCCGGCGCCTGATCCCCTTCCGCAGCCGACAGGTATACCGTGTGTTTTCGCATAATGAACAAAATCCCAGACGATGAGATAATAATCGGTATATCCCATACCGTTTATTACTGAAAGCTCATAATCCAAGCGCTGTTTAGCAGTTTCGGAAGGATTTTCTCCGTAACGCTCAATAAGTCCTTTGTCACACATCTCGCGGAGAAAGGCGGCATTGTCCTCTACACCGTCGATATGGAAATACGGCAGCTTTGTTTTGCCGAATTCAAAAGTAACATTACACTGTTCGGCAATAGCCGCAGTGTTTTTGACAGCCTGGGGGGCATTCGGGAAAAGCTCCAGCATCTCTGCCTCAGATTTAAGGTAAAACTCTTCAGTAGGAAACTGCATTTTGGAAGGCTCGTCCAATGTCGTCGCAGTTGCGATGCAAACCAGTATCTTCTGAGCCTCACTGTCGCCTTTACTTATATAATGAGCATCGTTTGTCGCAGCCAACGGAATTCCGGTCTCAACAGAGAGCTTAATGAGCAGCGGCACATTCCTCTCTTCTTCGAGTATCCCATGATCCTGTATCTCAATATAATAATTTCCTTTGCCGAAAATTGATCTGTATCTTAGCGCTGTTTCCTTAGCACCTTCATAATCTCCGGCAGAGAGCTTCCTGGGGATCTCCCCAGCCAGACAGGCAGAAAGACATATCAGACCCTCATGATATTTCTCAAGCAGCTCAAGATCGACTCTAGGCTTACTGTAAAAGCCTTCTGTGTATGAGAGAGAGACCATTTTGATAAGATTCTGATATCCGGTATTATTCTTGCATAACAGGATTAAATGATATGGCTGCCCATCCAGATTAGCAGATCTGCCGAATCTGCTCCTCGGCGCGACATATACCTCACAGCCGATAATGGGCTTAATACCGTTAGCATTACATTCATTGTAAAACTCAACAGCCGCGAACATATTGCCGTGATCGGTAACAGCACAGGCAGTCTGCCCCAGTTGTTTGACCTTAGCTACCAGCTCTTTAATACGGCAGGCACCGTCAAGCATAGAGTATTCGCTATGAACGTGCAGATGCACAAAGCCTTCCATACAACGGCCTCCCCGGGGTTATTTTTCTCTTATCTTATCGGCTATTTCCGAAAGACGGTTAAGCCTATGGTTTACTCCTGAGCGGGAGATCGGCGGCTTTAACAAAGCTCCCAGCTCTTTAAGGCTGATATCCGGATTCTCATATCTGAGCCTTGCGATCTCCTGCAAAGTCTCAGGCAGCGAACCTATGCCAACTGTATCGTCAATGAGTTCAATATCGGAAAGCTGCTTTTCAGCGGCCCTTAGTGTCTTTTCGATATTGGCATTATCACAGTTCACGGCTCGATTGATCTTATTGCGGAGATCCTTGATTATCTTAACATTCATAAGCTCAAGCGAGGAATTTGTAGCACCCATGATCGTCAGAAGATCTATTATATTCTCGGACTCTTTTATATAGACTATCTGAGCATTCTTTCGCTCAGTCTGTTTAGCAAGAATATTGTAGTTTTCAAGCAGCAGGAGCCCAAAGTCGTTGCAAAGCTGTATATTAGGCATAACAAATTCAAGATGATACTTTTTTTCGGGGTTGTTTACAGACCCGCAGGCAAGAAAAATTCCTGAAATAAGCTGCGGATAATACTTAGCCTTTGGCAGATCTGCGGGAGTCAGCCGTCTTGTGGAATCCATGCGGAAGTAACTAAGGATCTTTATCCTGTTCTCTGCTCCGGCTATCTCCAGCCTGAAAAGAGTTGAATCTCCTTTTTTGCCGCTCTGAGAAATTGAGACAGCAGCAGGATCTCCGCAGATCCGGGAGCAGTTCTGCTCAAAGAAAGAGGCTGCTCCGCTGTGCTCTGTAAGAAAAACGATCTCGCTGTCTTCAAGGATATTGCAGAATGTAAGCATCCCCATAAGGCAGACATCAGCCTTTGCAGGAGAATTGATCCTTGAAAGCAGCTCGTCTTTTACATTATAAGAAAAAGATCTGTTGTCCATACTGCCTCCGTCAGCGCTTATCTATATCTCTGTGCAGGACTCTTACTTTAAATTTGTTTTGTTTCAGATGCTTTGCAACAGCCTCAGCGAAAGTAACGCTTCTGTGTTTTCCTCCGGTGCAGCCGAAAGCGATAACGAGCTGGGCTTTTCCTTCTTTGCGGTAGAGAGGGATAAGAAAGTCTATAAGGTCTGTCAGCTTTGAAAGAAGTATCTGTGCATCAGCAAACTGCATAACATAATCGGAGACCTCAGAATTGAGCCCGGTCTTGTCCTTCAGCTCCGGGATATAAAAAGGATTGGGAAGGCATCTGACATCGAATATCAGGTCTCCCTCGCTCATAGATCCGAACTTGAATCCGAAGGAACGAACATCTATATGCATATATTCCTCATTCGGATCAAGGAATATATTATACATTCTCTCCTTGAATTCTCCGACAGAAGTTCCTGATGTATCAATATAATAATCAGCGCAGCTTTTTATCGGGACAAGGATCTGCCTCTCAGTCTCGATCGCTTTGCGAATATTTCCGTAGCTGACCTCATCCAGAGGATGCTTTCTCCTTGTTTCTTTGTATCTTCTTACAATAATATCATCTGAAGAGTCGAGGAACAGTATCTTTATGTTGATCTGCTCTTCCTTGAGCTGAGCAATGATATCAGTCAGCTTCATAAAGAAATCGCCGCCTCTGATATCCGCTACAAATGCGACCTTCTCCAGCTTGCCTTTAGACTGATTGCAGATCTCGGTGAATTTAGTAATAAGCTCCGGCGGCATATTATCGATACAGTAATAACCTATATCTTCCAGAACATCGATCGCGCTGGATTTTCCTGAACCGGACATTCCTGTTACGATAACAAATTGCATACCTGTTCCTCCTTCCGTTTATTCGTAAGGGATATATCTGACCTCACATTCGAGCGAAACTCCCGTATTCTCTTTAACTGTCTTTTTGATATGATCTATCAGCATTAGTATATCGGACGCTGTTGCGCCGCCTTTGTTTATAACAAATCCGCAGTGCTTTTCCGAGACCTGTGCACCACCTATACTGAAGCCTCTGAGCCCGCTGTCCTGTATCAGCTTGCCGGCAAAGTATCCTGTCGGGCGCTTAAACGTAGACCCGGCGCTCGGGAATTCCAGCGGCTGCTTTTCGATCCTTCTGCTCATCAGCTCATCCATGCGCTGTTTTATCTCGGACGGGTCTGCTTTATTGAGCTTAAAACGCGCAGATACAACTACCGCATTCATATCCATAAAACAGCTATGTCTGTAATCAAATCCTATATCTCTGTTAAGGATCTCCGAGATCGTCCCGTCCGGCGATACTGCCGCAACAGATTCGGCTACATCCTTTATTTCCCCGCCGTAAGCCCCTGCATTCATGAAAACAGCCCCACCGATGCTTCCGGGGATGCCGTAAGCAAATTCAAGGCCGGAGAGAGAATTTTCCAAAGCAAAACGGCAAAGGGACAGGAGCCCTGCCCCCGCCTCAGCGCAGACTGTAGTCTCATCAGCGAGCCATATCTTATCCATCATGCCACCGATATGCAATACTATCCCTTTATAGCCTCTGTCATCAAAGATAACATTGGAACCTCTGCCAAGAACGATATAAGGCATTCTGCTCCGGTCAGCATTACTGATAAGCTGTGAAAGCGCTTCCGCTGAAGAGACTTCAATAAATCGTTCGCAGAGCCCGCCGACTCTGAAAGTACAGTGCTCGCTCATGGGCACATTGTTTTTTACTTCGCAGCCCAGAGACAAAGCAAGCTCACAGATCCTGTTCATATCCATTAGATCAAACCCTTTAATAGTATTAGTGATCAAGCAGCGGTAATATCAGGTCATATCCCTATATCACCGTGTTTATTGATTATATGCTGCCGCACTTTATCCCATTCCGAATTGAAGACAAGCTTCTCCGGAAAGCTGACAGAATCAAGTATCTCGCGGCACAGATCAAAACGCCCCACCAGCTCACAGAAATGTGCATCGGTGTTCACAACTACGGGGACCTCATATTTCTTACACAATAAGAGAAGCTCCCTGCATATCTCTGCTGTGCTCCTGCCGGCTGAAATCGAGCTCTCATTGAGTTCTATCATCTTGCCGTATTCCTTGAAGCGTTTAATACATTTTACCATATCAAATCTGAATTTATGAGTTGTCGGATGCCCGATAACATCGACATATCTGTTCTCACAGATCCTGAGATATGCGTTTGTAACAGCATTTGAATCACCAGGGATAAAAAGCGGAGAATGTATCGAAGCCACGACCCAATCCAAAGTTGAGAGCAGCTCACCGTCAACATCGAGAGCTTCTTTTCCGGGAAGGATATCGGCTTCTATCCCTCTAAGGACAGTAATGCCTTTTATCTTCCTTGGAAGTATATGAAGATTATTGAAGTGCCATATATGCGGTGCATCAGGCATTGAAGGCGCATGGTCGGTCATAGCGATCGCTTTCATGCCGTTTTCATATGCGCAGGCACAGTTCTCTGTTATCGTAGAGTAAGCATGAGTACAGGCGATCGTATGTGTGTGCAGGTCAGCAATGATATTCAAAATGATTCTCCGTTCATATTATTCGTCCCAATTCTTGACGGTATCCTTCATATCCATTTCAAGGCCGAGATTATTGAGCAGCTCTTTAGCGGCGTTATAACCCATCTTCTTCTGACGGTTATTCATAGCAGCGACCTCAAGGATAACCGCCAGGTTACGTCCCGGCTTGATGGGGATCGTCAAGCTGGGAATCTTTACGCCCAGAATTGTAGTATATTCGTTATCTATGCCCATTCTGTCATAGATCTTGTTCTGATCCCAGATCTCAAGCTCAATGATAAGGTCTATCTTTTCGGAAACCTTAACAGCGCCCATACCGAAAAGCCTTCTGGTATTTATGATACCTATACCGCGAAGTTCGAGAAAATGCCGGATATTATCCGGAGAAGAACCGACAAGCGTAACACTGGAGGTCTTTCTGATCTCGACAGCATCATCGGCAATAAGTCTGTGGCCTCGCTTAACAAGCTCGATAGCTGTCTCTGATTTACCGACTCCGCTCTCACCGACGATAAGTACACCTTCACCGTAGATCTCTATAAGAACACCGTGACGGGTAATCCTCGGAGCCAGCTTAACATTGAGGAATCCGATAAGAGCAGCGATAAAAGCTGTTGTACTTTCCTGAGTCCTTGCGATCGGGACATCGTATTTTTCCGCAATTTCGACCATCTCAGGATAAAGCTCATGCCCTCTGGCTACGATGAACAGGGGTATTCTTGTAGCAAACAGAGCATCGATCCTCTGTTTCCTGACTTCCTCGTCAAGAGAAGCGAGATAAGCGAATTCCATATTGCCGCAGATCTGGATACGCTCTGCGTTGAAGTATTCATAAAAGCCCATAAGCTGTAACCCGGGTCTGTTGCAGTCATTTTCGGAAACTATCAGTTCATTCAGATCCTTCGGAGCATAAATTATCTCCAATTTCAAGCGCTCAGCAATCTCAGCAATAGTAGCGGTAAAGATCTCAGCCATATCTGTCCGTCCTTTCGTTATAAAAATATCAGTCCTTTATTCAGCATTTCCTGAGCTGCAAGCATAACTCCGGTCTTCCCGCTGGGATAGGTCAATCCTCCCTGCAGCCATACCGCAAACGGAGACCTTATCGGAGCATCAGCAGAGAGCTCCACCGAAGCGCCCATAGTAAAGGCTCCTGCGGCCATTATTACCTTGCTGTCATATCCCGGCATATCCCAGGCCTCCGGAACAGCATAGCTGTCAACCGGCGAGCCCTTCTGTATGCCCTGACAAAAAGCAACCAGGTTTTCTTCATTTTCAAGCAAAACAGAGGCTATGATATCTGTTCTGCGTTCATTACTTTCAGGCAGTGTCCTGAATCCAAGCTTTTCAAACAGCCGGCAGGCAAAAACCGAGGTTTTCAATGCAGCGGAAACAGTCTGAGGAGCAAGGAAGAAGCCGAGGTACATCTCTCGGTTCCTTTCCAAAGAGCATCCGACCTCTCTGCCCATGCCGATACAGTAAAGTCTGTCAGCGCATTTTTCGACAAGATCATCCCTGCCGGCAATATATCCTCCTGTAGATGCGATACCGCCGCCGGGATTCTTTATCAGCGAACCGATAATAAGATCTGCTCCGACAGAACAGGGCTCTTTCTCCTCGACAAATTCACCGTAGCAATTGTCAACGACAGCAATAATATCCCTGTTGCCTTTTCTTGCAGCATCAATGATCCTTCCGATCGTTTCAGTATCGTAAGAAGGCCGCAGTGAATATCCTCTGGAACGCTGAATATATACGATCTTTGCACCCGGAGCAAGCTCTGTGATCTTATCATAATCAGGCAGCTTATCATCTATAAGATCTGCCTGGATATAGTTTATCCCAAAATCCTTCAGTGAACCCTTGCCCGGCTCTCCTCTGAGGCCTATGATCTCCTCCATTGTATCATAAGGCTTTCCTGTGGCGGCAAGCATGGTGTCACCTGTCCTCAGGACTCCGAAAAGAGCTGTCGATAGAGCGTGAGTCCCGTTTGCGAACGTATGGCGAACAATAGCCGCCTCAGCACCTAAAGCCTCTGCATAGACCTTATCCAGCGTATCTCTTCCGATATCGCCATAGCCATAACCGGTAGTGCCTTTAAGGCAGCTCTCGCTGACCTTATTGTTTATAAAAGCTGAAAGGACCTTCTGCCCGTTGAATTCAGCGATCCGGTCGATCTCAAGGAACTGCTCTGAGCATTCGCTCTGAGCCTGTTCTGCCAGGAGCAGTAACCTTTCGTCTATATTGAAAAAACTCTTATTCATCAAAATCTCCCTTACCAGTCAAGACTCTCGAAGACGATATCCGTCTCAAGTTCCTTGAACCCGATTTCCTCATAGTAGCTTACCCTGTGCGGGCGGGCAAAAAGCCTTACTGTAAACCCGTCAAGAGTCAATCTTTCACCGATCCAGTAAAGCAGACGTCTTGCATGGAACTCACCGCGCCTCTCAGGAATAGTTGCAACATGGCCTATTAGCGCGACTTTGTCAACGATATACTGTATCGTAGCTGTTGAATAGTCTCCGACAAGGAAAGACTGTGAAAGCCCGCGTCTGATACGGTGCGAGGTATCTGTCATCCAGAGCTCATAGCTCTCAGCTATCGACGGAAAGCTGGAAGCAAGTACCTTGAAGACATCATCAAGTCTCGGAGTCTCATCCACATCGAGATCAGGAAGAGTATTCCTGGTAGAAAACTCAAACTGTGTCCTGACATCACAAGAATAACATTCAGCCAGCAAAGACTTCAGCTTTTCGCTGTAGCAGACCTCGACTTCTACCATAGCAGGTGAATTAAGGATTATAAAATGAGCTAATTCATTCACAAGATCATCATCGAGCTCATGCCCGACAGTAGTGGAGATTATCATTGAGGCGTTGAATACGCAGGCGACCCCGTAGGGGTCAGTGCCGTCGCTGCTTATCTCATAAAATCTTGCAAAATCATATTCCGTATCATAAGCCTGAAAATGCGACTTGATACGTCTTGAATAATGGTTATCTTTCAACAGGGCAAGCACGGGCTCCAACTCTGAATATTTCTGTTTTATCATAGTATCTCCTGCCGGTCATCAGAGAGCCATTACGCACTGTTTAAAGTGTCTGCCTCTGTCTTCAAACATCCTGTACATATCAAAACTTGCGCAAGCAGGTGAGAGTGTCACGATGTCACCGGGCTCGCCGCAATCATAAGCTGCCCTTACAGCCTCTTCCATGTTTTTGACCCTGATTATGCGAAGTCCGCTTGAACCAAACAGGCTTGACGCTCTTACAGCATCCTCGATCTTCTGAGCTGTCTCACCCATAAGTATAAGCGACTTGGCTTTGCGGCAGATCTCGTCAGCCATAGGCTCAAATGAGATGCCTTTATCAGAACCGCCCTGTATAAGTATCTGTTTCTGATCAAAGGCAGCAAGACAGGCCAGAACTCTTGTCGGGCTGGAGGCGATGGAATTATTGTAATACTTCACACCGTCTAGCTCTCTGACAAACTCTATCCTGTGTTCAACTCCTCCAAACTCACCGGCGATCTTTGCTACAGTTTCTGGCTTGACCTCGCCGTAGGTCATAGCAATTGCCGTAAGATAATCTTCTACATTATGCATACCGGGTATTTTAATATTGTCTTTATGGACATATTCTGTGATCTTCCCGCGTTCATTATAGCAAAGCATACCGTCTTCGCGCAGGAAAGCACCGTTGTCGGGCCTTTGCTTTATACTGAAATATGCCAGATCCCCCCTGACAATAGGCGAAAGCGAGCAGGTCGTCTCATCGTCCAGGCTGAGAACAGCTCTGGAATAAGCATTCTGATGATAAAGCAGATTGCATTTTGACTCGATATATTCATTCATGTCCTTATGAACATTAAGGTGATTTGGTCTGATATTCGTAATTCCGGCAACATCCGGGGACTCTCGCATAGAAATGAGCTGGAAGCTGGAAAGCTCTACGACTGCACAATCGCTCTCAGAGATAGTCTCAACGATAGGAAGCAGTGCTTTTCCTATGTTTCCGCCAAGATGGACTCTCCTGCCCTCTGCTTTGAGAAATTCACTGACAAGCGTAGTAGTAGTAGTTTTCCCGTCGGAGCCGGTGATACCGTAAGTGCGGCAAGGACAGAGATCAAAGAATGTCTCCATCTCAGATGTTATAACAACGCCTTTTTTGCGGGCTTCTGAAAGCTTTTCGTTATTGTAATACATCCCCGGAGTACGGAACACGATGTCACACTTCATAATCTCGTCGAGATAATCCTCTCCCAGCGCAAAATCTGCACCTCTGGAAAGAAATTCCTCTCGGAGCTCAGGGTCAAAATGCTCTTCGTCCTTTTTATCACAGATAACGACGGAAAGTCCTTTTGAAAGAAAAAGCTTTATCAGATCGTTATGACTTACACCTGTACCTATAAAGGCTATCCTTTTATCCTTTAACATATTGAAATAGCGCTGTATTTTTGACATAGATCAGATTTCTCCTTTTTGAGCTGAAGTAATAGATTAGTATACACACCTAATCTATTTTATTATATAACATTTCATCAAAAAAGGCAAGTGTTTTTTGTATATTTT
>CAMNNQ010000160.1 GCA_946545645.1 uncultured Clostridia bacterium | reverse complement strand
CCTCAACTGGCGTTGAGGCACAGATTTTCGTCAGATTGCCTAAATTCGACGCAGGCTTGCTGACGCAAGTCAAGGAGAATTTGGGTAATAAGACGGAGAGCTGGCAAGCAGATGATGTGCAGAGGCGTTAGCCGCGGGTCGTGCGGTGTTGCCTTAATTATACCACAGGTATCCGGATAAATCAATACCGAAACAGATTCCCATTTCACAAACTTTTCACATAAAAAACACAAGACTTTAAGGCTGATTTAAGTATGGCAGTATATAATGAGTACAACAAAGCAAAACAATCCATCAAAAAGAGAGGTACAAATCATGAAAACAAAAAAGATCTACGCAGTAATTGCATCGCTCATTATCGGTCTCACAGCAGCAGGATGCTCTTCATCAGACTCATCCGCCGACTCAGCAGCGGCAGCATCAGTTACCCAGAGCTCATCGGTAAGCAAATCAGTTGAGAGCTCCGACACATCAGGCGTCGTAACAGCGGCAGCTAACATTTCCGCTTTTGACAGCGAACAGTTCACCAAGCGCGACCTTAAACAGGAGGCAGATCTTGAAGGCGCCATCTATCTTACCGCAGCCGACGGCAAGACCCTGGATGTTACAGAAGAAGGAGTGTATGTGATCTCCGGGTCGGCAAAGAACTGCACAGTAAGAGTTGAGACAGACAAAGAAGCCAAAGTGCAGCTTGTCCTGGACGGAGCAACGATCGAGAATGACGACTTTCCTGCGATATATGTCGTATCCTGCGACAAGTGCTTCATAACCTCGACAGAGAACGGCTCCAGCCTCAGTGTTACAGGTGCATTCAGAGCTGACGGAGATACCAACACCGACGCTGTCATCTTTGCAAAGGACGATATCGTTCTTAACGGAAAAGGCACCCTAACAGTAACATCTGCGGAAGGCAACGGCATTTCCTGCAAGGACGACATCAAGATCACAGGAGGAAGCTATGTGATCAACACCGAAAAGGATTCTATTGAAGCCAATGACTCCATTCTCATAGCAGACGGCAGCTTTGAGATAACCTCCTCCAAGGACGGCCTCCACGCCGAGAACGACGAAGACGACAGCACCGGGATCGTCAGCATAGCAGGCGGAACATTCAAGATCACCGCAAAGAGCGATGCTATTCAGGGTACGGCTCTGGCAGAGATCGGCGGAGGCAGCTTTGAGCTGAAGGGCGCCGAAGGAATAGAGGCAACTGTTGTAAGGATAAATGACGGCGAGATCAGTATTACCGCATCCGACGACGGTGTCAATGCTTCACAGAAGAGTTCTTCCGTCGGGACTCCCCTTTTTGAAATGAACGGCGGCAGTCTTACGATAGTTATGGGTTCCGGCGACACCGATGCAATCGATGTCAACGGAAATGTAACCGTAAACGGCGGGACGATAGATATTACAGTGCCCCAGACAGGAATGTGCGAGTCCTTTGACTACGACGGCACAGCAAAATTCAACGGCGGAACAATAATCATAAATGGCTCAGAGGTCAGCGAGATCCCTACTCCCAAGATGATGGGCGGCGGCAAAGGCGGCAGGAACGGAGGTGGTTTCCGCCCTTTTGACGGCAGCGCCGGGCGCGGCGACATAAACAGCGAAGGCGCAGACACTGAAGGTTCAGACACAGCACGCCCCGGCAGAATGCAGAACGGAGAAATGCCCGAAGGCTATGACGAAGATTTCCCGGGAAAATTCAAGGACGGAGAGCTGCCAGAGGACTTCAAGGAGAGATTCGGCGGCGAGATGCCCGAGGAATTCAAGGAAAGGTTTGACGGCGAGATGCCGGAAGGCTTTGAAGGCAGAAGGAACAAAAACAGGAACAAAACAGAAGACATCAGCGAGACCTCTGACGACAGTATTCAGACAGTATAAACAACAAAACGGTATGTTCTATCCCCCGCCGCAGCGGGGAGAACATACCGTTTATTATGATATTCAGAACTTATCAATCGTCCTTGCCGTCAACGATCTCGACTACATCATCGGAGCTTTTGATATCTCCGGCAGCACGCTTGATGGCTTCTTCGCGGGACTTTTCCAAAGCCTCTTCAACATCTTTACCCAGGAATTCCGGCAGCTCCATACCGGCCTGCTTGAACAGCTCTCCGAGAGGAGGAACGCTCTTCATAAGGCCGCTGAGGAAATTGGCGGTAGAGCCCTTCCCGTCTGCACCGGAGCCTGTATCCCAAACTGTGATCTTGTCGATCTTGATATTCTTGATAGCCTCGACCTGGATAGAGATGAGCTGCTCCAGCTTATCTGCTACGATCAGCTTGACAGCGGCGTTTGCATCTCCGCCGGCGGCTTCAACCAGCTTGCGCATACCTTCTGCCTGCTTAACAAGTATCTCCTGATTACCTTTCGCCTCGGCTTCCATCTTGGCAAAGATAGCATCGGCTTCACCTCGTGCCTTACGTCTTGCAACTTCAGCCTCGGCCTCTGCTGCGATCTCAGCCTGCTGCTTGGCGACCTGCGCCTTTACGATTATATCTGCCTGCTGAGTAGCTCTTTCCAGCTCGGCACGGGTGCGCTCTGCTTCCTGCTGTGCAACATAGGCTTCCTGCTTTGCTTTGGCGGCTGCAACGGCCTCGGCAGCGGTAGCCATTCTGAGAGCCTCGGCCTCGGCTTCACGCCTTTTGGCTTCGGACTGAGCAACCTCGATCTTGGCGTGGTTTTCACCGTCGATAGCGGATGCATTGGCGGATGCTACCTGGATACGCTGATCCTTCTGAGCATTGGCCTGACCGATCTCACCGTCGCGGTGCTTCTCGGCAACGGATTTCTTCGCATCGTTGATAGCCTTAGCTGCGGCTTCCTTACCGAGAGATTCCAGATATCCTGATTCATCGGTAATATCGGTAACGTTTACGTTTATGAGCCTCAGACCGATCTTTTTAAGCTCGATCTCAACGTTGTTGGAAACGGCGATCAGGAACTTATCTCTGTCGGAGTTGATCTCTTCGATGTCCATAGTAGCGATGATCAGACGGAGCTGACCGAAGATGATATCCTTTGCAAGCTCCTGGACTTCGATCATTTTGAGCCCGAGCAGACGCTCAGCAGCGTTCTGCATGATACCCGGCTCTGTAGAGATACCTACAGTAAATCTCGAAGGAACGTTGATACGGATATTCTGCTTTGAGAGAGCGTTTTTCAGATCAACGTTTATTGAGATAGGAGTCAGATCCATATACTGATAGCTCTGGAGCACCGGAACGATGAACGCAGCGCCGCCGTGGATACACTTGGCGCTCTTGGTCATACCGTTTTTGTCTGTTCCGACCTTACCGTAGATTACCAGCACCTTATCTGACGGACACTTTCTGTACCTCGACAGTATAGCGGCTATCGCTGCAAACAGCACGACGGCAACGATGCTGATGATAATGATTGTTTCCATTCCTCCCATAAAACTTCTCCTCCTATATGTTTTTATTTTTTCTTGGCTTTTGTCCTATACATTATACTATAATTCTTCAGCTTTTGCAATAGTATTTTTTCATTTGTCTTCGGGTCTGACAAAACCGTTGAGGCACTGATCTGCCGGAAGGCCTCCGGCTGTCAGATCAATCCTCGCTTTCGACTACGACCGTATCTCCCCTGATATCGGTTATACGCACCTGCGTGCCTGTCGGAAGCAGCTTCTGCTCGCTGGTAACAGCCGAGAGCTCTCTGAACTGTCCTTGAACTGTTACGGTTACTTTTCCTCCGGTCTGCCCTTTTGGAGGCACCGGGATGTAAACCGTCGCCGTAAGGCCCAATGTGTTTTTAAGGTCCAGGGTTCCGTTCTCGGCAAGACGCGCCGAAAGCTGAACTATCTTGGCAAGCGCGATCATTACGATAAGGCCTATGACAAATCCGATACCGAAAGCAAGCCCGGATGGCATACCTCCGTGGATACAGACGATCATTGTCCAGCTCGACACAGTCAGGAAAGCTACGATGGTCTGGAGCGTAAACATCCTCATAGCGGTAAAATCCGAAGGATCTCCGCCGTCTATAAGGCCGTCGTGACCGAGGTCATGTCCGGAAATATCTCCATGGATATCTCCGTGGAAATCTATACCGGAAGTATCGGAGATATCAGTACCTGCTCCGCCGTCGTGGGCTCCGAAAACTGCAAGCAGTGTTTGCAGCAGAAGAAGGATAGTCGAAGGTATAGCTATACAATACAGCACTTTAAGCACTGTGCTAAGCCCTTCCCACCATTCTGTCATATTATTACCCCCTTTGTTGTATCTGATGTAAATATCATTTACTTAATTATATAACCTTTTCACTCTTTTGTCAAGAGCTTTTTGTAAAAATCCGAAGTGCCGTATTTGTCTATGCTGCACAAATCTTATTATATCTTTGCAAAAATCGCATCCTGCCGCTTGACAAGTCAGGCGGATGGTGTTATCATATAGGTAAATAATATTTACACATGAGAGGAGTGACAGTATGAACGCAGGAGAGCTGGGAAGAAGAATTAAGGAAGCGCGGATCGCAAAAAGACTTACTCAGGCCGAGGTCGTCGGAGACTTTATAACAAGGAATATGCTGAGCCAGATCGAGAGCGGCAGCGCTATGCCTTCGGTCAAGACCCTGCAATACCTCAGCAGAGTGCTTGAGGTACCTATGTCGCAGTTAATGCCGGAAGAGGAGCCCGGAGCGGAGGGAGCTGCGGAATATTTGAATGCAAGAGAGCTTTTTTCAGCAGGAGAATTCTCTGTTCTGCTGGATAAGCCTGTCCCATGCGGCTTTGAGGACGAAATGAACGCACTGCTTGCAAAGGCTTCGCTGGAGCTGGCGCGGGAAGAAAGCGGCTCTCCCGAAAAACTGCCCTCCGCAGCAGAGCACGCAAAGCAGGCAGCGCATCTTGCCGAACTGGGGATATATTCCAATCAATCCGTAAAGACCGAGGCTTTACTGCTGCTGAACTCTATTGCTGCACAGTTGGCCGAGCATTACAAAAGCCTGATCGACTCAGAGCTCCGGGAAGTCACGCCTTGATATATATCTGCTCCGAAATACAACAAAGCCTCTGCACCTAACAGGGCAGAGGCTTTCAATTATTATAAGGATGCTTTGTCAGGACACTTTTAGCGATGTCGGGGACACGACACCCAGGCCCTTGCAGAAACGTTCAAGCTCGGATCTGTAGTCAATAGGGTCTTTATCAGAGCTTATATCCGCCTCATCGTTGATGTATGTTCCGAGGACATAAACAGCTTTGCCGACACGGTAATAAGCATAATATTCATAATTTGCGAGATTCAGCAGTACTCTGTCGCTCTCGATCAAATATTTGAGATTACCCTTGATCTCGTCTTCATTCTCGCTTTCCCTGAGAGACTCCTCCATGCCTTCGGAAAACGACAGTTTGAAAACTTCTTTGGCCTCGGCTTCATCCTTGCAGGAAAAACCAACGCCCCATAAGCCTCCGTCTGAATCGGTATACTCATCTCCGTCGTTTGTGAATGAATAGACATTTTCGATAATGAATCCCTCTGCATAGGGCATTTTTGCAGCAAGCTCATCAATTCCGGAAAACAGGTCGTCAAAGGGTGAGAACATCTCTTTTACAATGATATCGCCGCAAATATCAAACCTTCCTGATATCTCCGAGGCACTTTCCAAAGCACCAGCGAACTGACGGCAGGATATTCCTTAGCCTTATAAAACTCTATTGCCAGTTTTTTGAGAATACTGTTTTCGGAAGCCGTCTCAGGGATTTCTCCGCTGTTGTCCGACCAGGTAGATCTCGGTTCTTTCGGTCTGGTCTCGGGAGAAGTCTTAGTCACAGCCTCAGTTACGGTCTCTGATCCTTTATCCAAAGCCTTTGTAACGGTATTGTCCGCATTGCTTCCGGCAGCAGTCGTGATTACGGTGTCATCTGCTGCTTTGGTGTTCTCCGAAGACTGTGAACTGCTGTCATCATCTCAGCAGGCTGCAAGCGACAGCCCTATAACGGCTGCGAGAACGAGTGCGCTGAGTTTTTTCATAGGAAGGCCTCCTTCTATCTGAGGTTAGTGCATCATAATCACGTTTCCCAGTTTGAGGCTTTTCCGACGATCAGGGATCATTCTCTGACATCCTCTTCGCTGAGCGTTCCGAGAGAGAGAGATTTCAGATAAGCATTTATGAATCCATCAAGGTCTCCGTCCATAACGGCCTGGATGTTAGCGGTCTCGTAATCGGTGCGGTGATCCTTTACCATCTGATAAGGCATGAAAACATAGGAGCGTATCTGAGAACCCCAGGCGATCTCCTTCTGGACGCCCTTGATATCTTCGATCTTTTCAAGATTCTGCTGCAGCTTGATCTCCAGCAGCTTTGCTTTCAGCATACGCATAGCGTAATCACGGTTCTGGAACTGTGAACGCTGAGTCTGGCAGGCAGCAACGATGCCTGTCGGCTTGTGTATCAGACGAACAGCCGAGGAGGTCTTATTGATATGCTGACCGCCGGCACCGGAGGAACGGTACACCTGCATCTCGATATCTTCCGGGCGGATGTCGATCTCAACATCCTCGGGAAGGTCGGGCATAACGTCTACCGCAGCAAAGGAGGTATGACGGCGCCCCTGAGAATCAAAAGGTGAAACACGCACAAGGCGGTGTATACCGGCTTCGCCTTTGAGATAACCGTAAGCGTTCTCACCCTCGATAGCGATCGAGGCAGACTGTATCCCGGCTTCACTTCCCTCAAGGATATCCAGCACATTGACCTTGAAGCCGTGAGACTCGCCCCAGCGGGTATACATACGGTAGAGCATCTCGTTCCAATCCTGCGCTTCTGTGCCTCCGGCTCCGGAATGGAAATTAAGGATAGCGTTGTTCTTGTCATACTCGCCTGTGAGCAGAGAAGCAAGGGTAAGAGCATCTATCTGAGAGGCGAGATCGTTGAGCTCCTGCTCGATCTCGGAGATCATGCTCTCGTCATTCTCCTCGGCTGCCATATCCAGCATGACCTCGATATCCTCTGCGGACTGAGTCAGCTTGGCGTGCTTTTCAAGGCGTGCTTCCAGGGTACGGGTCTCCTGAAGAACCTTCTGCGAGGTCTCAAGGTCATCCCAGAAACCGGGCTCAGCAGCCTTGTTATGGAGCTCTTCGACACGCTCCTTAGAATTTTCGATATCAAAGACCTCAGCGAGCTCTTTTATTTTCGGCTTATAGCTTTCCAGCTTTGAGCGGAGATTTTCTAAAAATACCATATTTCACTACTCCTATTAGTTTTCTTATACGGAAAAAGGGTATCCCACGCCTGCCGGCGGGGACACCCTTTATACCGCCGAAATGTGCCTTACATTTTATTATAACACACTTTTCGGGATTTGTCATTAGTTTTTTGAAAAAATAATTTAATTTAGTATTATTGTTTATACTATTTCTTTTTTCCTTTCATAACAGCGAAGAATAATATGCCCAAAGTCAGCACTATAAGCACTATAGAAAAGCGTATTCCGCCAAGGCCTCCGATAACAAAAACACCAATAATAAATACGAGGATAATTGCGATGATAGAAACTATTATTATTCCACTTACTTTATTTTGTTTCGCCTCATTGTTTTTGACTTTTTCTATCACACACCCGCATTTTTGACAAACCTTGGCTCCGTTTAATATCATTGGTTCATTTTCTTCATTCCCGCATACAGGGCAAAACATATAGCAAACCTCCTTTACCGTTTATTCAGGGGATAGCCGTCAACATCGGTGAAGCTGCCTGTGCATATCGTTATCAGGTCAACAAGAGCGCCGATACCCAAGCAGCCCAAGGTGAATAGCCATAGCAGCCCCGTCCCGGTTTTCCCAACATAAAACCTGTGTATGCCCAACGCTCCGAGAAAAACACACAAAAGCAGGGCAACCGTCCAATCGCGTTTTCACGCGTTTGAAGGCGCAGTGTAGAGCTCTGCCTTATCTGTCTGTACTCCGCAGTGAACACAGATGACCGCACGGTCATCAATTTCCTTCCCGCAGCTTCTGCAAAATGCCATAATATCACCCTCCTAATCATTTTTTTGGCTTACTTGAATTATACATCTTTTAGGGACTTTGTCAACTATAATTGTTTAATAATCCACCATTATGATACAATAATACTGTATACTGATTTCAGACAGGAGTTGAGAAATTGTGGATTTCGGCAGAAGATTAAAAGAACTTCGGAAACAGAGCGGGCTTACTCAGCAGCAGCTTGCCGACCGTATCGGTGTTACGAAATCGGTCATTTCCTTTTATGAGCTCCGGGAGCGTTCGCCCTCCCCGGAGGTGCTTGCAAAGCTGTCTTATGTCTTCCATATCAGCACAGACTGGCTGCTGGGCATCGAGCATAACAAAACCATTGATGTCTCCGGGCTTGATGACGAGGATATAAAAGCTGTCCAGCTCATCGTAGAACGTCTCAGAAACAAATAGAACGCCTCCCGCCAAGCAAAGAGCTCCGCAGGAGGCGTTATTGTTTTATTTATGGC
The DNA here is from genome assembly GCA_946545645.1 of uncultured Clostridia bacterium. Classification (GTDB taxonomy): domain Bacteria; phylum Bacillota; class Clostridia; order Oscillospirales; family Ruminococcaceae; genus FB2012. The sequence goes on along the minus strand of CAMNNQ010000160.1, from coordinate 7,336 downwards.
TTTGTCAATGAAAGACCATTCGTATAAAATCAACAAACATATTCATGAAAAGCAGCAATGCAACGATAGACACCAAGAAGCCGATCAGTGCCCACAATCCGCAGGATCTCGAAGCCCTGGGCTTGCTGGAATACCAGATTATGAACAGGATCAGCCCTACGAGCGGCCACAGAAAGCTGACGACCTTATAGACCGGGCTGCAATCATTCATATCGGGGACAGGGTTATAATTGTTGTAATAGTTCGGCGGAGGGTAAGGGCCGTTCTGATAATACGGGCCATTCTGATAGGACTGGCCGCCCTGATAATTCTGCCCGTACTGCTGATAGCTCTGCCCGGGCGGAATCCCCGTCGGGGCACCGCAATATGTGCAGACATTTGATCTGTCATCAATATTCGCGCCGCAGTTCCTGCAATACATACCGAGTCCTCCCTTCAGTCAGCTTTTCCTGAATATATGATAGCACATCCTGCCATATTTGTCAAACGGACACAGACCAGAGCCGGAGAAAAACTTTTTTTGTGATAATAAGCTGAAAATTCAGTCCAGGGGTAGCTTTTTTGGAAAAAGTATGATATAATATATCGTGAGTTCATCTACATAGCGAAAGGAATGTGTGTAAATGGGAAAATTCACAGGTCATAAATGCGTCTCCTGCGGCGTTGTCCTGAAAGATGACGACGATATAGTCGTTTGCCCCGACTGCGGCTCGCCCTATCACCGCGAATGCTGGGATAAGGAAGGCTGCTGCATAAAGACCGATCTGCACGAGGCCGGTCTCTCCTGGCAGCCTGAAGCCGAGCGCCCCGGTGCAGACGGCGAACCTATCAGATGCTCCCGCTGCGGACAGGAAAATCCCCCGGAGGGGCTTTTCTGCAATCGCTGCGGTCTGCCTCTCAATACGGCATCGCTAAATCAGTCCCGAGCCTTTAATGAACCGCCTCCAAACGGAGCACCCGGCTACGGACCTTACGGTCAGCAGGGATACGGTCCGCAAGGTTACGGACAGCAGGGATACGGCCAGCAGCCATTTGGTCAGCAGGACGGTCAGCAGCGGCCATTCATGGGAATGCCCCAGCAGGGTATGCGACTCGACCAGGATTCGGATATTGACGGCGTAAAACTGGGAGATTATGCAAGATATGTCGGGAGAAATCAGTTCTCTTTCCTGACACACTTTGTCCGCTTCGGTAAATTCGGCGGAAAAGTCAGCCTTAACTTCTGCGCCCTGCTCTTCCCGCAGTATTGGTTCTTCTACCGTAAAATGCCGCTGATCGGTGCGCTTTGTATGGTGCTTTCAATCGGGCTCTCTATCCCGACGATAATGGTCATGGGATACAATCACTACCTGCCGTCCATAGGCTTTGTCAACGAGGCCTTCCTGAAGAGCCGGAATTTCTTGATGATCCAGGATATCTGCTCCTGGCTGATGATAACGATGCAATGTGTCTGCGCCCTGTTCGCTAATTACTGGTATTACAGAGTCGCAAGAAGAAAGATAATGAACATCCGCTCTGTCAGCACGGTTCCCGATATATCCGAAAGCGCGTCTGCCTCTGTGACCGATGAGACTGAAGAGGAAACAAGGACACGTATAACCCTTACCGGGGGAGTTTCTATGGGTGCTTTCCTTTTCTCCGTGCTCGTTTCCAGCGCTCTGGTAGTAGGATCCATCTTCTTCCTGAACAAGCTATAAATTTACAGAAAATTTACGTTTACCGCACCCTGCTCTTGATTGACAAAAAGAACAGGGTGTGTTATAATAATTGAGTTATCCTTGCTTGTATATTTAAAGTACAGGCGAAATCCAAAAGGAGGTGCAAGATATGGCAAAGATCAATGAGACTTACGAGGCCGTAGTCGTTTTCAGCTCCAAGGCTGGTGAAGAGGCAGTTGCTGCTCTCACAACCAAGTTTGACGAGATGATCAAGGCTAACGCACAGGACGTTTCCGTCAATGACTGGGGCAAGCGTAAACTCGCTTATGCTATCAACTATGAAACAGAGGGCAACTACGTTCTGTGGAGCTTTACCGCAGAGCCCAACTTCCCTGCTGAGCTGGAGCGAGTTCTCGGCATTACCGACGGTGTGCTGCGTTTCCTCATCACAGTCAAGTAAAAGAGACCAGGTCGAACAAATCAAACGTATGATCAAAGGAAGGTATTTATTATGTTGAACAAAGTTATTATTATGGGCAGGATCACAAGAGATCTCGAACTGAAACAGACCCCACAGGGAACAAGCGTGTTGTCTTTTACAGTCGCTGTTGACAGAAATTTTGTCAAGCAGGGCGAAGAAAGGCAGACCGATTTCATTAACTGTGTCGCTTGGAGACAGACTGCTGAATTCATCTCAAGATTTTTCGGCAAAGGCCGTATGATCGCGATCGAAGGAAGCCTCAGAGTCCGCAATTACGAGGATAGCAACGGAAACAAGAGAACTGCTACCGAAGTATATGTCGATAACGCATCCTTTACAGGAGAGCCCAGACAGAACGGCGGATATTCTCAGAATTACGGGCAGCAGGGCGGTTATCAGCAGAACAGCTATCAGCAGGGCGGCTACAATCAGGGTTACCAGAATAATAACAGCTATCAACAGAACCAGAGCACCTATCAGTCTGCTCCCGCAGCACCGGTGCCTCCCGCTCCGGCTGCACAGGAAGAACCGCTCAATATCGGCGGTATGGACGATTTCGAGCTTCTCGGAGATGAAGGAGTACCGTTCTGAGATCTACCCGACAAATTGCTAAGTAAGGAGGATCTTTATCATGGAGAGAACCGGAAGGCCTGTAAAGAGAGGCCGTAAGAAGGTTTGTATGTTCTGTGTTGACAGAGCTGAAAAAATTGATTACAAGGATATTGCAAAGCTCCGTAAGTGCATGACAGAGAGAGCTAAAATTCTCCCCCGCCGTGTTACCGGTACCTGCGCATATCATCAGAGAGAGCTGACGACCGCTATCAAGAGAGCACGTCACCTTGCTCTTCTGCCCTACGTTGCTGACTAAGCACGGAGGATATACAAAAGAACTGAGCGCTTCCGATTTTGCGGAGGCGCTTTTTTTGTTTGATGCTCCTTGCACAATTCCATTGGATATGCTATAATCAGATGAGAAAGACCGAAAGGGTGTTTTGAATGACAAAAAGGACAGTTTATGCAGATAACGCCGCGACTATGCCCGTCTCAAAAAAAGCGCTCGATGCCGCAATGCCTTATCTCACCGAGCTTTACGGAAATGCCGGAGCTGTGTATTCTCTCGGAACAAAGAGCGCCAGAGCTGTCTTCGATGCGAGAAAAAGCATCGCACGCTCGCTGGGCTGCGAGGCCTCCGAGATAATCTTTACCTCGGGAGGGTCAGAATCGGACAATATGGCAATACTCGGAGCAGCAGAGCTGGGAAGACAGGCCGGAAAAAGGCATATAGTTACAACGAACATCGAGCATCATGCTGTTCTTAATACCTGCCGCAGACTGGAAGCGCAGGGATATGACGTCACTTATCTTCCTGCTGACGGCGAAGGGCTCATAGCTGCCGAGCAGATATCCGAAGCTATACGCGAGGACACGGCGCTTGTAAGCGTAATGTATGCAAACAACGAGATAGGGACACTCATGCCGATAAAGGAGATCGCTTCGATCTGCCGCTCAAAGAACATTCTCTTCCATACAGATGCAGTTCAGGCAGCCGGGCACCTGCCGCTGGAACTTAACTCTCTCGGCGTAGATATGCTTTCTGTCTCCGGGCACAAATTCGGAGCATTCAAAGGGGTCGGAGCTCTTTACATACGCAAAGAGCTGAAGCTCCCGCCGCTGATCTCGGGTGGACACCAGGAGAGCGGATTTCGTGCCGGGACAGAAAACGTAGCCGGTATAGTATCTATGGCTGAAGCTCTGCGCGAAAGTCTCGAAGGTCTGAAAGATAAGACCGATAGGCTGCTGAAAGTCAGGGACAAGCTGACAGAAGGGCTTTTGAAGATTCCCGGGAGCCGGCTGAACGGCGATCGAAAGAAAAGGCTCCCATCTAATGTGAACATATCATTTGATGGAGTCGAGGGAGAGAGCCTGCTGCTGATGCTGGATATAAACGGTGTCATGGCTTCCAGCGGCTCTGCCTGCACCAGCTATTCCGCCGACCCCTCCCATGTTCTGAAAGCTATCGGCCTTGACGACCGACTGGCTAAAGGCTCGCTTCGTCTCTCACTCTCCCCTGACACGACCCTTGACGATGCCGGATTCATTATTTCGGCGGTAGAAAAATCGGTACGGACACTCAGGGAGCTTTCGGGAGCCAGATAACAGCTTGTCAAATATAGCAAATCCCGCGCATCCGGTTTGTGTATTCATACAAACTATCGGAGGTGCGGGATATTTTTATGATAAAGCGATTGGAGACTGATAGGTCGTCGTATAAATATATGACAGGAAAAAATCGTATTAAACACCCGGAGGGGCATATATGATAAATATCCGGGCAGTTGTTCTTATCGCGGGTGCGGTTATGCTGCTCTCTTCATGCAAAAGAACAGGGAGCGAAACTGTGAGCTCTGCGCCTTCAAGATCGCTGACAATACCGACATCAAAAAGCGAGCCAGGTTGCTTTACAAGGGCTATTTCGGAGAGAGGTATAACGAAGATCTTGTCCAGCCGGAGGAAAATGGCGAATTGGTCTATAATCCGACTCTGCCTCCGGAAGGAACGGAAGGTGTGCCGACTCTTCTCGACCCCGAAGGCCCTGATACCGGGACATTTGACTGCTCCCCACGGCAGATCTCCAAGACAGATATTGAACTACGTGCGGATATGATGCAGAGCACATTTGACCCCGAGAAAGACAGAGAAACCGAGATCGAGCTCGATAAAGGAAAATGTACCGTCGGAGAGATATGCGACACCGTCAAGGGATTTATTGAAAACGAGTTTCCTGACTACGAAGGAATACAGCCGGCTCCGACAATGGTAAGGTGTTTTGATGACACACACGGCGGAAAGGTTCGCAAGCTGGTGTTAGTCCTGTGCGGGATGGTAAAGGGAGGCGTTCGATGCCTCGAAATATTCACCCACTACAACAGTATAACTATCAACGGAAAATGGACAGAGAACACATATTATCCGCCATACTATATGCAATTCATTCTCGACGGCAAGTCTGAACAAGCTGCATACGGAACAAAACAAAATATGACTATCCCTTTGGCTCACCAAATCCTGATCTGCATAGGCTTTTGATATTCGCCCGAAAGATAAACTGTGGTTGAATGAGCCAGCGGGATAGTCAGAAAACAAAAAGCCGCAGGAATGACCGTACCGGATCCTGCGGCTTTTGTATCAGATCAAGTTACAGCGCTGCGGCGCTTTTGGCTGCTGCCTGCCGGTGGCAGCGGTCTTCTTCGGGCTCCCGGCGGCGGATATCCTTATTGAGCAGGAAACCAGCACCGAGAAGTATCGACATAAGTATCCAGACTATCGGCTCGGAGATCTTTATCCCGGTATAGCCTATCCTCGGGGCAAGAACCATTGCGACTATGAATTTTCCCCCCAGCTCAATGATGCTGGAGATCAGAGGGAAGAGCTTTGAGCCTACACCTTGCAGCGCATTACGGAACACAATAACAATGCTCAGGACAAAATAGAAGGGCGCATTAAAGTGCATATACTCTGTCGAGAGGTTTATTATATATTCGTTCTCTGTGCCGGTTATGATGCGGATGAACATCGGAGTCAGCGGATAGGTAACAGCAATGGTGATAACGGACCATATCCAGCCCAGAAGAGTCGCATCGATAAAGCCGCGGCGAACGCGGGAATACTTCCCTGCTCCGTAATTCTGCCCGGCGAAATTGGCTGCGGCGGCTCCGAACACCATCAGCGGCAGCATGAACATCTCGCTGACCTTGCGCGAAGCTGTATGCGAAACAATAGTTTCGGCACCGAGGCTGTTGATGGCACCCTGCATAATAAGAGAGCCTATACCTACCAGCGAGATCATGAGCCCCATAGCTGTGCCCTGAGAGTACATATCCCCTGCCAGCTTGCGTGAAAATCTGAAATGTCTTTTTTCCGGAAGGAGCTCTCTGTGGCGGGTAAACATATAGAATATGCAGAGCCCGACGGAAATCCCCTGAGAGATAAGAGTCGCATAGGCTGCGCCCTCGACGCCCATACCGAAAACACGTATGAAAAGGATATCCAGCCCGACATTGGTTATAGTCGAAACTATGAGGAAGATCAGCGGCATTACCGTATCTCCCACCGCACGCATAAGAGCGGCACTGATGTTATAGCACATAGAAACAGCCATTCCTGCGATAATAATGCGGATATAAGTCTTGGAATAAATGTAGATATCCTCACCGACATTTATGGCATGGAGCAAAGGATCAAGGAAGATCAATCCGGCGACTGTCAGTACAGCGGCTGTGGCGAAGCCCATAACAAGAGTCGCAGCGACGGTCTCCTTGACCTTGTCTTTATCCTTAGCACCGAAAAACCTGGCTGTAAGCAGAGCAAATCCGTTGGTCAGGCCGTTTAGAAATCCAATTATAACATTATTCAAAGACGAAGTCGAACCGACGCCTGCAAGCTGGCTCTCGCCGAGGAACTCCCCGACTATTCGGGTATCTGCGATATTATAAAGCTGCTGAAAGAGATTTCCCAGCAGGAGAGGGATCGCGAACATAATGAGCAGCTTCATGGGCTTGCCCTGCGTCAAGTCTTTCATATATTCATACTCCTTGATGTAATTGACCAATCCTATTGTGCAATATGCAAAAACGAAACAGTACAGTTTTGTGCAAAATTCACCTCAACGGTTGATAGTATAACACCATACAAAGACTTTTGCAATTAACTTTTATAATAAGATTTTACAACTTTTTATGAACAAAAAATACCGCGGAGCGTTTCACACTTCGCGGTATCATTTTCTTCAGTTTTACTTCCAAAGCCTGGGTAAATACTGCCCGATATACCTGAGCCCGACCATAAACGGAAGCGCTGTGCATACGCTCCAGAGAATGATCTTCGTCATATTTACCTTGTCTTTGATTACCTCTACGATCAGAGAACCGATCAGAACTGCTCCCAGCAGCCCGACTAACATCCCTGCAAACGATAACGGATATCTTATAGGATATCTGCTTATCTTATCAAAGGCAATGATCCCTGCCCACTCAGCAAAGCTCGACAGTGTCAGCGCTATGAAAAAGCCTTCGGGCAGGCAAAGCAAATACGGCTTGCTTCTGACAAGTTTAAGGCAACACCGCACGACCCCTGTGCATCAGTATGCGCAACCTCAACTGGCGTTGAGGCACAGATTTTCGTCAGATTGCCTAAATTC
>CAMNNQ010000159.1 GCA_946545645.1 uncultured Clostridia bacterium | reverse complement strand
CATAACATGAAATGTATCGAGACCCTCGCCCGGGTAAATGTCCTCTGCGTCGATAAGACAGGGACCATAACCGAGAACACCATGAAGGTGACGGATTTCATCCCCCTTACAGATATCAGCCGTGAATCGCTCAGCGCCCTGCTCAGCGATTACGCCGCCGAGCAGTCGGCCGATAATATCACTATGGCCGCCATGAAACAGTATTTCACCGCCCCGACAGGTGCAAAGATCGTCTCCCATACCGATTTCTCCTCCGAGTTCAAGTATTCCAGCGTGACCTTCGAGAAGACAGCCTATGTCCTGGGCGCCCCGGAATGGGTGCTCAGCGAGGATTACGAGCAGTACCGTGAGGAGATCGAGCTGAACAGCCGCAAGGGCTACCGTGTCCTGGCCTTCGCTGAGTATAAAGGCAAGCCAGACGGCAAAGCGCTGACAGAAAAGCGTATCCCCACAGCCCTGATACTGATCACCAACCCCGTAAGAGAGACCGCCCCCGCTACTTTCCGCTTCTTCGCGGAGGAGGGCGTCGAGGTCAAGGTCATCTCCGGCGATAACCCGATCACCGTATCCGAGGTCGCAAAGCAGGCGCAGATCAAAAACGCCGAGCGCTATGTCGATGCCTCGACCCTGACCACCGACGAAGCTATCAGCGAGGCTATGAAGAACTATACCGTCTTCGGCAGAGTGACCCCTGACCAGAAGCGCAAGTTCGTAAAGGCCCTCCAGCAGCAGGAAAAGGTCGTCGCTATGACAGGCGACGGAGTCAACGATATCCTCGCCCTTAAAGACGCTGATTGCTCCGTTGCCATGGCCTCTGGAAGCGAAGCCGCCGTGCAGGCAGCCCAGCTCGTGCTCCTGGACTCCGATTTCGCCCACATGACCGAAGTCGTTATGGAAGGCAGACAGGTAGTCAACAATATGGAGCGCTCCGGCAGCCTCTTCCTGGTTAAAAATATCTTCTCGCTGATACTCTCTGTCCTTTCGCTGGCATTCGGCATCGTTTACCCGCTGACCCCCTCGCAGATAACCCTCATAAGCCTCTTTACCATTGGTATCCCCGCATTCCTGCTCTCTCAGGTGCCCGACCATTTCCTTATCAACGGGCACTTTATGAAGAACGTCATAATGAAAGCCCTGCCGGGCGCCATAACAGACGTCTTTGTCGTCGTCGCTATGGTCGTATTCGGACAGATCTTTGAGGTCTCGCAGGAGGAGATAACCACAGCCTCAACTATCCTCCTCTCGGTAGTCGGGATAATGGTGCTGCGGTATATCAGCAAGCCCCTCAGCAACTATAAACGCGCTATCATCCTCCTCTGCACCGCAGGGCTGATCTTCGCCTTCAGATTGCTCGGCTGGGTGTTCGGGACTACCCCGCTCTCGACCAAGACCCTCCTGCTCTGCATAAACTTCGGCATTATGGCCGATACCTTCATCAGATTCATTACCTTCTTGCTCTATAACGCAGAAAAGATGCTTCTGCGCCTCAACCTTACAGGGAGTGCAAAAAATGAACGCTCTTAAACCTCAGATCATAGCAGCGCTGGCCGCTCTGCTGCTGACAGGCTGCGGAGCAGCGGACAGCTCTCAGCAGTCCTCTTCCCCGCAGACAGCCGCACAGGCTCAGACCGTGGCTGAAACGACCGCAGCCGGGGCCGTATCCTCTTCCGGGACCTCATCCTCTTCCGGGACCTCAAAGGCTCCGGAGAAGACCGTGACCGGGGCCTCGACCGCTTCCGCCCCCGAAACGACAGAGGCTGCCCTATCCGCTGCCTCAGAGACCGGGACAGCAAAAGTCTCCGAAAAGGCAGTGACCGAAGCAGCTGCAGCTTCCGTCCCGAAGCAGACCAAAGCCCCCGGATCCACTGCCTCCGGACCTGCCAAGGCACCCGAAAAGACCGTAACAGAGGCAGCGACAGCAAAAGCCCCCGAAGCGACAGAGGCTCCCGTATCCACCCCCTCCGAGACAGCACCGCCTCCCTCTTCCCCGGAGGATGTCGCCCTCACCGACAGCGGCGACGGCGAAAATTACACCTTTACCTATCACGGCGAAGAGTATTCCGCTATTTTCAAAAACGGCTGCTGGAAGATAATGTATTCCTACAAGATAACAGATACCGGCGATATGGAGCAGATCTGCGCCGCTCTCTCAGCAGAACATCCCGTCCTCGGCAAAGACCATGTCTCCTACCGTACCCCGGAGGATATGGCAGTAGAATGGCAGCAGCACAATCTGGCCTATAGTATCCTCCCCGATGATTCTCCCTGGAAGCTCTCCGCAAGAGATGTGGATCTCGACCCGGAGGATCAGGGCAAATCCATCCTCGAGATGTTCCTGACCAGAATGCGCTGACCTACCCGCACTAAAAGAACTCAGAACGGTATATCTTTCCGGCTCGCAAGCGGAGAGATATACCGTTTTACCCCTGTGAAAGCCCCAAACAGACCTCATACCCCATGCCACAGAAAGGAGCTGATCAGAATGCCGACAGTATGCCTCGCCGGGACAGGCGGTATGCTTCCCCTGCCCGAGCGTTTCCTTACCACTCTCTACGTCCGCAGCGGCGCCAACGCCCTTCTCATCGACTGCGGCGAGGGTACACAGGTCGCTCTTGCCCAAGCCGAGCTCAAGCTCAGCCGTATAAACATCATCTTCATCACCCACGCCCACGCCGACCATGTTACCGGCCTGCCGGGTCTGCTGCTCTCTCTCGGAAACACCAACCGTTCCGAGCCTGTAACGATATGCTATCCCGCCCCCGCCGAGCAAGCGATACGCGGCCTGCTGACTGTCTGCGGAGAGCTCCCTTATCAGCTCATACTGCGTCCTCTCCCGGCGGATCAGGCAATATCCTTCCCCTGCCCGGAAGCAGACCCCTTTCTCACAGTCTCCACTCTCCCGCTGCAGCACAGTGTCCCCTGCATAGGCTACCGTCTCAGCTTTGGGAAAAGGCCGCGATTTCTCCCGGAGAAAGCCAGGGCTCTCGCTGTCCCGGTAACAGATTACAAGGCTCTTATCGACGGCAGGAGCATAACTCTCCCAAGCGGAGTTACGGTACTCCCGGAAGACGTTACTGCGCCGCCCCCTTCCCCGACAGTGATAACCTACGTTACTGACACTCTCCCTCTCCCTGAGATAGCGGACTTCGGGAGAGATTCGGAGCTATTCATCTGCGAGGGGATGTACGGCAGCGACGACAAACGCGAAGCGATGGAGCAGAAAAAGCACACCACCATGCCTGACGCCTGCCGACTTGCCGCCAAAGCAGGAGCCAAGCGGCTATGGCTGACCCATTACAGCCCGGCAGAGCGAACCCCTGAGGAATACGAAGACTCCCTCAAGGCACTTTTCCCATCCCTGACCATTGCCCGCAACACTTCTCCCCTCACACATTCTTTTTAGCGCCGGGACGCGTTTTTTAGCGCCGAAACGCGGCGCTCCCGTTGGTCGCTTGCTGTCGTTGCGGGGTCGTCATTTCGCCCTGCGACGATGCCGATAGGTTCAGCGGCGTCTTTCCCTTAGAGGGGCGGGACGTTGTTAGTGGCGGGGTCACAGAACAAGTACTGCACCGCACAAAGCGGGTAATATTGCGCCAATCCAAGGGCGCGCCAGCCCTTGGCAGGTTCTTAGGGCAGAGCCCTAAGCGG
>CAMNNQ010000158.1 GCA_946545645.1 uncultured Clostridia bacterium | reverse complement strand
AGATCGGTTATGGCATCTCCCTTCGACTGGAAATATGCCGCTGTGAAAGGCACGCCCGATGCTGCCTGCGGGTAAATGCCTGTCGTGTGATCGACAAAATAGGCGTCAAAGCCGGCCTCCTTTATCTCCTTTACCGAGAGATCCCTGGTGAGCTGGTAGAGTATCGCTGAGATCATCTCCATGTGCGCCAGCTCTTCGGTACCTGTTGTGTTCCTGAATTGACACCCGCAGCTCTCCGTATCCCCATAGCTTTATAATAATGTATCCGCTGTAAACGGTTATCCTTTCCAGTGCAGCCCCCAGCACCTTGTCCGACTCCGCAGCCGAAAGGACGGTTTCAAAGGAGGGGAGCGGGCTCCGGTGTTTTCTCCGGAGAGCAGCCAGCCTTTCGTATACGATCTCAGCCGTTTCCCCCGGGGATACGCCCCGTTCCTCCAGAGCCGATGCAGCAGCCTCTCTCAGAGTCCCGTCCCGGATCGACGGCTGACCGCAGGCGTTCTGACATCTCCAGGAACGGAGGATGCGGTCTCCCAGCCTTTTGCTGCGGCTGACGAATCTTCCGCCGCAGTTCCCGCAGATGATCTTCCCGCTGCACCAGTACCGTGAGGAATATCTCCCACACTCAGCAGGCCGCCTCCGCAGTTCTCTCTGCCGCTGAGCCTTTTCAAACAGCTCCCGGGAGACTATCGCCGGATGGTGGCAGTGAAGGACGGTCAGCTTTTCCGGGTCGTCACATCTCACACGGCGGTGTGTAAGATGATCTTCTGTTACGCTCTTTCCCTGAACAAGGTCGCCGGTGTATTTCTCGTTGGATATCACCCGCCTGACCGCCGCCGCGCTCCATTCTGCCGCCTGCCTGGGAGGGATCCCTTCTTCGTTAAGACACTTTGCTACTGCGCCTGCTCCCAACCCTGCCAGAGCATAGAGCCTGAATATCAGCCTTACTGTCTCCGCCTCGGTTTCGATAACTTCCAGTTTGCCCTCTCTGAGCTCATATCCGAATGGGCTGCTGCCGAACACGACGCCCTGTTCCATACGGCGCTTCTGACCCCATCTGACCCGTTCCGAGGTGCGGCGGCTCTCCTCCTGTGCGATGGAAGAGAGCAGAGTCAGACGCAGCTCTCCCTCGGCGGCAAGAGTGTCTATGCCGTCGTTCAAAAAGGTCACTCCGATGCCAAGCGTTTTCAGCCTCCGGACAAAGACCAGCGTATCCACAGTGTTCCTTGCGAAGCGGCTGATCTCCTTGGTGATTATCCTGTCGAAGGCTCCAGCCTCCGCATCCCGGAGCATACGCATAAAGGCAGGCCGCCCCGCAGCAGAGGTGCCGCTCCTGCCCTCGTCGGTGTATATCTCCGTCAGTTTCCAGCCCTCCTGCCCGGAGATGTAGCTGCGGAAAAAGCTCTCCTGATTGATAAGCGAGCCGGCCTGCCCCGGCAGATCTGTGGATACCCGGCAGTAGGCACAGACTCTAAGCACTCTTCCCGCAGACATACCCGGCCTCCTTTTCCGTAAGCTCTCCACGCAGTATCAGCTCTTCGCAGACAGCCCTTATTATGCAGGACAGCAGCTCCGATGATTCATTGTCAAATTCGGGTCCTTTCATGTCAAACCACCTCCGCTCACAGGATATTACAGCTATGCCTGTCCGTATACCATACATCATCTATGTACTTATCCGGCTAAATATACAAAATAATGTGGGCCGGTCTGTGGAAAATGCATATAATGCTATCTGTTGGCTTCAAATCTTTGTAGGGAATTGACGTTGACAAAAAAACGGTGTAATGTTATATTGATAATATCTTGGGGTATATCCCGAAGAATACTTTAAGGAGTGACAAGTATGAAAATGGTAAAGAAATTGCTCGCATTTTCGCTGTCCGCTGTAATGGCAGGCTCCTGCCTCGCATCCTGCGGCAACAGTGATTCCAAGAGCGGAGACGCCAACGAGATCATCATCGGTGGCAGCGGCCCGCTGACAGGCAGCGCAGCTCAGTACGGTATCGGCGTTAAGAACGCTATAGAGCTGGCTGTAAAGGATGTCAACGACAGCGGTATGCTGGGCGACGTTAAGCTCAAGCTGGTCTTTGAAGACGACGAGGCCGATCCCGCTGAGAAGGCTGTAAACGCTTATAACAGCCTGAAAGACAAGAATATGAACATCATGATCGGTACAGTAACCACAGGCTCCTGCCTCGCTGTTGTCGACAAGACCAAAGAAGACAAGATCTTCCAGATTACACCTTCTGCTTCTGCAAAGGATGTAATCAGAAATGACAACTGCTTCCAGGTATGCTTCACCGACCCTAACCAGGGCAAGGCTTCCGCTGATTATATCGCAGACAAGAATGTTGCCAAGAAGGTAGCCATTATCTACGATTCTTCCGATCCCTATTCCTCCGGTATCTTCGACACCTTCAAGTCCGAGGCTTCTGCCAAGGGTCTGGAGATCGTTTCCGAGGGAGCATTCACAAAGGATTCCAAGACCGACTTCTCCGCACAGATCACAGACGCTAAGAACAAGGGCGCTGAGCTGGTATTCCTCCCCATCTACTATCAGGAGGCATCCCTGATCCTCTCGCAGGCCAAGAGCGCTGATTTTTCGCCTGTATTCTTCGGCTGCGACGGCCTTGACGGTATCCTTTCCGTTGAGAACTTTGACAAGTCTCTCGCCGAGGGCGTTATGCTGCTGACTCCTTTTGCTGCTGACGCACAGGATGAGGGTACCAAGAAGTTTGTTGAAGCATACAAGGCTGCTTATAACAACGAGATCCCCAACCAGTTTGCTGCTGATGCTTATGACTGCGTAAAGATCGTAGCTGAGCTCATCAAGCAGGAGGGTATCAAGGGCGATATGTCCAACGAGGATATCTGCAACAAGCTCACTGCCGCGATCACTAACGGCTTCAAGTTTGACGGCCTTACCGGTACAGGCATGACCTGGACCAAAGAAGGTGCAGTATCCAAGAACCCGAAGGCTGTTAAGATCGTTAACGGCGCCTACTCCGCACTCGACTAAATCACATATACACCTGCAAAAAAAACCGACGGTAACCCCGTCGGCTTTTTTTTTGCCGCGCTTTGGCCGGAACTGCGTCTCGGACGAGACTTTGTCTCGTGCTCTGCAAAGGGGACGCTGTCCCCCTTGACCCCCTGCCAAGGGCTGGCGCGCCCTTGGATGGGCGCAATATTACCCGCTTT
>CAMNNQ010000157.1 GCA_946545645.1 uncultured Clostridia bacterium | reverse complement strand
TTGTTGAGAATACAGACAGCTTCACACCTCATGGAGCGGGGAGCTCCGTGCTCTCCGCGGTCTGATCCCGGCGGATCTTACAAATGTTCCCGCCGGTTTTGAGCATCAAATCACAATCCGGGCTGAAAATGCCGGTGATCGGCTTGCTTTTTGCAACCTTACGTGCTGTCGTATATAATACCCTGCGCAGGCCGGTTTATTATATATAATAGTACAGGGCGAGCTGCAGCCCGAAGCAGGCACAGCTGGAAGAGAGTACGGAGGCGGCGCTCTGTGAAAAGACAGTATCAGCTTGTTGACAGGGGCGTCCTGGAATGGTATAATATTACAAACGCTTTGGTCTGAGCTTATCCTATCGTCAAGGAGGAATGTGTAATGAATGTTGAGAACGGCAGTATCCGGCCTGTAAAATGGGGCGTTATGGGGACTGCTGGCATAGCTGCGGGGTGTACTATACCCGGGATGCAGCAGGCTGCGGGCTGCGAGCTTTACGCTGTCGCCGGCAGGAGCCTGGAAAAGGCCGAGGCTTTCAAGGAAAGATTCGGGTTCGCAAAAGCCTATCAGGGCTATGATGCTCTGCTGGCAGACCCGGAGGTCGAGGCCGTCTATATCCCTCTGCCCAACGATATCCACTGCGAATGGGTGATAAAGGCGCTTAATGCGAAAAAACACGTTCTCTGCGAGAAGCCTGCCGCTATGAACGAAACTGAGCTTCGGCGGATGTTCGCGGCAGCGAAGAAGAACGGTGTCATACTCATGGAGGCCTTCGCCTATCTCCACAGCCCGTATACCGAAAGGCTGAAGGAGATCGTTTCGGGCGGCGAGATCGGGAAGATCGACTATATCGACACAGCTTTCCTGACTCAGGACTATTCGGAGGATTTCCGCCTGCACAAGGAGCAGGGCGGCGGAGGTATCTATGATATCGGATGCTACTGCACATCCATGATACTCTCGCTGATCGACAGCCCTGTCAGGTATGTCAAGGCGGATGCCGAGCTGGACAGCGCCGGAGTCGATCGTCTGGCCTCTGTGATGATCGGCTTTGAGGACGGCTCCCGGGCGACCTTCAACGCCGGGATGAATCTCGGCATCAACACCGCCGACCGCTATGACAGGCTGTTTATCCACGGCTCCGAGGGCTATATCCGCTCGGCAGTCGAGTATAACGCTCAGGGCGGGCTGTCCTTTGATGTAACTGTCAAAAATGAGAAGGGTGAACGGATCACCCGCACCGAGAGGGTAACTGCCGGATCGAATTACTCCCTGGAGCTGGAGCAGCTCAACGACTGCATCAGGAACGGGGCAAAGCCGCATATCACGGAGGAGTTTTCGTTAAAGAATATGCGCCTGCTGGACAGGATCCTGGATGTTTCAGGCTACACCGGGTCGAGGAGGGAGTTTATCCTGCAAAACGGCACTGCGATACCCGCCGTCGGTTTCGGATCATATCTCACCGGGCGAGAGGATACAAAAGCCATAACCGATGCCCTCGAAGCAGGCTACCGCTATATCGACACAGCGAAGATGTATAAAAACGAGGAGCAGATCGGAGAGGCGGTAGCCGCATCCGGCATACCGAGAGAGGAGATATTCCTTTGCAGCAAGGTTTGGCCGACAGAGCTGGGCAAAGAGGAAACGCTTTTGTCTTTTGAGGCCTCCTGCCGGAAGCTGAGGACAGACTATCTCGATATGTATCTCATCCATTGGCCGAAGAACGACCCCGGCGACAAGGACTGGCTCCGAAAGGTAAGAGAAGCCTGGCAGACTATGGAGGAGCTTTATGAGCAGGGGAGGATCAGGGCGATAGGAGTATCGAATTTCCTGCCGCACCATCTGATGCCGCTGCTGGAGACCGCCCGCATCCGTCCTATGGTCGATCAGCTTGAGCTGCATATCGGGTATATGCAGGAATATACCCTCGCATATCTCAGAGAGCAGGGAATACTGCCTCAGGCCTGGAGCCCTCTCGGGCGGGCGAAGCTGCTGGGAGACCCTGAGATATCTGTCTTTTCCGCAAAATACGGCTGCACAAATGCGCAGCTTTTGCTCCGCTATCTTATCCAGCGGGGCATCCCGGTTATCCCGAAGGCTTCAAGCATCGGGAGGATGAAAGAAAATCTGGATGTTTTCGGCTTTACGATCTCCGGGGAGGATATGTCTTATCTCTCCTGCCTGCCGGAGCGCGGCTGGTCCGGTGAGCATCCCGATATGGAATAGTATAGACAATAGCGCACAGCCCTTGCGGGCTGCTTTCTGAAATGCAGCTCCCCCTCCGCCGTCCCGGCAGAGGGGGAGCTTAGTTGTAGGATATCCCGGAGTCAACCGTCGCAGAGCAGCACTGCGGCTCCGATATCGCAGGCGGCGGCTTTGTTCCCGAATATTTCCTCCGCCTCACCGGCGATCTCTCCGCGCTCGGCCTTTTCGGCTCCTTCAATGAGCCTGGGGATGATCTCCTTGCTGACAGGGCAGGAGCCGTGGCAGGGATATACCGAGACTATGCTTTCCGAGAAGGTCTCCAGTCTTTTCAGATCTTCCTCATATCCGGCAGATGCTTCCTTTTATCTTGGGAAGCGTATAGAGCTCCCGAAGCTGTCAGCTGTTGCCTGAGCTGCTTTCAGCGCCTCGCTGACTATATCCAGCCCGATGACCTGACGCCCGGTGCTTTTCTTGCTATGGGGAAGGAAAGATATCCGCTGCCCGCCCCGAGGTCAAGTATCTTCATCCCGCTGCCGGGCCGGGCAGGGAAAAGCAGCAGAATTTACATTCATATATTCTCATCCTTTAATTATCAACTATTGAAATCCCGGGATACTTAGTATATAATATATGCAAAGATATTTACATCCGTCGGAATGCAGAGGCTCTCTGCATAAGGATCGTAAGATGATAAAGCGAAAGGAGCGGGATCATGAGAAAACTGTTCAAAACTGTCCTGGTAGGGCTGACTGCTCTGATGATGGGAGCCTGCGGCAGCTCATGTTCATCGGAGAGCGCATCCTCTTCGGAGGGCGCTGCGGCGCAGGAGACCTTCCCGACTGCCGCAGCGGTCGCAAAGGATATGGGGCTGGGCTGGAACCTGGGGAACACCATGGAGGCATACGAGTCCTCAAACTGCGAAAAGATAACCTATGAGTGGATACCTGTAAGAGGCAGCAACAAGCCTGCCAACTACGAGACCTGCTGGGGCGCACCTGTCACGACTCAGGAGATGATCGACGGTATCAAAGCAGCGGGCTTCAACACCGTGCGCATCCCGGTGTTCTGGGGAAATATGATGCAGAACGACGGGAGCTGGACGATAGCTCCGGAATATATCGCCAGAGTCAGGGAAATAGTGGATTACTGTATGAATGACGGCCTTTATGCGGTAGTCAACATACATCATTTCGATGAGTTCGTCATCAGAAGGAACGATCTTGAGAACTGCAGGACGATCTTCACCAAGCTGTGGAGCCAGATAGCCGAGTATTTCAAGGACTGCTCTTCAAAGCTGGTGTTCGAGGGATATAACGAATACCTGGGCGGAGAACAGTTCGACGATAAGGGTAAGCTCAGGAAGCTCTCGGAGACAGAAGCTTATCTTCTCACAAACACTCTGAATCAGACCTTTGTTGACGCTGTCAGAGCGACCGGCGGCAATAACGCAGAAAGAGTGCTGATCGTTTCCGGGTACTGGACGAATATCGACAAGACTACAGCTCCGGCTTTTATCATGCCGAAGGACACTGCTTCTGACAGGCTGATGGTGTCGGTGCATTATGTTGACAACGAGATGTACTGGTCAAATCAGATCGGCTCCGAGAAATGGGTCAGATATACCGACAGCCAGATAGCGCTGCTGGAAAAGGCCTTCGGGCAGAAGGGGATACCTGTTTTTCTCGGGGAGACAACATCGAGATACCCGGACAGCAATTTTGCGGCAGGAGCAAAATACAAGACCTCTTCGGAATGTCTGAAGCTGGTGCTGGAGAAGCTGACAGAGAAAGGGTTTGTCCCTGTGCTTTGGGATGTTTCCGGCAATTTCTATCTGCGGGAGACAGGAAAGATCAAAGACCCGCTGGATGCTGAGGTCATAAGTGCTCTTGCAGAAAAATGAGCCTATAGATAAACGTAAACGGTATATCTCCCGGCGGAAGGGCCGGGAAGATATACCGTTTTTCCGGATAGCGGATCACATAGAGCTGTCAGGTCTCCGATTCCTTGATGAGCTTCTTATGCTCATACATATTCTGGTCAGCCTCATGGATGAGCTCCTCCAGCTTTATGCCGGGGGTATACTTTTTGAGGCAGTAGCCTATGCCTGCGGAGATCTTGTAGGGGCGGCCGCTGGTGCGGTTGGTGCGGTCGATAGCTTCCAGCAGCCTTTGCTTTTTCTGCTCGCCCATATTCTCGCTGAACTGGCCGATGCCGATGACAAAGAATTCATCGCCTCCGGCTCTTATTGCGCAGAAGCGCTCATCGGTGACTATATCCGAGGCGCAGCGGGCGAGACGGAGCAGGGCGAAATCGCCCTCCGGGTGCCCGTAATCGTCGTTGATGCGTTTGAGCCAGTTCATATCAATAACGCAGACAAAGCAGCTATCCCGCTCTGTGGCGCTGCGGCAGAGATTATTGAAGGCTCTGTCCATACCGCGGCGGTTGTAGAGCCCGGTCATGCTGTCGTAGAGGGAGAAGCTGATGAGCCTGTTCTGGACTCTGGTCATTTCAAGAGCGTTGTTGATATTTCTTACCCAGTTGCGGAACACTGCCGAGAGCTTGACATTCTGATCCAGGTCGCACTGGAGGACACAGTAGCCCAGGGTATCCTCCTGGAAGTGTACCGGAGCGAAATAGAATACCGAAGGGTTCTCGCGCGGGTTGGTGAGCTGCGGCAGGAGCATTGAGGTGGGGAAATCGCGGTGCGGGTCGTCCTTGTGGTATGTCAGCCTGTCCTCGGAGACAGAGCCTGCCGGGATAGTGTGGACGACAGCTCTGACGGTAGGCGGATAGCCTTCTTTCAGGCTGTTGTAGGTGTCCAGCCAGTCGGGGCGGAGGATCAGGTAGAAATTGCGGTAAGGTGCAAGCAGATAGGTCTGGCGGGAGATCTCCTCGAGACATTCTTCGGGTGTCTTGGATGAGGTCAGCTTTTCCAGCATATAGCTCTCGATGATCGTTGCCATATCTCCGGTATCGGAGGTATAGCCTTTGGTATAATCGTGGGAGGTCTTATAGAGCGCCTGCTGGAAATTATGGCGGATATAGTTGATATTGGTGCTGCAGCCGCAGCTCCCGCCTATGCAGAGGGCGTTATCGTTGACTTCGTCGGGGGGGATCTCCGGCGCATCCGGCTCAAGGCGGCGGTGCAGGATATTGACGGCTGCCTGTGCCGAGCCTCCGATATTGGGGATGAATGAGGTTATGGGAGTTTCGTTGACGACAGCATCCTGTGTTGCATCATAGCCTGTGACGATTACCTGCTCCGGGACTTTTATCCCTGCCGATATGAGCCTGTTAGTGAGGGCGATAGCCATGAAGTCGTTGCCGCAGATTACGGCGCGGGGGACAGGCAGCTCTCCTGAGATTATCCTCTCGGCGAGCTCAGCTCCTCCCGGGAACCAGAAATCTCCGTAGAACACCTTGACAGCAGATGTATCCAGACCCCGTGCTCTCAGCTCTTCCATGCAGCCTTTGATTCGGTTCTCGGCGATCTGCAGGCCCTGTCTACCTGTAAGGATATAAAGCTCTTCCGGCTTGACGCCGTGAACATCGAGGACATGGGAGATTATTCGTCTGAAAGCGGGAGCGTCGTCGGTTACGGCGCAGGGGTTGTCTCCGATGGGGATATCTACTGACGACACAGGCTTCGGGCAGTTTTCCTTGAGGTATTTTGCCAGCTTCCTGACCTCGGAATAATCGTCGTTCCTTGTAAGCGAGATAGTGACTACCAGCAGAGCATCGATGAGGTCGAAATTTATCAGCTTGATGAGATTCATCTCTGCGTTCAGGTAGATCTTGTCCATGAACCAGATATCTACCAGCGGAGAGAATGCGACTATATCATAATCATAGCGTTTGCACTGAGTGATGATCCCGTCCATTATGCGGTGCTGATACACCTGCTCGGGATTTACGATGATGACACCGATTCTTTTGCGTGTTTTCATGAGAACCACTCCCGTAAGATTGTCTCAGGTCAGTCTTCGTCGTTCATTGATGTGCGGAAAGGTGCAAGAGGGATATTGTTTTTACCGATCAGCGAGAATTCCGGGAAATTCCCCCAGGCATATCTTGCGTATACCGGCTCGGCGACTCCATCTGCTTGAAGGAAGAGCTCGCTGCCTCTGAGCTCTGCCCGGGCGGGCTGGAATCTCTTGTCGGCACCGGCCAGCTCGAAGCCTGTGGCCTTGCCGTCCTTGAAATATGCTCCCTCGGAGTGTTTCAGGGATACGATCAGCTTATCTGAGCAGATCCTGTAGGAATCGTAGAGCGGGCCGAAGGCATCGCAGTCAAGGCCGTAGACCAGCTTTTCGGCCTGGAGGCTCAGTCTTTCGCCGACGGTCTTCTTATCCAGCGGGTGCAGATTTCCGAACTCTCCGCAGTCAAGTATGACAGCAATGCCTGTGTTCCTGACAGTTTCAAAGGCTCTCATCTGTGCTTCGCGGATGAGGCACCAATGCTTGTAATCCGGGTCGTTAGGGAACTTGAATGCGGGGAGCTGCACCATAAGGAAAGGCAGCCTGTCGTCCTCCCAGCGCTCTCTCCAGAGGCGGATGAGAGTTGTGAAGAGGGTGTAATAAGTGCGGGGCTTATGGTCGTCCGATTCGCCCTGATAATAGAGGAAGCCTGCCAGTGTATAGGGGCAGACGCGCATCAGCATAGAATGATACATTTTTGAAGGCGAGAAGGGATTGTAATCGTTCTTGGGGCCGGGCCAGTTGTTGGGGCCGAGAATTTTCTGGAGCTCCTCCCAGCTTATCGCCGGTTGGGTCTTGTAATAGACCGAGGCTTTCTCGTTCCAGTTTTTCTCGTATTCCTTGTAATCGTCATATTCCTTTTTCTGCTGCTCCGGGGTCTTGCCGGCAGTAACGGAATCGTATTCGTCCATATAGGATCTGAGCTCATCGTTCCCGCGGATGTGCTCCTCGTCGATCCAGTTGGTGGCGGAGGTGCCGCCCCAGTTGCAGCCTATGAGCCCGACTGTTACACCCAGCTCTCCGGAGAGCTTCTTTGCGAAGAAATAACCCACAGCGCTCCAGGCCTTTGAGCTTTCGGGGCCGCAGACATTCCAGCCGGTATTCTTTTCGGCTTCGACAGCCTCCTCGACCGAGGCGACCTTGTTGGTATAGTAAAAGCGTATCGGCATATCCGGTGTCAGGGCAGCCAGCTCTTCCTTGCCGCCTCCGGCATTCTGGAGCTCCAGCTCCATATTCGACTGCCCGCCGCAGAGCCATACCTCGCCTATCATTACGTTCTCAAAACGGGCAAATTCGCGGCCGTCCAGCGAAAGAGCAAGGACATAGGGGCCTCCTGCCGGCATAGGCGGGAGAGTGAGCCTCCAGCTCCCGTTGATGACATCGGCCGAGGCTGTTACGCCGTTTACAGACGCAGACACTCTGCCGGGCTCATCGCTTTCTCCCCAGACAGCTACATTTTTGTTCCTTTGCAAGACCATATTCGACGAAAAGACAGCGGCAGCTTTTATCATAAAGATCGCACCTTTCTAAAATATGCTATAATCCATCATTATAATAGCACACCTGTGTTAATAAGTCAAATGCTAATTGGCAATTAACGAATAATTTTTTTGTGGGCTGTACGCGGCAGTGGAGCTTTGCTTGACAAATCCCTACTAAAGAGGTATAATATATTATCGGACAGGCTATGCCTGCAAATGAAACAAGGAGGCAATAAAATGCTCAGTATAAAGGATCTCTGCTGGGGGCTCGGCTCGGGCGAGGAGATACTCAAAAATGTTTCTCTCAACATCGAGAGCGGTAAAATGACAGTAATAACCGGCCCTAACGGCGGAGGAAAGACCTCTCTTGCAAAGCTGATCGCAGGGCTCGAAGCACCGACCTCCGGTTCTATCGTCCTCGACGGGCAGGATATAACCGGCTGGGATATAACAGAACGCGCCAGGGGCGGTATAGGCTACGCTTTTCAGCAGCCGGTCCGCTTCAAAGGGCTGAATGTACGCGATCTGCTGGAGCTTTCGGCGCAGAAGGAGCTCTCGGACAGAGAGATCTGCGAGCTGCTGGGGAAGGTCGGGCTCTGCGCCAATGAATATCTGGACAGAGTCGTCGATTCGTCCCTTTCCGGCGGCGAAGCCAAGCGCATCGAGATAGCGACAGTTCTTGCGAAGAAGGATGCAAAGCTGCTCATCTTCGATGAGCCCGAAGCCGGCATCGATCTCTGGAGCTTTACGAGCCTTATCGAGGCCTTCGAGAGGCTCAAGGAGACCGAGGACAGGGCTCTGCTCATAATCTCGCATCAGGAAAGGATCCTCGAGATCTCGGATTATATCGCTGTCATCGCTGACGGGCAGGTCACAAAGTACGGCACGAGAGAAGAGATACTCGGCGGCCTGCTGGGTGAGGAGAAGGCAGTCCGCTGCCCGCTTGGAAAAGACAAGGAGGAAAATACCTGATGAACAAAACGACAGAAGAGCTCCTCGGGATAGTTTCCGACTGGAGCGGGAAATTCACCGGAGCCTATAACATCCGCGAGGACGGCGCTTGCGCAGGAAGACAGTCCTCCGAAAATATACTCATCGAGAATAAGGAAGGAGCCCCCGGGCTGGTAATAAAGATCAAGCCCTATACCAAGGGCGAGACGGTCTATATCCCGGCCTGCGTTACCAAAGGCGGCATCGACGATCTGGTCTATAACGACTTCTATGTCGGAGAGGGAGCGGATGTTACCATAGTCGCCGGCTGCGGAGTTCATACCTCCGACGGGCACGATGTAAGACACAACGGTATCCACCGCTTTATCCTGGACAAGGGCTCGAGAGTCCTCTACAAGGAGAAGCATATCGGAACAGGAGCAGGACAGGGAGCCAAGCGTATCGACCCTGTTACCGACATCATCCAGGGAGAGGACAGCTATCTGGAGATGGATACCATACAGATTGGCGGCATAGACAGCACCTTCCGCAAGACCACAGGCAAGCTGGGCAAGAGAGCAAAGCTGGTCATCAAGGAAAGGATACTGACCGATAAGGAGCAGAGAGCGGAGACCGATTTCGCTGTCGAGCTTAACGGCGAGGATTCCGGCGCGGATATAGTTTCGAGATCTGTTGCAAGAGGAAACTCTTATCAGGAATACCATTCCAAGATCAGCGGCAACGCACGCTGCACAGGCCATTCCGAGTGCGATGCCATCCTTGCGGAAAACGGCAAGGTCAACGCTTCGCCGGAGCTCTTCGCAGGAGACATAGATGCCTCGCTTATACACGAAGCGGCGATAGGCAAGATCGCCGGAGAGCAGATAATCAAGCTGCGTACTCTCGGGCTTACGGAAGAAGAGGCGGAGAGAAAGATCATCGACGGATTCCTCAGAGGCTGATGAGATAAAGAACCGCTTTCGGCGCATTACCAAAAGATCATGCGGATGATTTGTTGAAAACTGACAACCGATACTGCGGCGTTTTAGTGAAAAGTCTCATTGATTTGGCCGGGATAATATGATATAATTGTTTTATAGTGACAACAGGTCTGAAGCACCTGTCACAGTAAAAATATTGGAGGAATGTTAAATGAAGACAAGAAAGATATTTGCGGTGCTTTCCTCGGCGGCTCTTGCAGCTGCACTGGCGATCCCCGCAAGTGCAAGCACACCGCTTGGCAAGGCAGGTTGGGATGACGATTCGAGGGTCGTATTGTTTGCCAATGATTCCGGCGTTGATCTGACCGGAGCTACAAAGATCATTATCAAAGCCAATGCTAAAGATCTTAACTATGGCTGGAACAATGGTGCTTTTGCTGCAAATGCCGGAGACAGCAAATGGCAGCAAGTCCAATTCGGCGGAACAGCATTCAAGGATTCGGAGTGGGGCGGTAATGTATCAGTAGTTGTTTCTGAGGTAGGCCCTTTTGAAGTAGAGATTCCCTTTGCACCCAACGAGGAAAATCCCTGGTATCAGATCATGTATGCAGGTATCAGCGACAATTCTGTCAATGCATTCGAGGTAGACAGCATTGATTTTTACAACGGTACAGTCCTTATGGGCACCTGGGCAGATGGTGTTTACGCCGAGAATACTCAGGGCGGCACCGAGGGTGGTACAGAAGGCGGCACCGAGGGTGGTACAGAAGGCGGCACCGAGGGTGGTACAGAAGGCGGCACCGAGGGTGGTACAGAAGGCGGCACCGAGGGCGGCACTGAAGGCGGCACCGAGGGTGGTACAGAAGGTGGCACCGAGGGTGGCACTGAAGGCGGCACAGAAGGCGGCACCGAGGGTGGCACAGAAGGCGGCACCGAGGGTGGCACAGAAGGCGGCACCGAGGGTGGTACAGAAGGCGGTACCGAAGGCGGCACTGAGGGTGGCACCGAAGGCGGCAGCCCTGAGGGCGGAAGCACCGAAGGCGGCAGCGCTGAGGGTGGAAACACCGAAGGCAATATAGACGGCGGCAACACTGACGGCGGCACAACTGGCGGCGGCACAACTGACGGCGGCAACGCAGGCGGCGGTACAACTGACGGCGGCAACGCAGGTGGCGGTACAACTACTGACGGCGGCAATGCCGGCGGCGCTGATGCTTCTTCCGGTACAGGCGCAGCAGCTTCTTCCGTAGCAGCTATCGCTGTTCTCGGAGCAGCAGCAGCTATCATCTCCAAGAAGAGAAAGTAATACAATAATATAAAGCCGTGCAGTGATCTGGCTGCACGGCTTTTTTATATCTTATGGGATCTAGCGCGAGGGGTCGTCGGTGACATCCATTGCGATACCGAGAAGGTCGAGGAAGCCGGGGCTGTCGTCGTCATCGTCATCGTCGTCATCTTCGTCTCCATCGCTGTCATCGGCGGGCTTGGCGGGTGGTTCGGGCTCTGCTTCGGGGGCGGGGGATCCCTGCTCGGCTTCTGCCGGGGCTTCTTTTTCAGGCTCCTCTTCGCTTTCTTCCGCTGCAATCCTTACCAGCTCGTCGATGAGGTCGGTAAGTGCGAAGTTGTCAAAAAACACATGGCTGGGAGCTATGCCGAGGGTCGCGTAGGCATCGTCTTTGCCGATCTGCCAGTCTTCACTGTAATAGACCTTTTTGACGCTGCTTAGAGAATCCTTGAAATAGACAGCTTTTTCTGTGAACGCTATGCCGTTTTTGCCTCTGCCGAAGAGGGAGGTGTCGCAGATAGAGATGATATCCTCCTGGACAGAAAGGTTCTTGGCCATGTGTTTCATCTGCTTTTCCGGGATGTTGGGGATAGTCAGAACGGGAAAAGTGCCGGATTTTGTGCAAAGGGGGAATCTTTCCAGAAGCAGTGCCTTGATCCTGGATCTGCTCATAATAAATCAGCTCCTGACTGTTTATGTATTAACTATATTATACATCTCAATGCAGATGCTGTCAATCTTTATTTTCAGGCAGAAAACAGCCCCCGATGCGATCGCCGCGCCGGGGGCTGCTGCGGTTCAAAGCCTGATATCCTGATAATACAGGCCGTGCTTTGTGCAGTACCATAGCAGCCTGCCGGAGCGGTAGGGCGGCAGCATGACCTGCACTCCCCATTCCGGGTACTGCTTGAAAAGCAGAGCACTGTTGTCGCTGACATAAGCGACAAAGGAAATGTAATGCGCTTTTGTCATCTCATGGTCGGAGGAGACCAGGAGCTCACCTCCGATATCCTCGACTTTCAGTTTGCTGCTGTCATCGGCTTTTTGAGGCATCTGCGGTCCCAGTATATTCCCGCAGCAGGTGACTGAGGCATCCGAGGTCGCTGTAACGATATTGCCGCAGCGGCCGCAGACATAGAATCTTATTTTTTTCATATTACCCTTCTCGCTTTCGTTTTTGTCTATCTCTCCCGAGAGCAATGTCCGGACATCGGTCTTGAAAACGTCTGCCAGCTCCGCCAGCAGAGACACATCCGGGCATCCGTTGCCGCGCTCCCATTTTGAGATCGCTTTGTCGCTGACATTGATGTGCTCGGCAAGCTGTTTTTGTGTCAGCCCCAGCTCGGTGCGGAGCTGCTTTATCAGCCTGCCGGTCTTTATCTGATCCATGATATCGCCTCCTGAAAATTTTTTCTCCGGCTCTGATCTTATTATAACTCATGATCGCTGTCAGGTCAATCCACGCTCCGTAGAATCCCGGGGCATCGAATATGATCTTTGAAAAAAATTCCTGTTATAATGCCGCAGGCTCCGCACAAAATATTAGAGCAAACCCGAAAAGAAAACAAAGGAGTGTTAAAGATGAAAGGCATCACGACTCAGCAGGGCAGAGATACCCTCAACAGATTCAAGATGGAAGCGGCAAGCGAGGTCGGCGTAAACCTCAAGCAGGGTTACAACGGCGATCTTACCTCCCGTGAAGCCGGCTCGGTAGGCGGTCAGATGGTCAACATGATGAGTACAGAACAACAATGGCGCTTCACCCGGAACAATGTGCGGAAGGCCGGGCATAAGGAGACGGTGGAGTTCCTGATGCAGGTCGGGGTGTAGGCGCGGGGGAGAGCGATCGTCCGGACCGGAATTTATTTTAAGGCAACACCGCACGACCCGCGGCTAACGCCTCTGCACATCATCTGCTTGCCAGCTTTCCGTCATATTACCCAAATTCTCCTTGA
>CAMNNQ010000156.1 GCA_946545645.1 uncultured Clostridia bacterium | reverse complement strand
GCGACCATTTCGGGATGCTCTGCCAGCGTTCCTGCAAAGATCGGATAAGCGACGGTATTCATCAGGCAGGTTGTTGAATCAGCACAGTATCCCATCATCGGGCTTGCATATCCTTTATCGCGGAAGGAGGCGCAGACATCGAAGAGCTCACTCAGGGTCTGCGGAACTTTGAGCCCCTCTTTTTCAAACAGATCGTTATTGATAAGCATCCCGAATGAGGTAGAAAAGATCGGGACCATCAGCATACGTCCCTGAGAGTCGCGGTTGAGGAGCCCGGGGCGGATACAATCCATATCCAGGCCGAAAGAACCGTCGGCCAGGTTTTCCATGTGGGCGAAGACCGAGTCGTAGGCGGAGTTGCCGATCATCCAGCTAAAGGAGAAGAAAATATTAGGCGCATCGTTGCCGCTCAGGACGGTAGCGATAGAATTGTTGTAATCGTCGATCTTGGTGTAGCTAAGTTCAACATTCGGATAATACTCATTAAAGCGGTCGAACTCCGCTTCAAGGGCCTCAAAATTGTTGTAAGAGCCGGCAATTTTTATCTTGCAGGCAGTAGTTTTGTCCAGCTTCGGTTCAAAACCTTTTGGGTTTTCCTTCTGATCTTCGGAGCCGCAGGCAGCCAGGCCGAGGATCATAAATACCGACAGGATGATGCACAGCAGCTTTTTCATTGTTTGGATCTCCTTTCTATTATCTTTCGGATTTCCTTGATAACGAGTTTGACATCAAAGGGCTTGGCGATATGTCCGTCCATGCCGGCATTCAGACATTCGGTGATGTTTTCGGAAAAAGCATCCGCTGTCATCGCTATGATGGGGATCGAAGCGGCCCATGGGTCTTCCAGCCTGCGGATCGTCCTTGTAGCATCCAGGCCGTTCATTTCCGGCATCTGCACATCCATAAAGATCAGAGTATAGCGCCCTTCTCCGGCATTCTTCATCATATCCACGCAGATGCGGCCGTTTTCCGCACGTTCCGAGGTCATACCGAACATACCGAGGGTAGCCTGTATGATCTCCCAGTTGATATCGTTATCCTCGGCAACGAGGATATTGATCCCTGCAAGATCCGAATAATCGTCCTCCGGCTCGACAGAACTTACTTCTTTTCCGAGGAGCTGGCTGATCTTATCATACAGTGCGGAGCGGAAAAGGGGCTTGCTGACAAATCCTCCTGCTCCCGCCTTTTTGGCCTCATCTTCAAACTCGGATATGTCATAGGCGGAGATAAGCAGGATCGGTATATTCTCGTCAACATCCGAGCGGATCCTGCGGAGCGTTTCGATCCCGTTCATGCCCGGCATTTTCCAGTCGAGGATGACAAGATCGTACTGACCTCCCTGCTGACGGCGGCTTTTGATCATTTCTATCGCCTCGGCGCCGCTCCCGGCACATTCCGCCGAAGCGCCCAGGGACATGAGCGTGTCCGTAGTAGTCTGAAGATACACTTTATCGTCATCGACGACGAGAATGTCGATAGGATCCAGCCGTATGTCATCTCTTTGCCTGTCAGACACGGGGATATCTATGGCGACGGTAAATGTCGTGCCCTTGCCCTGTTCGCTCTGACAGTCTATCGTACCTCCCATAAGATCGACCATCTTTTTGGTGATCGCAAGGCCGAGGCCGGTGCCCTGGATACTGTTGATACGGCTGTCGGTCTGACGCGAAAACGGCTGGAACATCTTTTCCATGAATTCAGGGCTCATACCTATACCGGTATCGGATACCCG
Organism: uncultured Clostridia bacterium; assembly: GCA_946545645.1. GTDB lineage: Bacteria > Bacillota > Clostridia > Oscillospirales > Ruminococcaceae > FB2012. The sequence continues at coordinate 4,921 of CAMNNQ010000156.1, read as the reverse complement.
ATAGGTCAGTTTCACGCAGCCGGCGGCTGAGCTTTCCTCCTCCTGCATATCCACGCTGACGCTCCCGCCGGGTTCGGTATACTTAACAGCGTTGGAAAGGATATTTATATAGATCTGGTTGAGCCTTAACTGATCGGCATAGAGATATTCTTTCTCCATACGGTTTACGCGGAAATTGAAATCAATATTCTTTTCTTTTACCATAGGCTGCGACAGATTGACAAGGTTCTCTACTGTTTCAACTATGGAGAACGTTACGGGAGACAGGCTCAGTTTTCCGCTTTCGACCTTTGAGATATCCAGGATATCGTTGATAAGTGTCAGCAGATGGTTGCCTGCAAGACCGATCTTACGCAGGCTTTCTCTTGTCGCCTCGGTATCTCCAAGATTCTTTTGCGCGATAGCTGTCAGCCCGATTATCGCATTCATAGGGGTCCGGATATCGTGAGACATAGTAGAAAGGAAATCGGTTTTAGCTTTGTTGGCGGAATCGGCTTCCATCGCTGCGACCCGCAGCTTTTTATTGAAGCTCTGTATAAAGAGCAGGTCCATAACGAACAGCACGAGCAGCCCGGCGGATATCACTCCGATCAGAAGCCAGTTTTCTGTGTTTACGTTCAGATCCGCTTCGGGGATGAGGCTCAGCAGTATCCATCCCGATGTATCCAGGACAGGAGTATATGCAAGCAGCATTTTTTCCTCCCGTGAATTAAGGATCGTAACGGAGCCTGTTCCGGAGGTTATATCTCCTTTAAGGCTTTCAAGGATAGCGGGATTTGAATTGTTATAAGACTTATAGAACTCAAGGAAGTTTGAATTCTTGAAGGATCTGCTTTTAATGATATAATTGCCGTCGGAATCGATCAGAGTTAGTTCGGCGTTCTCAAACTCCCCCTGGGGGATTATCCATTTTTGCTCCAGCTCCGACACAGGCATAACGCGCAGCAAAACAGTATCCCTCGATGCTCCGTCGCCGGATTCATAAAGCTTGATCTTATTGCAGAAAGCGAGGGACTGCTCACCGTTCATCGGGTTTGTATAGGCTCGCGAGATGTTGATCGATCTGCCTATATCCGATATCCACGATATATCGCTCAGGAGGTCCATTTTTTCATAAGATACTTCGTAGTTCTCGGAGTCTCCGAGACGGGAGCGTGTCGATAAGCCTTTTTTGCTGTCGAGAAAGATCAGATGGGCAGAGGTGTTCGGCAGCACATGAGAGGTGCGGATAAAATCCGCCGCTTCTTCGATAGTCATTTTCCGGCTGTTGATATACCGTGCCCAGACATCGCAGATACGCTGTTCGCCTTCCAGATAGTTTTCGGTGACTCGCTCCATAGTAACGGTCGTATTTTCAAAGTGCTCCGTCTGCCTTTGCCTTGTCCTCTTGTCATTCAGCACGATGTAAACCGAAACAAAAGCAATTATCGCGACCATCATCAGAACGTTTATTATGATTATCTCTGTTCTCTTCATCTATATTACCGCCTTTTATTCTGTGGCAAATAAACGAAACGCCACAGACCGTTTCACTGCCCTGGCTCTTATTTCATCCTTCCTGTCTGATCTTATGCAAGCCGGACCTGCTGTCCGACCCGTCTTTTATAATAATTATATCACACTAATTGCGAGTTTTCAACCCCTGTATCGACATATTCGGCTCTTCAACAGCAAAATAGGGCGGCCAAACAACTGACCGTCTCTGATCGGCGGACACGCCGGGACTTGGACTCAGATATCGGAACGAGCTGATCATAGCCACAGCTCTGCGTGATGCTGCGGGAGAGAGCTGCGCTCAAAGGTGGAAAAGCCGAGGAATTCTCCGGCTCTTTACTGCCCCTGACACAGGTTTTATGCTGTTTATGGGCTTGCGGGCTGCCTGCCGATGCCGGACGTCGGCTCTGACCGTGAAAAATAGGTATTCCCCGTTTTTGAGGAATACCCATTTTCGCCAAAGGCTGTCAGTGCAGCCCCTGATCTGTTATATTGATATCATCCAGTCTGAAACTGCCTTAAACAGGATACTATCTGTAAAACCGTTTTCGGGCAGGAGAATAACTCCTGCCCGTTTTTGCTTTCAGTCTGTCTGAACGTCTATCCGGCGCCGGCTGTTTTCTGTTCATAGGTCTCTAACCGCTCATTTCAGCATAATACGGCTTGTGAGCAATTTTTTGGGCAGAGGTTATGGTATATTGAGATCACAGCTAAAAATGCCGGAAGGAGTGAACGTTATGGCAGACAGCAGAAAAAAAGATTTTGATCTTACAAAAGATCTCAGCGACAAAGACAGGGCAACTATCGCACGCAATCTCATGCACATTGAACGGATGAAACAAAGGATGACCCCCGTCAGCTCATACGGGGACACAGCGGCAGCGGAGCGGCGCATCGCTCAGGAACGTGAAGCATCAGAGCGGCGCATCACTCAGGAGCGGGATGCAGCGGAGCGCAGGATAAATCAGGAACGAGAGGAATCAGAGAGACGGATCCTCCGCGAGCGCGAAGAATCTGAGCGCAGGATAACCGAGGAGCAGGAGCGACGTGCAAGATTGGAGGAAGAGTGGGAGGAATCCCGGGCAAAACTGCGCGCTGACATCGAAGCGGCACATTACAATCAGCAGGTCAGAAACGACCAGGATATTCTTTACAGGCGGATGGCTGTCAGCTACACGGAATATGATCCCAGCCATGAGCTGTGCTATTATTATGATGATCGCGGCACTTACATCGACACTGCTGCTGCACGGGGTATGTGGCAGCGTATCCACTGCAAAAGCTACACGACCTACGACCCTGCTGACACCTTTTGGGAGTTCTTTCTTGATAAGAGCGGAAATATCATCACGAGAGACGAGGCCTTTACACTCTGGCAGCCGGAACACTGCCCCGGGTATCTGAACTATGAGCCCAACGGTATCTGGACTCTCTACCGCTGCGGGGACGGCTTCATCTCATCTTCCGAAGCAAAAGAAAGATGGCTGAGGGAAAAGGCAGACTCGACAGATGTGAAGTATTATATCTGTTCCGGGAAAACAGAAGAGATAGCAGGCAGATTGCCTGCCAGCTTTGAGATCCCGCTCCCGGACAGCAAGCTGAGATCCGCCTGCAAGCCGCTTTCGGCAGAGATCGACCGCATCAATACTTTAACAGACCGCCTGACCGCGATCTCCAATTGCCTTATGCTCATCTTTGTATTGATTTTATTAGCTGCATTGATCTTATTCTGCATAGGTCATGACAGCTTTACTGAGTCCTTACTTAGTAAAGACTATCTGAATAAAGTCAAATCGCTCACTCCTCCCCTTGCATTTTTCTCTTCTACTGTTTCTTTGATACTGGCGAAAATAGCCAAGAAAAAAACTGCGCTCCTAGAAAGAAAGGAAGCACAGTACAACACCTATATCAGAAACTGCGATGAGGTCACAGAGCTTGTGGATAATGTCAGCCAGGAAATAAAGAATGCACTTGAACAGCACATGGCTCTGGCGCAGAGCAGCAACACACTTCCCCTCTCCATCCTTACCGGTTCAAATATCAGCCGCGCTCTGCTCCGGCTCGTCCGTTCCGTGAAAGCAAAGTCCTTCCCTAAAAAATACAGCTATGATTACCATGTCGTAGAAGCAGAGATCACGCGGGACAATATAAAGGATGAAGCCACAACTCCGCTCATTTTTTTCCTTCTTACATATTCAAATCTGAAGCGCTATGATTTTACGGACGTTGCGGAGAACTCGAACATTGCAAAAACTGTGCTCCCGGAGCGTCTCCTTGAGATCGACCGGGACGGAAAGTACATCGTTGATATAGTATTTCTCTCCTCAGACGGAGCGCAGAAGCTTTCGGATATGATCAGTGAGCTGGGGATCAGGTGTAAGATCAGAACGAGATCGGTCACTTTGCTTGAAAAAGGATAGTCCAGCCAAAGCACTGCCTGCAGAACCATTTCCGCCGTGAGTATCGCCTGAAATGTATATCATTTCCACCAAGAAAGTTCTTCCTGAGTATCTTCTCAGGTCATACCGAAGTTACTCCTGCTGATAACGGTTCTGAAATAGACAGACATAAAACTGTTATTGAAAAGAAATACTCGGTCACTGTGCCGGCGGAGATCACAAAGCCGAGAGACAGCCTGTTCCGTGTGTCCTGATAGATGAACGCGCACCTTCTGCCGAAGTATTTTCTGTTGTGATCAGCAAGCGCGTTGTTGATGCGCTCCACGGTATCCTCGTCATACTCACGTCTGCCGCGCTCGTTTTTTACAGTAGGTATGGGCTAGTCGAGATCAATGTTTATTTTGCAGCAGATCATTTTGCGTTTCTCCGTTTCGTTTTGTCGTCTCCCGTTGTTTTCTTATGTTATTATCATATCACATGGAAAGATCAAATAAATGAGCATTACAAATTGTTAAATAACATCGTTTTTTATCGGATATCAAGCCTTTTCCAGCTTCCTAATTCAAGCATAACACATCCTTATCCTGTGTTTTAAGTATAACAAAGGCGATGGGCGGAAAACTTCTCATGTCATTTTCCGGTATGATATTATCGCTGATCGGGATGCAAATTGATCCACTGCTGACGGAATTGATCTGCAATGTATCTTTGACCTGAGAGAGCATTTATGCAGAACGGAGCTTTGACACAGCAAAGTGTTCCAAAGGGATAATATGGCAGTGATCTGTAAAGATCAACACGCAGACAGGATCTTTGCCCGACCGTGTATTGACATCTATATGAGGGTATGCTATTATTAAAGAAAAAGGTTTCTTTAAGGCAACACCGCACGACCCGCGGCTAACGCCTCTGCACATCATCTGCTTGCCAGCTTTCCTTCATATTACCCAAATTCTCCTTGACTTGCGTCAGCAAGCCTGCGTCGAATTTAGGCAATCTGACGAAAATCTGGACGGCGCATCTGATGC
>CAMNNQ010000155.1 GCA_946545645.1 uncultured Clostridia bacterium | reverse complement strand
TCCTTTTCATTCTGGATACAGCCCAGTGCTTCGGTGAATCCGCCGAGATCGATCAGGTCATAGTCGCCCACGCTGTAGTTGTATGCCCCGCGGGATGACCATATCTCGTCATAATACTCATAGAGCCCCGTATCTGCGTTTTTGTCCCTGATCTCGCTGACAAGGATATCCGCAAGTCTGTTAAGGCAAGGCAGCAGGCGGCTTCGGAAGCTTTCCGAGCTTATGACAGAGAGAGTTGAAAGATCGGTCTGATCCTCATAGTCGGTATAGAAGTCGGTAAAGTCATCAACTATCTTCCTGCCTATATCGTAGCCGCTCATATCGGGGTCCCGTTTAACGGCATCGAGCCAGCCTGTGTAGTACTGTCCGACTGAATACTCCGTTTCGGCAGCGCATACGAAATTTTCGGCGTGATCGCAGAGCGTAGTGATTATCTCAGCATTGCTCATAAGGCAGCAGTCAAAGTCTATGATCTCAAAACGGCCCCCGCTTTTTATCAGAGCGGAGCTGTCCAGCGCCTTGTCGATACCGTCAAGGGGCATTCTCTTTTTTCCATTATCCATGCCGTAGCCGTATGCCGGGCCGCCGCCGTGTCCCCAGAGTATGAGATCGTAAAGATCGGAGGGGTAGATCTCACAGCAATAGTCCGCAAAATCAGTGAGGGCCTCGCTTTCATACAGCTTAGTGCTCTCTGTAAAAAGATCACCGCCGCCGAGAAGCTTCATAGTGCCGTGCTCTTCGCCATCCTGTTTTCCACGGAGCTCCCATACCTGAAGAACATTGCCGGATATCGAATCGGCACCCTCAAGGTATTCGGCAGGCATCGTCCATTCTTTAGTGTTTCCTGTCAGAACGATGAAAGAGAGATCCTCATTGTATTCTGACTCCATAGCCTGTATCAGGTTGCCTGCTGCGCTGCCGTAAGATTCCTCAAGGTTACCTCCCATACAGTAGAACATTACCGTCCGGGTGGGCTGCTCCTTTTCGTCCGCAGCATACCCGGCGGGTACGGATGATACGGTCAGCATCGCTGCCGTCAGTACTCCGAGAGTTCCTGACGCTGCTTTCCCGAGTTTTTCGGTCATACAGATCACTCCTTTTATCTGATATTTTTCTGCTGCCTCTATTATATCATTTACGGCTCCAAAAAGCAATAATATCAGGCAATTGCGTCGTCTCCATTGATATCCGGCACAAAACGGAAGAGTATGATTTGTGCATATTGCGGTACCGGATCATAATTTTTCGTGCGATGAGTTTGCAGTATGCTCCAGGCATATCACACACCGCAGTGCAAATATAAAAACGGATCTCGCTCAGATCGGAAATATGTATCTCCAACGGGCTGTCCGTCAGAAAAAACCGAAGCACAGGCCTTGAAAAATCGGAACGCTTGTGGTACAATGATAATACAAGTCATAGATCGGTCTGAGGATAAAGAAAGGAAAAATGATATGAGGAAAAGAGTATTTATGCTCGCTGCATTTACGCTTATGCTGGCAATGCTGACCTCCTGCGGGAACGATGCACAGAGCAGCGAACCGAAAAATACAAGCACCGCCGGGACAGCCGTTTCATCGGGGTCTTCATCTTCGGATTACAGCGGTATCAGCGTGGATTCCCCAGAATGGGTAAGCAAACTTGATGCTGCTAAAAACGCAGATCAGGTGTTTGTGGTTGCGGCATTCAGCGAGGATGCTACCGATGCCTGGGTATCGCTCCACGAAAAACAGGGTGACGGCAGCTGGAAAATGGTCATGACCACTCCGGGATTCATAGGAAAGAACGGTCTCGGCAAAACAAAAGAGGGTGACGCAAAAACACCTGTCGGAACATTCCACTTCAACCGTGCCTTCGGTATAGCTGATGATCCCGGCAGCAAGATGCCATATACAAAAGCCGATGACGGCACCTACTGGTCAGGTGACGGCCGTGAGGGATTCCACTATAATGAACTGGTAAATATCAAAGACTATCCCGAGCTTGACACTAATGAATGCGAGCATATCAAGGATTATATCTACCACTATCAGTATTGTCTGAACATCAGTTACAATGAAAAAGGCACCCCGGGGCTTGGCTCTGCAATATTCCTGCACTGCTTCGGACCCGCAAAGCCTTTTTCGGGCGGATGTGTTGCTATCCCGGAAGATCATATGAAGTATGTTATGCGTACCGTTGATGAAAAGACTGCGGTGGTCATTGACAGCTATAAAAATCTTGCCGGCACCGACGAATGGCCGGACAGCACCTGGCCGCAGGTACGGTAGTTTTTTCGTCTCTCAATGTCTCAGCTCCCTGCCCGATCCCATTGCTCAGATTGCAAAGGACAGCATTTAAAACGGATCAAAAAACCGACCTCACATTTTCAGATGTGAGATCGGTTTTGTCATTTTATAAGGTCAAACGTTTCGGGTCTTGCTCTGCTGACAGTGTGTGGGATCCAGTTCTGCATCAGCCGGAGGCATCTGCGCTTTCCGGCGTGAAGCAGTATGCGAAGCTGCTCTTCCGATATGTCTTCAGGTGATCTTCTGCTCCGACTCGTAGATCAGTTCTCCCAGTATCCTGATAAGGCGGTCCGCTTCCACCGGCTTGCTGAGGTGAGCGTTCATCCCCGACTGCATCGAAAGCTGGACGTCCTTGTCGAAGGCGTTGGCGGTAAGGGCGATTATCGGGATGCGCCCGGCATATTCCAGTCCATCACCACGATGTTGTAGGGATGCTTTCTGAGATGCTGTATCTCCATTTTCTCCAGGGCTTCCTTGCCGTCGGTGCAGAAGTCCGCACGGATGCCTGCCTCTTCAAGGACAGTTTTCGCGTGCTCGGCCTCGATGGGATTGTCGTCTACCACAAGGATAAAGAGAGCATCGGTATCCAGCCTTCCGAACTGAGCATCACTGCTGTCGGCCTTGCGGAGAGTTATCATCACCGTGAATTCCGTGCCTTTGCCCTTCTTGGACTCAACGCTCACAGAGCCGTTCATCATTTCAACGATCCTCTTGGTGACAGCCAGTCCGAGGCCGATGCCGCTTTTCTTGGTCCTGCTGCGCCTTCCATCCTGTGAGAAGGCATCAAATATCCCGGGAAGGTATTCCCTGTCTATGCCTATGCCAGTGTCCTTGATGCGGAAGCGGACAGTCGCACGGCCTTCAAACTCTGCGGCCTTTTCAGCAGTCAGCGTGACGGTGCCCGGAGCATCGGTAAATTTCACCGCATTGGACAGGATATTGTTCAGCACCTCTTTGAGCCTCATATCGTCGCCGAAATAGATATCTCCAAGCTGTTCGGAAATAACGCTCTCGAATGTCAGCCCCTTTTCGGAGCAATCCTTTTTCACCTGAGCGGTGACCTGCTCCAGCAGGGAGACAAGGGAGAACTCGCTGTTACGCAGAACGTCATGTCCCGTTTCCATCTGGCTCATACGAAGTCCGAACGTTGTAACGAGCATAAGCATAGCATAGTCTCGTTTTCCAATAGGATTGTTTCTGTCCACGGTCCTTAGTATCAGTTCTACCTCATCAGGCTCAAGAAATGTTGGCAGCCTGTATCTGGGGGTATTACGAACTTTGATTATGCTGCGCGACAAGTCTGTACTATGATAGCCGTTTTCGACGGCATATTTGAACAGCTTCCGAAGAATATTTACCGTTGCAGATACCGTGCTGTTAGAAAATCCGATTAAGGATGCCTGATGTGCCGGGCATCGGACTGTTTGACGGTACGAAGCACGGGATATATATTGGAAACGGCGAGGTCATCTTCTGCGATGAGGTCGTAGGATATGTGACCAGGCAGGCTCTCGGCTATTGAGATGTACCTTGAGCAGAAAAACTCCACGCTGACGGCAGAACTTGAAAAGTATATATAGTAAACGACATTAGAAATTGCACTTTGAGAACGAGCAAAAGTCGAATATATGCTTTTGCGAAGTTCGCAAAGAAGCAATTTCAATGATGTTTAATATTGAGCAGCTCTACGGCAAGATCGTGCCGCAGAATGTGAGAGACTATATTGAGATGCTTGCCGCCAGTCAGAAACCCCGTCAGCGGAGGTCAGCCGCCGGCAAAGATAAACCTGAACAGCAGGACGGCGTGTAACGAACGTGTGCGCCCCGTGTGCCGCGCATCATGCCGAGGTCGGGAAACGATACCCCCCTGGGGCGCAAAGCCCTCTGTGGGCGTTTGTCGCAGAGTTCGGACGCTGCGTTTGAGGCCGGAATGGGCAGGGGTGGAGGGTAATTTCTGTTGTGCAGGTTAAATTGCGGCTCCTTTGCCGCAAAATTCACAGCGGCCGGCAAAGCCGACCGCGAGTTTGCGAGGGTTGTGGGCGTTTTACCAATAGATCCATTTTGGAAGGAGGCGAGATTTGACGGTACCAAATTCAAAGGATAATGGCAAGAATAGCGGTGGTACGGGAGATTTCGACGGTACCATTGCGAATAAGACAAGGTTCGGGGTGTATTTCTTTCCGGAGACCTTGAAAACTGTTGACTGCTTATACAAGAGCGACAACTGTTCGAACAGATCGGAATTCATTGAGAAAGCAGTTCGCTTCTACTGCGGATATCTTTTGCAGAACAAGCCGGAGCTTATCGACTACCTTGCGCCGCAGATCGGAACGATCACCGACGGGATAATCAAAGGCTCGGAGCAGAGACTTGCGAGGGCGATATTTAAACTTGCAGTTGAAGTGGGCGTGCAGACGCATCTGCTTGCGGCTATGAGTGAGATGAGTGACAGCGCTCTCTTCAAGCTGCGTTCCGGAGTGACTGATGAGGTGAGAAGGATAAACGGGATCATTAATTTTGAGAGTGCTGTTAGGGAGCAGCGGAGCTAATAGAAATGCCGCAGTCTGAGTTTACAGATTGCGGCAGGGTACATACGATTCTATCAATAATTTACAAAAATGGTGTCATATACACGGGCAGACAGAAAAGGTCGTGTTCCTTGGCATAGTCTTTCGTGTAGATAAGATATTTCCACAGTACTCGATCTGAATACTTTTCACAGAACTTGTCTATGGACTTATGCGATCTATATCCGGACGATTTGACCTCAATGGGGCAGATCTTGTTCTTTTCTGCTATCAGAAAATCTATCTCGTAATTGTGTCTCGACTCTTCGTTCATAAACGTATGGTAATACAGTTCATTTCCGTTTGCAGCAAGTATCTGTGCAACAATGTTTTCATACAGATATCCGAGGTTTGCTGACAGCTTATCATTCAGGAGCTTCTCATATATATCATTTTCAGTAAAGTCACGATCCTTGAACATCAACGTTGTAAACAAGCCTGTGTCGCAGATAAACATTTTGAATTTGCTGAGGTCCTTGCTTGCTGACATTCCTGCATTCGGATCATTAACTTGATATGAAACGAGTACTGTCTTTGAACTATTCATTTCAGCTATAAGCTGAAGAATATCATCAGCCCTGGTCGTGCTGCTCAATACGCTGCTGACCTGATAGCGTGAAGCATTCTTGTTAAGCTGCGCAGGAATGGAATCAAACAGAGCAGATGCCCGTCCGGTCGGATCGATCTTCATAAAATCGTCCTGATAAAGATTAAGAATATCCCGTTTAACAGCATCGACCATTTTAAAGTTATTGGTCGTGATATATTCATCAACAGCCTGCGGCATTCCTCCAACGAGCATATACAGTCTGAAACTGCGCAGCATCTTTCTGTTAGTCTGCTGACCAAGAGGCTTCCCCAATTCATAAAACTTTCTGATCAGATTATAGCTTGTATTGTCACCTACAGCCCAGAGAAACTCCTCATAGTCCATCGGATACATATTGATCCGTCGCTCTTCACTTGGAATTACAATATTGCCGACATTCTTTTTGATCGAAATAAGAGAGCCGGTCTCGATATAGTCATAACGGTGATCCTTTACAAGATGCTTGATCGCCTGACGAGCAAGAGGACAGAGCTGGACTTCGTCAAATATGATAAGCGATCTTCTTTCCACAAGATCAACTCTGAATTGAAGCTGCAGCTGCAAAAACAGATAGTCAAGATCGGAAATGTCTTCAAACAATTCTATTGTTGCTTTTGATGCAATGGAGAAATCTATAAGGATATAGCTATCATATTCATTTTTGCCGAACGCTTCGGCAACTGTTGATTTGCCGATTCGTCTTGCACCCTCAATAAGGACAGCAGTGCGTCCGTCAGTTTCTTTTTTCCATTCCAAAAGCTTATCATATATTTTCCGTTTAAACATATCAGCACCCCGTTTTTGACACGATTCAGCAAAATCGCAAAATATTTTACAGCTCAAATCTTCAAAATCGCAAATTGTCTACATAGATAATACCACAAAATCGCATATTTGTCAAGTAGGAGGTCTACTATGCCATCACAATTAATCGTCACCAGCCGCTACATCAGAAGCGGCACCAAGAAATCAAAAGCCCGGCGAGCTAACTACACAAAATATATCGCCACCCGTGAGTCAGTAGAGAAGCGGCCGCAGAGCAATACTGCGGTGACTGCAAATCAAACTCAGCTCATAAACGAACTGCTGAAAGAGTTTCCAATAGCAAAGACATATCTCGAATATGAAGACTACACTACGAAACCAACTGCCGAAAATGCCTCTGAGCTGATCTCTACGATCATAGAACGTCACGCTGATGTGATCGGGAACCGCAAAAACTTTGTTGACTACATGGCAAAGCGACCCGGTGCAGAGCGCAGAGGATCACATGGTCTGTTCAATGACGGCAATGCTCCAATCGATTTGAATGCTGTTGCAAATGAGGTAGCAAATCACCCCGGCAACGTCTGGACCCACGTTGTATCCCTGCGCCGTGAAGATGCTGTCCGGCTCGGATACACAAATTCGGATATGTGGCGGGAGCTTGTTAAGCGTCACATCAAAGATATCGCTGATGCGCAGAAGATATGTCGAGAGCAGCAGCGAAGGAGAGCTTCACGGTCTCCGAATTCAAGAAGCAGATGAACGGTATCTATACCACATCTGTCAGCTCGGCGACACTTGATGAGTGTCCTATGGCTTACAAGACTATGGAGGATATCGTCAGCAACATCGGCGATACGGTTGAGATCGTTGAGACAATCAAGCCTGTTTACAATTTCAAGGCAGGAGAGGAAAAGTAAGCAGCGGCATCTTTCTGCACTCCGATATAAAGTAAAAATCCCCGTCAACGAGGCACCAGGCCTTGATGACGGGGATCATTCTATACTATTATTTGAACGAAAACGACAATCGCACATGATGAGAAGCCTGACACTGCTTTTTCGGCGTGTCAGGCTTCTTTTTTTGAGGGTGTGCAACAGTACCTGATTATTCGTATTATCTATAATATTCGCTACAAATCACGTTTTGGAAATACTAACTCGGTCATCAGCTGTCCCACTCGCAGATATATCCATAAGTGGACAGGTCCTCACCCTTGCCGCTGCCGTCGGTATCTATCCAGCCGCCTTTGTTCATATACCAATCTTCATACTCTACAGTGTTTCCTGCTATCCGGCAGCTGAACTCTCGACCTTCGTAGTTATCAGGTTGTGAAAACCTTTCTCCATCAGCATCTATCCAATAATCCCAGTTGCTGTATGAGAAGCTGCTGCCGTCCATCCAGCGCCAGCCGGAGCTGTCGCGTTCCAGGCCTATCCAGTAATTATCCTTTTCACCCAGCAGACTGACGATGAAATTTTGTTCTTCCTGCGAGTTTATGGAAACGAGATGTCCTCCGAGTTCTTCGCAGGCAGCCTTGCTCTGATAAACATCATACTCTTCGGGATTTAAGAACACCTTGTAGCGGTGACCGGCAAACTCTACGCTGTCATCTGGAGGAGAGCCCGGGTTATCGGATCCGGAACCGCCGGAAGAGGAAATGATCGGAGTAAGTGTGAATTCTGCAAGCTGTGTCCATTCAGCTTTGACCGAGTCAAACTCATCCCTCGTAATGCTTCTATTTGACCCGTCTGCTCCGTTATACTGATATTCTCCTGCCATAGCCGAGATATAACAAGCGTACTCTTTGTTGCCGTCAACCATATCAGGACTGAATTCCAAAAGGCTGTAGATATGCAGACCTTCTGTTCCCGCTTGGTGGTTCAGTATCTTGTTGCCGCACACAAGGAAAAACTCGTTCCTGTTCCACCAACTGAACAAGATCCGCTCTGCGTTGCCGTTTTTGTAGGTGTAGAGCTCTATGATACGGTTCTTTTCATAGTCCCAGTTTTCGCCGATAGATATCAAGCCAATGATAAGCTCGTCGATGCCGTCGCCGTTCAGATCCTTGAGCATATAGCCGACTGAATCTGGATCACTCCCGTATTTGTCTTTTTTCCACTCAGTCATATCTGAGCTCAGCTCGTCTCTGATCGAATCCAGGATTTCCTGATAGCTTTTACGGACAACCGCAGCATCCGGAGGCTCCGAGCTTTCGGATTCAAGCTCGATCCATTCGGTATATGTTATCTCGTTTGATCTCACACTGGCGGCCACCGAATGATCCCCCGTCTTTTCCTTGTAGCCGCTCTTATGCGCTTCTATCAGGTAATCTCCCTCGGGAAGAAGTATCTCGAAATGCCCGTGGTCATCGGTCTTCCATTCCTTTACATCGTCAACGGTCACTCTCTTATGCTCGGCAGAATTGGTATAGACCTCCAGTGTCACGTCAGCTATCTTTTTGCTGGATGAATCTGCAGGTGGATCCTCCGGGCCTCTTTCGACGACCCATCCCAGGGCTGCGCCGTAATTCTCTCCTGAGTTTTTTGACAGACCCTTTGTGGAGAAGGCAGTCCTGACAGCTTCGTTGCAATCGACTATGGGATATTTGTAAACGCCTCTGTAGCCCGACTCCTTAACCTTTTCGGCAAGATTTTCATTGTTTACCCCATCCATTAAGGGACAGTTGGTATTTACCAGCACAGATTTGGTCACTATGCTTTTGACCTGTTCCCCTGTCAGCTTGTTGTTTACGCTCCAGACATCCGCACATACGCCGGCCACATGGGGCGCAGCCATGGATGTGCCGGAAAGATACCAGTACTGCTCTCCGGCGCTGGCGGAATAGTATTTTTTGTTTGATTCATCATAGAACACCGAGGAATAGCAGGAATAAACATCATAGCCCGGAGCAAAAATATCTACCCTGTTCCCCGCATTGGAGAATGAACTGATATCGTACTTCCCCTTTATATCGTAATACTCAAATTTGAGTTTACTGTCATAATGGGGGCTGCTTTCCTGACCTACAGAGCCTACGACGATTATCCTGTCCTTGACGGTATCGTTCGTGATATTATTGATATAACTGTTGTACTGAGACTCCATATTGCCCGTGGCGGCTGTTGAGCCGTTGCCGGCGGCGCTGACGATAACAAAATCATAGCCCTGCTTTATCAGGCGCTCGAAGTAATCGCCCAGTATCTTTGAATTCTTGTTCAGATTATTGAGAGCATCCTCCCAGTCGCTTTTCTTGTTTACTATCTGATCTACACGGGCTCTCTCGTTATTCATGGAAAGGTTTATGACCTTCACATTCCTGAATATCAGCTCTGAAAAAGCAATCTTATCGGTCATGCAGGACTGGAAGCATGAGCCGTTTTCCGCGTGGCGGACGGCGTTTGATCTGGAGACAGCGTACAGTCTGCCCTCGGAATAGGGATAAATGCCGTTGATGCCGGCGTCGTTAGTGCCGACGGCGGCAAAGGTCCCCGCTGTATGTGTCCCGTGATGGGTGGCTTCATATCTTTCCTTATCACTTGCATAGTCGGGGACTGCGTTGCGTTCATTCTGATAAAATATACCGTTCTCAGCAAAGGACAGATCCTCATGGCTCTCGTTGAAGCCGCTGTCTACCAGTCCCACGCGGACAGGCTTGATATCTACCTTGCGGCTCTCCATATAGCTCCACGCTGCCGGAGCATTTATAAGCTCGGCTCCCCAGCTTCTGCCGTTTGTGTCGGTGGCATCAGACAGATAGGCGCTCCACTTGGAGCCGTAGGTTATGACCTGTTCTTCAGGGCCGGCATCGGTCTCATAGTCGTAGATATAATTCAGGCAGCAGTCGGATATTTTATCATTCTTTTTGAGCTTGTCAATAATGTCCGATATTTTCTCTGCTTTCAAAGCAGAAGACATTTTCCACTGATAATCTCCCGTCTGCTCGATATACCCGACGATCTCAGCATCATATTCCTCGGCAAGGTCTGCGATCTGATCCTTTGTTACTCCTTTTTGGGCGACAACGAGCAGCTCGTTGTCGGCGTACATCATCCCGCATTCGTCCTCGGCAATATGATCGGGGTCGATGGGAGCGCAGTATATCTCTCCGACATTGTTTTCGTCGAACGTCTTTTCATCCGAGACGGACGTTACTCCGGAGCTGTCTTTATCCTTCCTGCTCTTCACGGGATCCTTGTCCGAACCATTCAAAGCAAAAAACGTGATGCCTCCTCCGACTGCTATCGCAGCGGCAGTAACTATCGCTATGATCTTTCCTTTTTTCATGTAACCACTTTATCCTTTATGATCGTTATACTGACCGAATGTCATCTTTCCTTCGTCCCCGGGAACAGTCGGTTCGGGATACTGTCCGATAAGTCCGGGATGATCCGAAGATATCGCCTGAGCAAAGCTGATCTTGCCGTTTTCCGCAAATCTGACGCATACCGTATAATTCTCGTCTCCGTTGTCAAGAAGAGCTCCGGCTATATATTTGTCTCCCTCACCGAGGCCCTCTGTACTCATAACATTCAAGCCTTCAGGGGATGCTGACTTTGCATAATCTCCGTCATTTATCTGCTTTTTCCGATCAATACCGTCTGCTTCTTTGTCGCTCATACGGTTCTGGCAGACCGTGAAGGCAAGCTTAGCGGCCGAATTAACTTTTTTGAGCGAATACTGCTGTACTGTACTGATCTGATGATAAACGAGGATCAGGTCGCCGTGTTCGGCCGTCTGAATGATCTGAGCCTCACCGCAAAGATCACTGTCCGCAAGCCGGAACCGAATATGAATTTCTATGACATATTCCTTGCCGGTCACTTTCGTTGGATCGTTGTTTTCGGTGATCATCCTCATTCCCGTTGTGCAGTCCGTGATCTCATATTCCGAGACCTTAATATTCTCCGGCCAATCGGAGGCTGTAAGCTCTTTGGAAGTATTTTGGAATAGATCCTCGGTGTATTCTGCTTTCAGGTATTCTTCAGCCTTTTCTGTTTTGTTTTGCTCAATAAAGCTGTTATAAGTATGGCGGGTATCACTGTAATATGACTCATAGTATTTCAGGCAATCCGTGTTGAGACAGTCCATGAATTTATCAGGATCATTATCCCGGATGCACCTGCACTGTTCCTCAATAGCCGCTTTCAGCTTTTCCTCCGGATAAGGCGATAGCAGCTCTATCCTTTTGCGCTTGAACTCTTTCTTCTCTTCTTCTGTATGGGTATCACTGCTCCCGTCGCCTATGGAACCGTTATTCTTTTCATGACCTTCCCAATACTTATTATACAGTTCCTCAAATGCTGACAGCTTTTCGGAAAAGCCGGGTACGTCCTCCGTGTCATCCGTGTCAACTGGTCTGACCAGTGAAGCGCTGTCATCAGGTTCTCCCGTCCCCGAAACGGCAGGAGCATTGGTGCTGTCGCTGTCTCCGCATCCAGCCATACCCAGTGCGAGAACTGCGGCAGACATGACAGCTGTAATTCTTTTATACATAGATTTTCCTCCGATCTGAAGAATGCAGTCATTTATATGTAAATGACGTGATCAAAGCGGTGCCTCAAAATCCCGGCCCCCGGATAGTATACATATAAAAGCACCATTTGACAGTTTTATTATGTAAATGAACTATAACGCTGTTCTTGTATTCGCTGGAACAGACATTCCCGATATGGTAATATGATATTTTCCTTTACCGTATTTTGACGGTATCCAGCTGTATCTGAAAGTATGAGTTATTTCTTCTCCTGCAACAACAGGTTTCAGCACATCCATGTCTCTCCAAATATTTCTTCCGTCATCAGCATAGGTGTTAAATTCAAAATAGCAGGCAGTTTTTCCGTCATAGGTGTTTTCTGTAACTCTCCCATGTACGGTTATTTCAGCCGTTTTCTCATCTTTGATCTCGACTGTCACGGAATCAAGAACTACAACTGAATATGAATCATTGTATGTCGTTTTGATTTCCCTGGGATACTTGATCCTTAAATATACTTTCTTTTCGTTGATCTCTGTAATAAACACGTCTTCAGGCTCATCGTTTTTCTTTATGCTGCTCGTTGCTGCTGATTTTGAAACTGTGGTCAAACCAGTTGACCCCGTATCTGTACGAGATGAGCTTTTCGTTTGATCGCTCTCTCCGCATCCCGCCATACCCAGCGCGATCACTGCGGCTGATAAAATGGCTATTGATCTTTTGAACATATTTTTTCCTCCGTTCATATTATTCAGGCAATTTAGTATATGTCCCGTAGACTATATCTGAAGATAGGGACGGATTATCAAAACTCGCCGTCCTTGGCTCCGGGTATTGTCCGATCTGATTATGTCCCTTGGCTTTTGTCTGAATATAGTAGTTATACTCATTATTCTCTTTGTTAAGAACTGCAACGAGACAACACTCAACATCCATGCTTTCGGTTTCTGACAAAGCCGCAGTTATGATCTCCGACAGTTCATTTCTTGCGCCATTTTTGGAATACTCTCCGGCATATTTATTGTAAGTGCTTCTGTCTGTCCCGTGCTCATAGAAATACTCGTTGACAGAATTAAAAACATATTTGGCTGTGCGGTTCAAAGTCATCAAATCATAAATCTCTAGGCTTTGATTATACTCCTCCTCTGCATTCCCATGCTTTCCCTCATATGGAAGAAGCATATATGAAGGATCATATAAATGCACAGGCGCACTCTTTGGATCAAGTTTGTATTTGTTGTTATATTCTTCAATATCGTATTCCACATTCTGATAGCTGAATGCAATTGGTTTGATCAGAAATCCGTTTTCCTTTGACTGAACCGTATATTTCATATAATCAATAACTTTGTCCTGATACAGATAGAGACAGTTATCTTTAAACTCATACTTCTTTGCTTTTTCGTATGTCATACGATACTGTCCGTCGTCTCCGAATAACAAAACATATTCAAAGCTGTTATCAGTTTCAGTGTCGCTGCCTTTTTTTAATTCGAGGGCTCTCCACCCACCTAATACGGGTATCTCAGTATTCTTATCCGATGAATTATTATCAGCATCAGCAGCCTGCTCCTGTCTGCTTAGTTCGGTGCCTTTTATTGCGGATCGTTCTGTGCTGGCCTCAGAGCCGCTGTCTCCGCATCCCGCCATACCCAGCGCGATCACTGCGGTTAAAACTAACGCTGCTGATCTTCTGAACATTATTCTTCCTCCGTTCCTTTTCTTTTTTCGATCTCAGTCTGAATGAACGCTCTGGTCTTTTCTTCGCCGTCGATCAGACCGATCTTTTTAAGCTCTGTCAGAAGAGAGATCAGCGGCGTGGTCAGAGCCCTGTCGTTTGCGATGACAACAAGAGGCTTTTCTTCAAAGTCATAGACAAGGATCAGGCAGCCTCCGTTCATAATGTCTGTTCCGATAAACGAATACCGGTTGAAGTCCGGTATCCTGAGTCCGAGAGATCGCATGGGAGAGGTATCATTAACGCTTGCGGCGGCGGCTTCCAGAGCCTTTATCCGCAGCTCCTTTAATATGTTCTTGGAAAAGTGCTTCCCCAGCTCATACCACTCCTCTGAATCAAGAAAATCTGTTATTCCGCCTACGGAACAAATATCATAGAAAGCCTCAGTGGATCTGATAAAGCTTCTGAGATACTGCGTGTACATATCCGCAAAGCTGTGTCCGGAGCCTGCCTCGATCGTGTGATCCTCTATAGCATTCTTGGAAAGATCGAAAACTATGCAGGGCTCGTTGGCTACGATATAGCAGATGTTCTTTTTTCCAAGCAGCAAGGGCAGATATCGGCTGCAATAAGTCAGCACATCCTCCGCTTTCTCAAAGGAGAACGCCATCGGATCATGTTCCTTGAAGTGATCCTCAAACCTTTTGCGGTAAAGCTCGATGATCTCCGGATCATTGAAGACCTGTCCCTTTTCAACATCGGCATCAAAAAGGATCAGCGTGGTTCCTGCCAGAGCATAGAAGGGAAAGGGAACACCCCGGACGAGAGCATTAAGGTCAGTCTCCGCCTTCGTTACGGTACAGTCCTTGATGCCCATCAGCTTCAGCGAATTGGTAAACGCGAAAAGGCCTAAAGCATCCGACTCTTTTTTTCCTGACATCGGCATGAGCCAGCTGAGGCTTGAACTGTCCGGAAGTGCAGAAAACGGTCTGCACAGCCTATCGACTCCTTCAGCAGATATTCCCGAGAAAAACAGCTCTATATTGTCAGACGCCGCAAAAACGGCAATAAGCTCGTCAATAAGCCTTTCGCCGGTCACAAGGCTGCCGTTTTCCGATTCGGGAGCCTGCGGCGGCGCTTCCTCAGCGGACACGGAATACTCCAGACGATAAATGTTCTTTAACGCATTCCAGCTTAGTTTGTTCTCATCAGATGATCTGCATTCGATGAATGCATCGATCAAAGCAAGCTCTTCTTCAAGTGAAAGTCCAAAACAGCTGACGATCTTTTCCGCCTGCTCAAAAGATGACGGTACAAGATCACCGTTCAGCAGTTTACTGATATACGGCCTTTTCAGACCAGTAAGCCTGTGTATATCCGCGGCTTTGATCCCGTGAGCCTCAATTATTCCCGAAAGAATATTGTTAAATTTCATAATTGATCACCACTGATATTATATACTATTATTTGTTAAAAAGCAAGAATGTTTCCTTGCTCACTTCTTCCGAAGGAAACTCACAAATTCATACCGCAGCCGAAGATCTTGGATTAAGAACAACTCCGTTAAGAACCAAATGTACTGATATGATCTGCATAATGAAATCAGCTCTATTTATAATTATCAGTGAAAGTGATGCAAGATAATATACGATATTTCAAACCAACGCTTTCTATTAAAAAGGGCTGCATCATCCCATAAGCACTATAAATAATGAAAATCCCCACCATCGAGGCTTCAAGCCCTGATGATGGGGATCCTATTATTCTGTTATCTTATAAGACAACGCTCTCAAGGATCAGCTTCCTGAAACTATTCTCAAAGCACCTGTCATCCTCGGCTGTTCTCTTGCGGGAGCCTTTCAGATGATTCTTGCTTTTACGGCACTGGAGATTAGCGATAGCCTTTCTTCATCCCAGCCCCTCAAGATACTCCTCAACATTCACATACTCCATTCCCTCAAACCGCTTTGACTCGCCTCGATAGATCACAGCCTTTTGCATTATCTCACCGTATCGGTGTTCGGTCTGCCCGCATTTTTCCTTATCGGCGAGAAAACGGTACTGTGCGGGGGAGGTTTCCTTGCTGTGCTTGATCTCATAGATACGGCAGCTGATATTTTTCTCGTCGGCGACTGTCATATCAAACTCGCCTATCGGAAATTGCAGCTTGAACACCCTTGTGTGTTTCGTAGCTGCTTTTTGCGTTTCAAGGAGAACTATCTCCTCCATTAACCGCCCGCGCACTTCTTCAAGGATACGCTCTGTCACCATATTCTTTTCTTTGGCGTTCAGCCCCGAGAAGGTCTCGTCCTTCATAAGGGAGAACACAAGCGCCTGCGCCTGACTGTACCGCATACCGGGCTGGGTGAAGATGATATGCTCCGCAGGTTTCTCACCGCCTATCGTTTCAATGGGACAGTCAACTATCAGATCAAGAAGATAGAGATACTCTTTTATCTCGCGGATATGATCGGCTGTCAGTTCCACCTTCATTTCGCTTTTGTTCTTGATGTCGAGGATGTGTCTGAGCCTTTCCGTTACGCTCTCTTCGTCTATCAGAGTCAGAGCATCGCTTCTCTTTTCGGGATCGCGGTTCTTTCTGAGATTGCTCCTGCTTATGCCGAGGTCGTTGGAGATAAAATCCTTTGTCAGTATCGACAGCAGAAAGCTGTGGTTCATATCCTCGATTATCCTGTTTACTGCACTTGTCAGCTCGCCTGCATCATACAGGTCGAGCAGATGACGAAAGTGAGTTCCGTGTCTGTAATGGGCAAGGCTGTGCTGGATGTTGTGAGCTATCGCCGTGTCGATATACCGTCTGGTTGATTCATCGTCACGGAAGGATACGGCTTCATCCATAAGCTCAGGATCGTCAAAATCCGTCTCACCGACTCTGAATGTTCCGCCGTAGCGGATATACTCATCAATATCACGGATGCCAAGCAGACGTGAGTATTCTCTGAACGGGATAAAAGTTGTGTGTATCGTGCAGGTGCGGTCATAGAGTTCATCGCTTTCGGAAAGGATAAATCCGAGAGAATCGGTACCCGAAAGGACGATCTTCATTCCCATCATCGCATAGATATCCGAGAACAGCGAAGCCGAATCAATAAAGTCATTCAGCAGCGTGACCTCATCAATAAACAGATACCTGTATCCCGCAGCCTGGAGCTTTCGGATATCGCGCTCCAAAGCATCGAAGCTGTCACGGCTCATTATCTTGATATACGCGGTGTGATCTGCGGGAAGCTCAGAGATCGCCTGCAGGAGCATAGTGGTCTTGCCTGTCCGGCGAAGTCCGTACAGCAGGCAGATGCGCCCGTCGGTATTGCCGTTCAGATAATTCCTAAGAACGCTCATACTGTCCCTGTACTTGAAACCGAGGACAGGGCTGCAAAGCAATTTTAGTCCGTCACCGATGATAACTCTTGTTTCAAAAGAATTGCTGTCGATTTTTGAAACTGCATTTACAGATGTCTTCCTTTCAGTGGAAGGCATTTTCTTTTTAAGGGTTTGAAGCTCCTGCTCCAGTTCTTTTCTTTGAGCGACCTGCGCAAACAGCCCATCGCGTTCCTCCGATTTTATATATCTGCTGTGACGCTTTCCGTTCTCAGTCCATTGAAGATAAGGCTGTTCCTTGCCGTTGATACGCTTGACAGAGATGCTCCCTTTCGGAAGCTCCGAGATCAGCTTTTCAAGCTCGGCTATTCTTTCGGTCAGTTCATTTTCTTTCATCGGTCACGCCTCCTTCCGCTGATATAATTATAACTCACATAACTCAATTTGTCAAGAGGTTATGCGAGTTATGGGTGGGCGATCCAATTTTGATCAGACATTCATCGTGATCTGATACCGATCTTTTTTCAAAATTATCGGGCAGCAGTTCAAAGTTACAGCTTTGCAGCATAGCCGAGGACGATATGACGTATATAACCTGAGAATATATCAACAGCGCGGACAGCTTCATCCTGCCCGCGCTGTTGTGTTATTACCTGCTGCTGTTGACCCAACAGACAGTTGCCCTGGAATATTACCCGACAGCTACCTCGCCCGAGGTCTCTCCGGTGAATGCTCCGCCGTCAAGCACGTTTACCGCAACGGAGCTGATGTCGTCCGCAGTCACGCTGTCAGACAAGCTGTCGCCCGAGATGTTCAGCGAAAGGTTTCCGCCGTTGGAACCGTCCTTGCCCCAGCGCCCCGTTGCGGCATTGACGAGCTGACCGTTTGAGCATTCAAGCGTGTTGCCGCCGTTCAGGTTAATGACTGAAGTGGTGTTCGTGATGTAGAACATCGGCCCGTCGGTGCCGTTGCGGATAGTCGTGCCGGTCATCGTGAGCTCGGAACAGCTTGCAGTCGCGTCGCTGTCGGCCGCATCGCCTGACATACTCTGATAGAGCATTACACCGTTGTTGCCTCCGATGACAGTAAAGTCGCAGTTGGTCATCGTGATAGAATTCTTGCCCTCGATGACCGCCGCCTGTGCGCCTGTCGATACGCCGATGACGTTCTCGACCTTGATATCGCCCGTCGAGTAGATGCAGGGGCTGCCATCGCCGGAGCACTGTACTTTGGAGTTCGTTACGGTCACATATCCGCCGCCTCTGTCGGTGGCGATTGGCGCGCAGTGTGCACCGCTTGTGGTGATGTCAACGTGATCTGCATTGATCGTGCCCTCATAGGTCGCATACACGCCCCGGGAGGAATTACCGGCAGTCGTTATCTTTACATAGGAAACATTCGCCGTGGCGTTTGTCGTGGAGAATACCGCATTCGCACCGCTGCAATCGGATGTAATGGTGCAGTCGGTGATCTCCGCCGAGCTGCCCTCACCCACAACGAGTATCACGGAATTGATGCCGTAGAAATTGTAGTCATCCGATACATCCAAGGTGCGCTTGCTGTCGTTGGTCGAAGCGTTTCCCGTCTTTACGATCTCGGCATTGGAAATCTTCAGCGAACCGCCGTTGATAACAAGAAACACGTTCTGATCGCTCTCAGATGAAGTGTAAGTCCCGCCCGTAATGACCGCATCTACGCCGTCGATGATGTAGGCACCGCTGAGATCAATGCTCTTGTTGCCGATCTTCACAGTTGCATTTCCGGAGGTCAGCGACGTATTATCGGCACTGGCTTCAAGTATCTGGATATCGGAGACGCCTGCGGAGAGCTCTGCCGATGCTTTCTCGGCTTCGCTATCGTCCGGTTCAGACGTTTCAGTTTCGGACGGTTCGGAAGCATTTGCCGCTGTTGTAGTTTCTGCAGTGCTGCTGTCATCGGTTTGAGCTTCGGTCACAGCCGCTGAGGATGTATCAGCCGCAGAAGAACTTTGTCCGCTGCTGTCAGAGCTTCCGCAGGATGCCAGTGAGAGCATCGTGATGACCGCTACAGTTATGATAAATCTCTTGGTATTGTTTTTCATAAGAAAGACCCCCTTTTCAAGTCTATGGTCATATTATACACCGGCGACCTTAAAGGGACTTAAAGTGTAAGTGAAAGCTGTGCGAAAATATGACCGCCGGATTTAAACGGCGGGTTTGATTGTCTTTTCCCTGGTGCTCTGATATAATATAGGAGATCGATCAGTGACCGAATATCCTGCGAACAAAGATAAAGAAATACTCGCATCATCATGATATAATATGAACAAAGAAAACAGGAGGGGTTCCCCTGCTGAACAATACACAGGATTGGTTGGATGATTACAGAGATGTTATTTACAGAAAAGCATCCAAACAGAAGAAACTTACGTCCGCGACACTGGAAGTGCTCAATGCACTGCCGCAGGTCAAGCAGAGGGACGCAGAGTTCGCAAAAGGCGTTGAGGGTGTGTACCGGATAGAACGAGTGAAGACGTATGAGGACTTCGTCGCAATGTGCTGCGAGTTTTATGTCGATCCGGTTTCATACCAAAATTCACTCTGTTATATCGTTGAGACCGACAACGGTTATTTATATCTGATGGTTGTTGAAAGAGATAACAGCGTGGCAAACTTCGGTGTTGGGTTCGATACGCTTATGGAAGGCTGGTTTGTTGAGTAAGCAACATAAGTGCAACGAATCGCCGCTTATGCAACACAGTGACGCATAATTGTTGCAGATTGTTTATTCAGTGGCTTTTGGCACACCAAAAAGCGCCCGCACTATTGCACGGACGCTTTACTCGATCATATTGAATTTCATTATACACTCCCTGTTTATCCGAAGATCGTCGTGAGGTTACCTCCCACGATCATTGAAGTTGTGCTAACGCCGAGCATTACCAGACAAAATGTGATCATATTAATTCTCCTTTCGTTTAAGTTTGGTTATTGCGAGTGTTCTTTATGGTTTTACTATTTATCTCAGATGATCGAATCAAGCCATGCTGCGAATCCGACTAATGCGACGCAAGCTCCTATAAATGTAAACATATTTTTCACTTCCTTTCTGTATAGTCTTTGTTTATCGTCTGTTATTAAAGTACGAAAAGTAAAACTTCGCTTACCACAAAAACTCCGCCTGCTATGCAGATCCATGTAATCATTGTTCTTTCCTCCTTTCAGATCAATACTGTTTTGTGCGATCTTCCGTCATCCAATCACGGGCTGATCAGATACAGAAACACTTCAAATGCTGCGATGCCGCCTAATATGCAAAAGCCTGTAAACATTGTTTTTCCTCCTTCTGTTTTGGTTTTGGTTGTCTGAGGTGTTTTCCTCTTCTGTGATTACATAATAACACACCCGGTATTACAACAGTCTTACAAAAAACAGAGATTTTCAAAAAAACTGAAAAAATTTTTTTCAGGGCACTAAAAAGCGCCCGCACATCTGCACGGGCGCTTTTCTCATTGCTGTTATCTGTTGAAGTTTCTCATGTAGATCGTGCCGGCAAGCTCGGCGTTGATAAAGTTGCAGACCAGGCATCCGGTGTAGAGGTCGCTGTGCTCTCTGAGCAGAGTCATCAGCTTGGGATTGATAGTATCGGCTCCGTCCTTTGGAAAAACGATGGGGTCGAAGTTGAAAAAAGGTTACGCGATCTCACCGATCACACCCACAACGCTCTGGTGGCTGAGGCTGGTGTAAACTATCGACCAGGCGTGCTTACCTGCATCCTTTGCCGCATCTCTGCGGACGGCTGCGCTCTTGTCACCAAGGAGCGAATTGGTGATATAAGCCCGCTTTTCGTTCCTTGTTACATCGAACTCGTCCTCGGTCCATACTTCGTAGTCAAGATCTTCGGCGGTCAGAGTCATGGTCTTGTTCTTTTCGTCGCCCCAGTTGAAGGTATGGACATCAATTGCCCAGTAAACCTGCTTATCGCCGCAGTTCGGCATCTGATACTTGGCGGTGCTTGTATCATTTCCGAGGTCGAGCCTGCTGAGGATGACCATTTTGCCCCTTGCCTGCCCAAGTGTGGGAACGGTATCTCCGATATAGATTTTGCCCTGTAAAGCGAGATCTTTGAAATAATCGGCGATGCTCTGATCGTTCTTATTGCCGTCACGGTCGCTCTTGATCTGAAGGATAAGAGCTTCGCCGGGATTCTCGTCAAGGAAGCCTGTCATATTGTCAATGACGGTTTGGAGTTTGAGATCGCTGCCGTCCCTGTCCTTGCAGTTGACGCTCTGGTGGCACATATAGAAGTCGTTGTTTTTCTTGTAGATCCGCAGGTCGAAATAGCGGACGCCCGCCTTGAGCATATCATCCGAAAACAGTGATTGGGTCTGTGCAGCGGTCTGAGTGAAGTACCGTGTCTTTACGGCGGTGGCATCGTGTGCGCCGGGGATGCTCAGCTCGTTGAGAGGGATGTCGTCCGGCAGACAGCTCATCCAGTTTGAGCCCGACACCTCAGAAGTGTCGCAAGCCGATGCGTTCACCGACATCAGGCTCATTACCGTTACGACGACCATAATTACCGCTAGCAGCTTTGCAAGTGTTGGTGAGGATGTTTTTCTTGATATTAGCTTTGCCAGAATCATTATACGAATACCCACAGCAGCCGCAGCTCACCTTGCTGCTGAACCAATAATGACTCGAATATTTCCGCCCTTCGCGGGACAGCAGACCTCTTTCGTACACCTGTTTCTGTGCAGCGTCCCACACTTCTCTTGAAACGATACCTTCGTGATGATCTTTGATAGTGATAAGCGGCGTGTCGGGATCATCTCCGTTGTTTTGCAAAACTCGCTTGCTGAGGAAGTCGGTGGAGTAATGCTTCCATTGGGTAAGGTCTCCCACATACTTGTCATTTTTGAGTATCCTGCAAACGCCGTCCTCACGCCACATTTTGCCCCTCGCAGTCAGCAGACCTGCAGCATTCAGCTCGTTTGCGATAGTATGACAGCCCTTGCCCTCATAGACGTAGCTGTGAAAAATACGCTTGACGATCTCGGCCTCTTCGGGTACGATCTCAAGCTTTCCGTTCTTTGTTCTGAAGCCGAGCATTTCGCAATATCCGTAAACCCAGCCGTCATCCATTTTACGGCGAATGCCCCACTTGACTCTCTCGGAGATCTTTCAGGATTCTTCCTGAGCTATACTCGCCATAATGGATAATCGCAGCTCGTCGTCCTTGTCACTTATGTCGATACCGTCATTCATAAAGATCACGTTGATACCGAGATCGGACAGCTTGCGGGTGTAGGTAAGAGTGTCGATAGTGTTCCTCGCAAAACGGCTCACCTCTTTGGCCAGGATCGTGTCGATCTTTCCCTCCTCGCAGTCTTTTATCATGCGATTGAAGTTGTCGAGCTTCTTGGTCGAAGTCCCTGTGATGCCCTCGTCGGAATAGACTTCGATCAGCTCCCAGCCCTCATGGTCGGAAATATATTCGGTGAAAAATTTGATCTGTGCGGACAGCGAATGGAGCTGATCTGCAAGATCTGTCGAAGCCGCTAATGACGAACAATTTATTATGAGGTACATATCCAACAACAAGCACTCCCTCAGACGTCGAGAAATCACGTCTGAGGGGCTTTATTTTTTGAGGGATATAATAACCATAAGATATTAAAAGTGGCTGAGAGCAATTCTGACTGCTTATGGATCATCATTATAATAGCATAATCATATACTTATACATTAGTTAGCTTTGTAAGCACCAATTATCGAAGATTTCAATGCAGTCTTTTCCGATAAAACTGTATTTGAAAGGAAATAGTACGATGAACGATGCACTTTACAATTACCGCCAGGGCGATATTCACTCCGCAGAGTTCTCCGACGAGTGGGGCAAGCTCTGTATACCGTTTGAGGATTCTCTGAGCGAGAAGCAGATCGAAGTGTTCCACAAAATTCTTGACTGCGTAAGCAATACCGCCGCTGAGATGAGAGCTGCTTACAAGGTCGGTTTCAAGGACGGTGTGGCTTTCATTAGAGAAATTCAGGAGTAATCACATATAACTATTGAGGAAAGGTCTTATCCCTGTGAAATACGGGGATAAGGCTTTTACTTTTCTGGTGATTGACTTTTTCAACAGAGATGAGTATAATAATCAGAGTATTATTTTTTTCTCCGATGCATCAAACCTTTCCACTAATTCTGCGACTAATAAGTGAAGCTTCAAAAAAGAGGTGCGCCTATGAATAAGAATGAATTAACAGAATATGCCGATCTGCTAATGCAAGCGGCTGTGCGAAAATGTGATAACCTCGCTGATGCACAGGATCTGGTTCAGGAAACTCTGCTTATTGCATTGATAGCTATCGAGAACGGTAAGGAAATAGCCGAGCCTAAAAACTGGCTGATGACGGTTCTGAACCGCAAGTATTACGATATGCTGAGGGAGAAATACCGCAAGCCTACCGTCTGCATTGACGTTGTCGGGGAAATAGCCGATGAGAGCAGCATTGATGATAATTCGGACGATGCGGAAAATATCCGTCGCCGCCTTGCAAATCTCACTAAAATTTATCGTGAGGTAATGGTACAGCACTATATGAATGGCAAAAGTGTTGCCGAGATAGCGGAAAGACTTGGTATTCCTGAGAACACCGTCAAGAACCGTCTGTTTACCGGCAGAAAGCATATTCGGAAGGAGTTTGCTATGGAGAATTATACTAAGCAGAGCTATGAACCCGATGATCTTTGGATAGCCAATACGGGTCAGACAGGTATTGATGATGAGCCGTGGAAGCTGGTTGGTCAGGATCGTATCGCTATGAATCTGCTGATACTCGCCTATGAGCAGCCCGTCACACTGACCGAGCTTTCAAAGGCGATAG
The DNA here is from genome assembly GCA_946545645.1 of uncultured Clostridia bacterium. GTDB lineage: Bacteria > Bacillota > Clostridia > Oscillospirales > Ruminococcaceae > FB2012. The sequence continues at coordinate 6,873 of CAMNNQ010000155.1, read as the reverse complement.
GCATTTCGACTACATATATTGAGCCGATAGTAGAGCGGCTTGTGGATGGTGAACTGATGAAAAAGGTATCAGATAAGGTTTATACTGATTTCATCATTCACACTGAGGACGAAAGACTTGCTTCGCTTGATTTGCAATTAAGTCTTGCAAAAGAGCTATGCTCCGAGATATGGGAGATTGTTGACGAGGGGCTTGATGAGCTGCGCCGGCGTGCATATTACAACACTCAAACCGAAGAACAGGCTATCAAATTGGAGAGCTTTTTCGTGTTCAGGACACTTCTTCACGCTGTCAATGGAGTGCGTGATGAAGTCAGCGGAGGAAGAGAACCCTTTGAGAGCTATCCCGATAGACCAAACGGCGGCAAGTGGTATGCTATGGGAGCACATTACCCCTCTGGATATGATTACGATCATTGCCCCTACAGCCGCTATCAGTTTAGCGGTGAAAGTGTCAACAATATGAAAAATGTGATCGGAGCAAAAGCTCTGTCGCTGTGTCTGTATGACACAGATGCTTCTGTTCTCGGCACTACCTATAAAGAATATTTTTATATTGACTCGTTTTCGAAGCTGATATATTCAATATATCTCGGTCAGACCGATATGCTTGAAATGCTTGACAAAAAGCTGCTTGAAAATATAGGCACGATGATAGAACAGAATACTCTGCTCCGTGATGATGAGGGTAAATTGCAGGTCAATATCCCAGTTATCTCCATGCAGGACAGATGGGATATTTACGAGCTGAGCGAGAAGTACGACAATATAATTTCCGAGAGGTTTCATGACAGATTTATGGAGCTTATGAAAAATCCCGTAAAGCTGCCGAAGCATTTGAAATCCGTTCCTGATTGGCTGCGTTATATGGACTGCTGCAGCTATTTCCCCTCGGCTGTTATACTTGAAGCAAGGGAGAAAGGACTGTTCCTGAACGGCTATGACAGACCAGCACCGGCTATTATGCTTTGTGTGGAGAAATAAGATGAACTGTATTATCCCGCATATCCATAGCCTACTGGCACACCTGATTTCTGTTCCATACAAGTCCGATTAGTCATTGTGGAGCATACCACAACAGGCACAAACCCTATTGGAACTGAATAACCGCAAGCTCTCGGAAACGCTCTGTAAGCGTTTCTGAGGGCTTTTTCTTTTCAGCGGTTAGTTTTCCGCTCCATTCGGTTATAAGCCGCTTGAATTCTTTATCCTCGATCTGTTCGGAATCGAGCGATCTGCGCGATGCAATAAGGCACCGTCCGAAATCATCGTGTATCTTCATTTTTGTCGCAAGCAGCTCCTTATCATGATTTATGCGTACAATATCGTCCAGCAGAGCTTTTTGTCTGATGCGAAGCATTTCCAGACGTTTATTGTTTTCTCCAAGCTGTTCACTGATACGGTAAAGTTCGGTCATATTGGTCGCTTCAAGCTGTATTGCTGTGAAGCTGCCGGACGATAAGATCTGTTTTGAGAACTGCCAAATATTTCCATCTAGGGGCGGAAACCTGAACACTATTTTTGTTTCATCCTTGCTTTCGCTGCTGCGCAGCTTTGGAGAATCGATCCGAACACAGCCGCCGTGTTCTTTTATCCTCATAAGCTCGTCCCAGACATTGTTTGCATTTATGACAGTGTGGCCTTTCAAGGTATAGATAAGGCGGTTCATTGTACGGTTGACAAGAATTGGTTTGCCGTCGGTCTCGGCAAAGCCCGTCGGGATAGGAATATATTGCTTCCTTGACCAAACGCGAAAGCTCTGCTTTATTGACTGAACGCATCAGATCTCCCCCGCTTTCTTTTTATACACTTATATACATTTCCTGCGGAGCATTGTTCCCGGCAATGAAACGTATGCCGCTGCGGTCTCCGATCAACACCTCTATCGAATCGAGCCGAAAGCAGTTTTTCTCCAAGGCATCTTCGATAAGATCGAAAAGCGCAAATATCTGGTTTGTATCAAGATCGCGGACAGGAGACCACCTGAGGACGGCATCGATCCCGCAGATAGCAAGGTTGCCTACTATGTCATTCAGGCTGATATACAGCTCCTGCATATTAACACAGCCCTGCTCCTGCTCTATCAGGCGGAGATTGCACCGCCGCTTGACGTAAGTCCCTATTATGCATAGCCTGCGCAGAAGTGATCTCCTGTCGGCAGTATCTGCGGAACGGATATCGTTCTCGATAAGCACAAGCTGTCTCGCATTTTCTTCCGACAGGCTGTTATAGATGCTGTTTTTGGCCTTGACAGCTGCCTGTTCGGAACGGGAGTTCAGTTCCTTTGCGAGCAGGGTGTTTTCCTGACGCAGCTCCTCGGAGACCTGTTCCAGCTCGTTTATCAGGATGTTTATGTCGGAAACGTCATGCTGATAGATAAGCTCACCCTCCGAAAGCTTGTGCAGATAAAGGTACTGCGTAGGATCGGAGGTGAGAGAGCCGTTTTCCAAAAGCTCGGAAAGCTCCTGCGGAGTCAGCTCTTTTGCGTATGTGCTGCTGATCTTTGTCTGACCGCTGCTGTCGATTATCCTCATTCCGACTGTTGACTGTTCAAACACCGTCCGGTAATGAGTGTTGACAGGAACAAGACCTATCATAATACAGCTTTCCCAGATCATTGCTTCAAGAAAGAACACCTTTGCGGTAAGCTCGATGACCTCAAAATTCACAACAAAGCTGTTGATAAAATACGGGACAACTATAACAGGTATCGCAATACCGACCAGCATCGGAAGCACCTTGCGGTGCTTTTTTTGTGCTATGCTGCGGGTGCGGCTGTAAATAAGGCACACTCGCATCACGATAAGCATAACAGAAAATGCAAGAATGATCAGAAAGCCGAAATAAACGTGGAAATAAAGATTCTCTTCTTCCTCGGGATATATCTTGAAAACGGCGTGGTGATACTCGTTGGTGAGCATTACTGCGACCGATATAAATCCCGGAATAAGCAGGAGATACCATTTTTCGGGAGATTGTAGTCCTCGTTCTTCCCGAGGCCGAAGGCGGCATAAAAGCCGTAGATCAATGTAATGATCCACGGGAATACTATGCAGTAGCCGCTCACCCGCATTATATGGACATTTTTATAAAGCACCGAATCCTGGAGCAGACGTACAAAAAGCAGAACATCATAATATAACATTCTATTCTTAAACAACGCAGCATAAATCTCTGAGTTATGCGAAGCGCTATTGAATGGAGCCAGCCGCCGAGGAGAAAAACATATACCGCAAATACGACAAACGGACGGATCACATCGCCGGGCAGGACCCGGATGCTGAGCTGACGGTAGAGTGAGATCGCAAACAGCAAGCCAAAGGCTGCGGCTATCAGCCTGATCTCGCGGCGCGAATCCCTCATGCTTTTCATCCCTTTCAGATGTGATTTCAGACTTACTCATTCTATATTAAAGCACATATTTTTTGAAAATGCACTACCCTTTTGTGTAGGGAGGTTCATAAAAATCATTGTTTTTTGGTCAAAACTATACTTTTGTGTATTGTGCAAATTATTTTAATATGGTATAATACCATTGTGAACTGTAAATATACAGTTAAAATGCAAAAATTTTAAACGGAGGGACAAATATGAGAAAAGCAATTGCGGCTGTGCTTGCCGCAGCGATGCTCGCGCTGACGGCCTGCGGAGATTCCGATAACTCAGGTGCCGAAACGCCCTGGGGCAGAGACAAGAGCAGCAAAACCGAAAGCACGCAGTCAGAGGCGGAGAGCAGTACTGCGGAAAGCAAAGTTACTGACAGCTCAGACGCCGAAATGCCCTGGGGCAAAGCAGAAAACAGCAGCTCGGAGTCGGAGATCGACGGCACATATCTGAGTTTTGACGGCTTGATCTATAACAATGATTACGGTTTGTCCGCTGATGAGCTGATAAACAAAGCAAAAACTCAGTATAGAAATCTCCGGATGAGAGCTGATACTCCAAAGGAGCTTGCCGATGCCGAAGCAGGCTTGATCAAGCTTGAAAACGGCAGATTCAGCTGCTTATTTTCAAAATCCAATATGAACAAATGCGAACTTTCCGGCAGCTTCAAGCTTGATGATGACAAGGTAAAGTTCAATTATGAGAAATATGTGGTTACGTGGTATGCCAAACCCGGAAACTTGGAAAAACTTGACGAGCCGGAAATAAACGAATTCCAAGCAGGAACGGAAGATGAATGTGGTAAGGCGCTTGATGTGCTGAATGGAAGCGGAACTTATTTCAAGCTTATAGGACCTTTAAAGTTTTACTTAAATGATCCTACAAACTATGACATGAGACGCATTCCTCCGGCTACGAGTTGTGTGCCGAGCATAGATCTGCTGGATTTAGCAAAGAGCGGTGCCAAATTTGCTTCTGCCGAGCTTCTTGAAAAGCACGGAGATTTTCTCTGCGGAGATACCGTGGGATGGACAATTGACGGCGGTTACGAATCGGGAAAGAGCTTTACCGTTTCTCTTGATCCTCAGGCAATAATAGATGACTGCGATCCCGTTTATTACGACAAAGAAATGATCAGGGATAGATTTACGAAAGGGCCGAAAGGGATCGGTTCGACTGATATGACAAAGGTGGAGTTTTCTAACGGCAAGTGGAAGTGGATCTCCTCGGAAGGTGAGACTCTCTCCACCGGAACATATTCCGAAAGCAGCATACACAAGGGATTTATTGTCATTACAGCAGCCAACGGAGAAGAGAACCGTCTTTCGGGCAACGAATATCTTTTCATTGACGATAGCGGGATATACTATCCTGCTGCGGTGAAGATCGAATGAGAACGGTATCCCCCGCAAAGCTCTGAGCTTGCGTTGGGAAAGTAAAAACAAAGGAGTAATGACTATGACCAAAAGAAAACTTATCCCTCTGCTGCTCGCATCGGCAATGGCTTTGAGCCTTGCCGCCTGCGGTGACAAGAGCGACGGCAAGGAAACAAAGTCCGAGGTCGAAAGCACAGCCTCACAGCCCGCCGACAGCAGCGCCGTATCGCAGCCCGATGAAAGCTCCGGGGCTGTCAGCAGCGCGGAGGAGAGCAAGACCGCAGAGGATAAATACAAACTGCCAAAGGGCGCGGCCTCCGAATACGAGGTATATAAGACAGTCATAGATTTTCTCAACAACGGTTATCACTATGACGATCTGAAAGATGTATACGATCCGGTCATTCAACTTGTTTATAAATCAAAAAAAGAGGAAGACCCTAAGGATAATTTCACCCTCGGACTTGACTTCAAAGAGAGCTACGCTTTGATCTCTGATCTTATCGCAAAGGCAAATGAACTCCCGATGCCTGTTGATGATGACGGTGATTTTGAAGATGATCGTATTGACTTCGACGCTTTTGTATCTGTTTTCCCCGAAAACCTAAGAAGCAAGACCAAAGATAATCCTGTGGTATACAAGGGATTTCTCGGAAAACAAGTATATAGTATAGTGACCAAAAAGAATCCGAAAGATGGAAAAAATCCATTTGCTTGGAGCGAAAAGACCAAATGGACTGCGGTCGAAGAAAGCAAGCTTAAAACCGAAGATCTCAGAGAAGAATTTCACGAGTACGAGGATCTTTTAAAAGCCTTTCCGCAGTTCACTTGTGTAAATATCGGCAAGGAAAGCTCTAATACATATGATATATACACAACGAAGATCGACGGACGGTATTATCTGGTCGGCTTTCATACAACCTCAGGCGGAGGTCTCGGAGGCTGATCTATCTGATCTGTAATCAAGGTGACAGCAGATGTCAGAAATGAATTTTAAAGGAGTAATGACTATGACCAAAAGAAAACTTATCCCTCTGCTGCTCGCATCGGCAATGGCCTTGAGCCTTGCCGCCTGCGGAAAATCCGTTTGAGCAATAACAAAAGTGAGGGACAGATATGTGGATAGCAGTTGTAGTGATAGTTGTTGCGATAGGTATAGGACTGGCGATCGGGATCCCGCGCGGCAAGGAGATCAAAAGGCTCAGAGAAGAAGGGAAAATAACCGTAAGAGACCGTAAATTCCCAGAAAAAGGCGAGGAGTTCACTTCCAAGGGCGGCACTTTGGTTGCTCTGAAAAAACAGCTTGAGGTCGCGGAGATACCCTGCGCTCTGGAGGGTAACGCAGGTACACAGGTGAACTTCAATTCAAAGAATCATTCTGCTAGGCTTTATAAGGTCGATTTTGACGAACCCTCAGGTATAGGTATCTTCCGCTTTGAGTTCACTCACTGGAAACCGACGGACTACGGTTACGTTGACGGCGAAATGATGAATATGCTCATGACATCTGTTGAAAAGATATTTCTGAATCTCGATCCGAACACGGGCGTCAAAACATACGACCTTGATCTCAAGGTGCATCACAGCATTTTTTAGGAGGCGGCAATGCTTTATTTTGCTATATTCGGAATAACTCTCGCGGTGTTTATCGCTGTCGGATTTATTGGCAATAAAGCCGTTGACAAAACAGAAAATGCTCTGCATTCGAGAAAGGTCAAAAGGCAAAACCTCAGAAATCAGAATGATCAGCCGGAGAGCCTTGCAAGCAGGTTCAATATGGCGGGAGCAAATATTCCCGTGCAGCAGACGCATTCGGCGGCATTCTGCATCGAGTGCGGGGAAAAGATCGATGAGAACAGCAAATTTTGCCGGAGCTGCGGAGCAAAGATCGAGACATACAATAAGTGAAAGGCCGTTTTCTGCGCCAATGCAGGGAAACTCGTTTTCTGACCGCGGCGGCAGCATTACGGGAAAAAGACCAATTTTGGAGGATAAATATGAAATCAAAAAGAACACTTGCGATGATCTCAGCCTTTGCGATGATGCTCACATTCGCAGGCTGCGGAAATGATGATTCGGATTATTCGGGCGATATGATGCCCTGGCGAAAAGAC